>DATJRE010000024.1:0-21368 GCA_035505095.1 Bryobacteraceae bacterium | reverse complement strand
GCGCGGACGAAGATCCTCAGTTAGTTGGCGCAGTCACTCAGAGGTAACCAGGAGTAACTCGTGTCTGGGACAAGAGCGAGTTAGAATCGGTTTCCGATTCCAGCATGATTGCCGGATTGGAAAATGCTGAAAAGGCCCTTGGTGAAGGTGCGAAGGCGGCGCCGGAACCGTTGCGTCAGTGTCTCGCCGCCAGCGGCCGGCGCGGCGGCGGTAACGGGAGCGCCAGCTTTTCCAGGCGTCGCGTCCAGCGTGACCAGTGGAGGCGCCGGCGCTTCGCAAGGCTGCTCCCCCGCAAAACGCACAATGTTGCCCAATAAGGCGTATTCGCGCCGCTGCCGCTGCCCCGAATCATCCTCCTCGCACACCGAAAAACCAGGATACTTTTCGGTTTCCGCCTCGCCTCTGCTGCGCGTTTGAGGGGCATAATCCACGTCGTGCACCAAAACCGGGGCGAACCCGTGAATGTTGCGCTCAATATATGCGGTTTCGTAGCGGTGCCGCTTCAAACTCCAGATGAACACGCGAAAGCTTTCGAAATCGTAGGGCTGCGGGCCACTCTCCGAAGTGGTCCAGAGCCAGAACGACTTCTTCTGCCCGCCGTCCATCACCGACGTCAGCGGGAAGTAGGAAACGATTCGCTTGCCCTCGGCGTACTGCGCCACTTCATCCGGAATTGCCATGACCAGCCTTCGCGTCAGGACCCAGCCGGATTGGCCCGAAGCGGTGCGCACCAGGCTCCAATCGTCGGTCGGGATGACTTTGGGTTCGGGCGTTGGCTCGGGCGCTTCGTCCACGTCGGGATCGGTTTTGGAAAGGTCCAGCCAATTGGCCGGCGGCGCAGGCGGTTTGGGCATGGGCGGCACGGGATATCGGGACGCCCTCGCCTGGCTCGGTCTGTAGTTCCTGACCCGCTTGGGAGCCGGCGGAATCAGCGGCGTCCGGGGCAAATCCTTGCGCTCGGTGCGCATGTGCGCCACCACGTCCACCTTCTGGTTGGCCGGCAATGTGAGGAGACTGGGCGATTTGGCGTTAGGCAGCGTATGCACGGTCATTTCGCGGAAGCTGAAGGCCTGGCCCTGACTGGGCAGGTGCGCGGCGCGCCTGGAAAGTTCCTTGAGCGCGGCCATATCGGAGGCGGCCAGCAATTGCCAGTCGTCGGTCCAGCCCTCGGCGCCATTGGGCGCTCGCACCCGCAGGAACAAGCGGTGCCGTTGCAGGATCTCCAGCCGGTCGCCGTGTTTCACGGTCGCCACGGTGCGGGATTGCATCGAGATCTCGCCGCGGATCTTCAGCGTAGCCGGTCCCACGTAGGCTTCGCCGATGGGATCGGTCCGCCGTGGGCCGGTCGTGCAGCCGACCCCCATGACGAGCACCGCCGTCACGGTAACTTTCGATATGGAACTTAGCTTCACACCCCTATCTCAGTGTAACAGGCCGTCGCATTCTACAATGGAAGGGTGACGCCGGCTGCCAAGCGCGCGTGTCTGCGCAACCTCGCTTTGGCGCTGGTATTCCCGGCCGTCGCGGCGCTGTCGTTGTTCCTGCTCCCCGCTCCGCATAAACGCATTCACTACCTGGTGGCTGGCACCTGCGCCACGGCTGCCTTGCTGGCGGCAATTGGGGTGGCCCTGTGGCGCGGCAGGCCGACTACCGGATAATTCCCCCCTACGCCTGGCTCCCGTACTGCTCCAGGAAATGCGCTACGGTCAAGATGCCCAGGTAATAGTTCTGGAGCTTGTATTTCTCGTTAGGCGAATGCAGGCCATCATCGGGCAACCCGAACCCCATCAGCACGGTGGGAATTCCCAGATGCGTGGCGAAATCTCCCACGATCGGAATCGAGCCGCCCGACCGGATGAACACGGTCTCCTTTCCAAACACCTCGGCAAACGCCTGCGCAGCTACGCGGATGGCCGGATGATCGGGGTTCACCACCAGCCCCGGCGACGCGCTTAGTACGCGCACTTTCGTCTGAATCCCCTTCGGCGTGTGGGCGCGCACCCAGTCGCGAAATATTTCGACCACGCGATCCGGGTTCTGCTGCGGCACCAGGCGGAAACTCACCTTGGCGGTGGCCTTGGCCGGAATCACCGTCTTGGCCCCTGCGGCCGTGAAGCCGCCGGCGATGCCATGGACTTCGAAGGTCGGCCGCGACCAGACCCGCTCCAGCACGCTGCGATCCGGCTCCCCGGTCAAGGTGGAAGATCCCACCTCGCGGGCCAGAAACTCGCGTTCGTCGAACGGCAGGCGCCGCCAGCTTTCCAATTCCGCCGGCGCAGGTTCCTCCACGTGGTCGTATATACCGGGAATCTGGATCACGCCGTCGGCATTCTTGGCCTTCGCCAAAAGTTCGATCAGGCCATACACGGCGTTGGGCGCTGCGCCGCCATAAAGGCCGGAGTGCAGATCGCGCATCGCGCCGGTCGCTTCCACTTCCATGTAGACCAGGCCGCGCAGCCCGATTCCCAGCGTCGGAATGCCGTCGGCGTAAAGGGCGGTATCGGAAACCAGGGCCACGTCGGCGCGCAATCTGGCGGGGTTCTCCGCCACATACCGGGCAATCGACGCGCCGCCCACTTCCTCTTCGCCCTCGATCAGGAATCTGACGTTGACCGGCAGCCTGCCGGAAACCGCGCGCAAGGCTTCCACAGCTTTGATGTGTATGTACATCTGGCCCTTGTCGTCGCAAGACCCGCGGGCATACAAATTGCCGTCGCGCTCGGCCGGCTCGAAGGGCGGCGTGATCCACAATTCCAGCGGGTCGGCCGGCTGGACATCGTAGTGGCCGTAACACAAAACCGTGGGTTTACCGGCCCCGTGCAGCCAATCCGCGTAGACCAGTGGATGCCTGCCGGTGGGAATAATCTCGATATTCTCCATCCCGGCCGCGCCCAATTGGCTGGCTACGAAGCCGGCCGCCCGCGCGATATCCGGCGTGTGCTCCGGCAGCGTACTGATACTTGGGATTCGAATGAACTCTTTCAATTCGTCCAGGAAGCGGTGCTGATTTTCTCTTACAAAAGCGTCAACGGTGGCGGGCATGGTTTTTGCGGATGCGAAAAACCATTATACGGCGGCCATCGACGTTTCCTGGATGGGCATACGCGAGCAGGCGTTCGACAAAATGCGTCGAACCTCCGGCCTGTAAAACGGTTGGGTCAGCAGGTCGTATGCGCCCAGATTGAGGGCTTCCGCCCAGAACCGGGCATCCGCCTGCGGGTCGGTCACAATCACCTGAATCGCTTGGGTGCCTTGTTGCGCCAGGTGAAGAGCGTCCAACCAGGTACCATCGGGGAGAACGGAGTCAGTCAGAACCACTGAATAGTGGTGCTGTTGGAGCTTTCTGCGAGCCTGCCGCAGAGACTTCACGTAATGCAAAGCCACAGGAAGGTCGAACAGCATTCTCGTCAGGTCGCGGGCATCTTCCGGATGCCCGGAAATGTACAACACCCGGGATCTCATATGCGCCTCATTGTTTCTGAAGCTACTTTTATTTTAGTGCGGTCTGTCGCAAAAGAACAATGAAACGATGATGACGTTACGGGCACGGTGGATGTTCGCGTACAAAGGTCCCGCTGCCGGCCAGCCCGCCGCCTTCGGGCCCCCGGAACCCGCAACCGCGGTTATCTTTTGAACTTCTTCGGCCCGGCAAGCACTCCCGCGTCGAGGCCGGGCCTTGCCCGTAATGGATGTTCCCATCACTACAAAACCGCCGTGTATTCCGCCATACGGAGAGTAAGTATGAGCAGATACCTTCTGAATGACTTCCTTACAGCGGTGGAACCTCAGCGGACATTGCCGGTTACCCACAAAGAGAGTACCGATACACTGCGCATGGCGATGAGTTATCGGTCATACAGCCTTCCGCTTGCTTAAGTTAGTCTTCGGTTTGATCCTCACAGACAGGCACTCACGGGCCAGTGCAGACTAAATCCGTGTACTGCTGGCGGCCAAGATTCGAGTAGCCGTCCAACCAAAATCGGAGGACCACAAGTGCAAGCGCAACGTATAACTCTCATGCTCGCGATAGCCAGCGCATTTACCGGGAGCCTGAGTGCATCCACAGTGATTTCCGGAACATTCGATCTCGATGGAAGCATCACCGCCACTTTGAATACGATTACGTGGACCAGTGACGGCGGCCTTGCCAACCAGGCGACCATCGAAAACAATACCGACCTTTCGGGAAGCTTCGTCGGTCTGGGAGACACGAACGTGACCATCGCCGACCTGAACCGCGCCACCGAGCCGGTGGGGAGCACCTTTTCGGCGCAGGATTTCGTCAGTTTCCTTGGGGCGCCCATGTTTCCCATGCTGATGATCAACTATATCGATGCTGGAGCCGATACCTCGACCGACTGCACGGATACACCCCTGGTCGGCCAGACGTGTACCCCTGCGGTTACCGGTGGCTCGCCGTTCGGCTTTCAGAATACGGGTCCCGGCGGCCCAGGTTCGTCGGATGTGACCGGCAGCACCGCCACGTTCACCTTCAGCGGCGTGACCTCGGATGGACTCAGCACCTGGAGCGGCATATTTACCGCCCAGTTCAATGAGCCTTTCCAGACGGTCCTCGCGGATCTGAGTAACCCCGACTTCTCAGTGACCAACAGTTACTCCGATTCGAACCTCGTAATTACATTAAGTTCCGGCGTGCCCGAACCTGGCGGACTCACCCTGATGGCCGTCGGTCTGGTGCTCCTCGCCGCCGGCCGGGTGCGTTTTCAGCGCAAGCCTTCCCGGTAGTGCGCCCTGCCGGCCGAAATCGGGTCCTATGACGCTGCCGTTCGGGCCCGCAGCCGGGTTGAGGATGGTCCCGCGCACTCGGCAATGGCGTGCGCGGGCTCCCGAACGGGCGATGCATGGCTCTCTGCGGGCACATACCGTCCCGGAGCGAGAATGCCGGCCGGGTCGAGCACCTGCTTGATGTCTCGCATCAGGTTCGTGTAATCGCCCGGCTCGCCCATGGCCGACATCATGCCGATGCTCAAGCGGTAAGAGTAGTAACCCTGTCGCTCCAGTTCCTGCACCAGATGTTTGTAACAGGCCATCGCCCGTTCGTCCTCTCCCTGCACTTCCCGATCGTAGGCAATCGAAATAATGCAGGCCACTGCCCGTTCGGTGATCATGGTGAGCGAAATGGCCGGTTCAAAACCGTGGTCCAGCACCAGCCCGCTCACCAACGATGTCAGGTGGTTGAGGGATGCTCCGTCGCCTGGCGCGACGGGGCTGCACCATAGCAGGCCGCATCCGTCGCGGTCGGGGTCCATGGCCTCGGGCGGCGCCTGGCGCTTCCTCCAATAGGTGCTCGCCAGGGGATGGTCCGTCGGAATGCCCTTCATCAGTCCGTACACCGGCTTCAGCACAGCCAGGGTTCGCCGTAGATCCCACCCGCTCACCCACTGATACGGTTTGGCGAACAGGCTCGCCAGCTTCAGCTTTCGATCATCCAGAAATTCCAGCCGGGTAGCCACTCCCCGCAGGGCTTTCCGCAGCAGGCGGCGAGCCTCCTTCACCTGCCCCTTGGTCCCGTAGAGCGCGCCAGACCCGTTCCACGGTCCGATCTTCAGGTCGCGCCGGAACCGGCTCATCATCGCGCCGTCGAGCGGCGTCCGTCCTCCGGTTTCCTCCCATGGGTACTGGCGCAACGCCGACAGGACTTTGTAATCGTTGGCGATGTGGGAGGCGCTGCGAATGGTTCCATTCAGGCGCAGCGGACGCAGCGCGTCGATGATGCCGCCCACCCCATCGGGTTCCTCGCAGCGGAAGTAGTACGCCTGAAAATACTCCGGCGCGGGCATCAGCCAGAGGGTCATGCGCGTGACCACGCCGAAGTTCGATTGCGAAAACAAGCCGTCAAAGGCCGGTCCCACGCCCCAACGGTAGACTGGCGTGGCATTGGCGCCGGCAAACCGCCCGAAACCGGTTTCGATCACCGCGCCCGTGGGCAAAACCACCTCCAGCCCGCAAGTGTGGGCGAAGTGGTCGCCGTACGGTGTGTGGCCGAACCCGCGCTCCACGGCGTTGCCGATCAGGCTGCAGTGAGGGCTGGCGCCGGTCGAATCCATCCATAATTTGGAGTTGCGCTGGCGCAGAAACTCGTAGAGCTGCGCCTGTGTGACCCCCGGTTCCACCGTGACGTAGCCCAGTTCTTCATTGAAATCCACGATCCGGTTGATCCGGCCGAGATCCAGCAGGACGCATCCGTCGCTGGCGGGGACCCGCGAACCATAGCCCCAATTCCGGCCGCTCGAAATGGGGTAGACCGGAATCCGGTGACGATTGGCGATGCGCAGGCATTCCTGCACTTCACTGAGTCCGGCAGGGCGAAGAATGGCGGGAATTTCGTGGTTCGTGGCAAAGGTCGCGGTTTCCGCGGCACGCAGCGCGGCCGCTTGGATAATCACGTTCGCGTCACCCACCGCGGCGGCCCAGTCGCGCAGCGCGGCTTCGAAATGAATCATGCCTGATGTCTCCTGTTTCTATACCGCGGTTTCTATGCCGGGGCCAGCGCCGGCGCGGGCAAGTCGAACCCGTGCCAGACCCGGTCGAGAGTGGTGGCAATGCTGGCCGGACAAACCACCGGCGCAGCCGCCAGCTCGCGGCTCAATTCGGCGATCCAGCTCCGAAAGCGCGAATTCGGCGCCCGTGAATCGAACTGCAGGGCCTGCATCTGGCAGCCGTATTGCGCGTCCTGGTAGGGCGGCAGTTCTTGGCCGTCCACGGTCAGGGCGGTCAAACCGATTTTCTGCAGAATCCGCGCGGAGCTGTGGCGAAACGTCGCCGTGGCCACGCCCGCGCAACTTCCCATCAGTTCCAGCAGCCCGTAGGTGGCCAGGATGATGCGCAGCGGTTCGGTGGTCCCGCGATGCTCTTCAGCCACCGCCCAGCCGCCCACTTCGCCGAACCGGATGGCCGCCTGCCGGGTGCGTTGGAGGGCCAGTTCCACGGCCTCGCGAAATTTCCAGCCCAGCCTCGGACAACGCGCCACGGCGGCGTGCCGCACCCACAGGTCGTCAAAGCCGCGGGCATTGCTCTCGTCCACGTAACGCAGGCACGCCACAACCTCTCCCTGTTGGTCCAGCGACAGGACGTGCCAACTGTCCTCGTCCACGCTCAGCTTGTGGCGGCCGTCCGCGGTCAGATCGGCCCGGTCGATGGCCTGGTCGCCGGCGTAGACTCTTCCCCGCAGCCGCTGCATCTTCGCAAGAAGATCGCGATACCGCCGCGTGCCTGCTTCGATGTTGCGAAATATGGTGGGAACTGCGAACCGGGAAGGGGGTAAGACCGCAAACCGGGTTTGCGTACGAGTACGGATCACCATCTTCGTTGAGGCGCCTCTTTCCGCCTTGACTCTCAAGAAAACTTCCTGCGAAGGCTTCCTGAACCTGAAGTGGTGCCGTATTCACTGGATGAGCTGGTTGAACAGAACGCAGGTATCGATGTGCCGGTTTGTCGTCGGGCCAAGCACTCGGAATTCTTCAATTTACGACGGACCTAAGTCCGTCCGCCAGATCGTCATTCGTTTATGTAGGAGCGCTACACAGCAGGAGCGAAGAGAATACGAACGCCGGCAGTGCGGCAGAATATCCCTCTATGCCCCACAGGCTCGAATCCAGACCCTGGCGCCAAAACATATTTGTCCTCGGATGTTAGAAACCCGAGCAACCATTCTTGTAATGAACTAGCATATACCATCGCTCGCGCCGGCAGAAGAGCAATTGCGGAAAATTTTGCGGGGCTTTGCAGAACCCGCAAACAGGGGTGGGGGTACCAGGCGGCAGGTCTAGCCCGCTGGCCTGGTGCCGCGGCAGGTTTTCGAATCACGACGAGGCCAGAATGGGATCCGCCTGGGCGGCTGTGATAGCGGGCAGGAATGCGCTTAGAACGTCGGTCGGGGAATTCGGGCGGGCGCAGTGGGGGACGGCGTTGATACAGTTGCGAAGCAAGCCGGGCAGCATCACCCGGCCTGCACCGCCATCTGGACAGCTTTACTTGGACACGCCAAGATTACTCAACGTGGCCTGATCAAGTTGACCGGTAACATTCAGATTGCTGTTCTTCTGGAACTCCCGAATGGCCGCCTGGGTTTCCGATCCCATGGCGCCATTCAGATTGCCCTTGTAAAATCCCTTCTCACGCAGGCTGCGTTGGGCGGCCCTCACGGTCGCGGCAGAAGGGTTGTTGATGGTGCCGTTTTCCGACTGGTTGGCTTCCCCTACCTTGCTGCTATTGGCTTGATTGGCGTTGCTGGAGTTGGCTTCATTGGCAACGGTATTGGAGGCCTGCGGGCCGTTCTGGATGCCCAACTGCTTGCAGGTCGCCATATCCAGCCGGCCGTTGACCGTCAGATTGTTGTCGGTCTGGTACTTCCGGATGGCCGCGTGGGTCATGGGGCCGTCCACACCGTCCACCGTGCCGTTGTAATAGCCATCGTTCTTCAATTGCTGCTGCGCGTTACGGACCTCAGTCTGCGACATTCCGCGGGCCTGCGCGACACTGGCAAAACCGGCCATACCTCCGGCAATGACCAACGAAAAGACCACATTCCTCGCTCGTTTATAAAAATTGATGATTTCCTTTTCTCCTCACTTTGGGGGCAATAAGAGATGCTGCAATCGACCTGCCAACCCTGGCCCCCTGGCGCGCTTCCGAAGCCACGCATGCCCGCGCACCGTTTGGCCCGGCGGACGAAAGAGGGCCCAATGGAAACCGGGCCACTGTTGTATAACTGAAGGTTCGCCCTATGGAAGACCTGAAGAAGCTGATCCGCGAAGTAGCGGGGTTCCCCAAGCCCGGTATCCTCTTTTACGACATCACCACCTTGCTCAAAGACCCGCATGGGCTGCGGTTGGTCATCGACGGCCTGCGCTCCCATTACCGGGAGGCTCAGGTGGACGTGGTGGTGGGCGTGGAGGCGCGCGGCTTTATCTTCGCGCCGGCCCTGGCATACGCCCTGGGCGCGGGCTTCGTTCCAGTACGCAAGCCGCGCAAGTTGCCTGCCGAGTGCGTCCGCGTGACCTACGACCTGGAATACGGCTCGGACTGTCTGGAGATGCACCGCGACGCCGTCACCAAAGGGACGCGGGTTCTGATCGTGGACGATCTGCTGGCTACCGGCGGCACCGCCGCCGCCGTAGCCCGCATGGTCATCGACCAGGGCGGGATGGTGGCCGGCATCGGATTCGTCATCGAGCTGACCTTTCTCCAGGGGCGCCGCAAACTGGCCGGTTACGACGTCTACTCGATGCTCCAATACGACAAATGAGCACCCGGCGCACTCGCCGGGCGCGCGTGCGGGCGCTGGCCAAAATCAATCTCGATCTCCGGGTGCTGGAAAAACGCGCTGACGGCTACCACGAGCTGCGGACCATCTTTCAGACCATCTCGCTGGCGGACTCGCTCGAAATCGCTTTCACGCCCGGCAGCGGGACGGCCATCGAATTGGACGACCCCTTGGCCCTGGCGGACAACCTGGTGTTGCGCGCCGCCCGGTTGGCGATGGAAGCCATGGGCGCCACCGGGCGGGTGGCGATGCGGCTCACCAAACGCATCCCCATGGGCGCCGGTTTAGGCGGCGGCTCGTCGGATGCGGCGGCCGTGCTGCTGGCCCTGCCCCCGCTGGCCGGCGGCTTTCTCGATTGGGCTACCCTGGCCGCGCTAGGGCGGGAGATCGGCAGCGACGTGCCGTTCTTCCTGCTGGGCGGCTGCGCGGCTGGGATCGGACGCGGCACCGAGCTGTTCCCGCTGCCCGATCGCCCGCCCCGGCATGGCCTGCTGGTGGCTCCGCGGGTGCATGTTTCCACCGCGGAGGCCTATGGTGCGCTCAGTCCCAGTTTGACAACTGAATTACAACAAAATAAAATATTTAGTTTCCAGTCGCAGGTGTGGGATGTAAGTAGTTCCGTCCCTGCCGGGAACGATTTCGAGCCGGCCGTCTTCGGGCGGCATCCGGAGCTGGCTGCCCTGAAAGAGCGGCTGCTTCGGGCAGGCGCCTCGCCGGCCCTGATGACCGGCAGTGGGTCCGCGCTGTTTGGACTCTTCCGCGATGCCCAAGGAGTTTCTCGAGCCATCGCGGCACTGGGTGAAGAATCTCCGGTGGAAGCGGCTCTGCTTGAGCCGTCTGGGGGTGAGCCATCGTCGGGACAGTGGCCGGCGAGCAACCCAAGCTTTTTTCGGATTTCGCTGGTTAACCGGGCGCGCTACCGGGCATCGTGGTGGCGCTGGCTTAAGGAACACTGCCACGGGAACGCATGGCCTCCCCGCAGCCGCTACGCATGAAAAGTCGAGAATGTCTTCAAGTCTTCTCGGGTAACGCCAACCTTGAGCTGGCGCAGGAAATTGCCGTGCATCTCGGCACGCCCCTCGGCGACCCCGCCATCCGCCAATTCGCCGACGGCGAGATTCATCTCCAGATCCAGGAAAACGTGCGCGGCGCCGACGTTTTCATCATCCAGCCGACCTGCACTCCGGTGGACCGCCACCTGATGGAACTGCTGCTGATGATCGACGCCCTGAAACGCGCCTCAGCGGAGCGCATCACCGCAGTGTTACCCTATTATGGTTACGCCCGTCAGGATCGCAAGGATAAACCGCGCGTTCCGATTTCGGCCCGCGTGGTGGCGGCGCTGCTGGAAACGGCGGGGGCGGACCGCGTTCTGGCGCTTGATTTGCACGCCGCGCAGATCCAGGGTTTTTTCGATATCCCGGTGGACCACCTGTTCGCCACCCCGGTATTGATCGAGTATTTTAAGGCTTTGAACGTTCCGGCCCTGACGGTGGTTTCGCCGGACGCCGGGGGTGTGGAACGCGCCCGGGCTTTTGCCAAGCGGCTGAATTCGCCCTTGGCCATCATCGATAAGCGGCGCGAGGAAGCCAATGTCGCCGAGGTGATGAACGTAGTTGGTAATGTGGCCGGTCACAACTGCCTGATTGTGGACGATCTCATCGATACCGGTGGGACCCTGGTGAAGGGCGCGGAGGCGTTGCTGGCCAAAGGCGCGGCCAGTGTGTCGGCCTGCGCGACCCATGCCGTGCTCTCCGGTTCGTCAGTCAGCCGGATTGAGGCGTCATCTTTGAAGGAAGTGGTTTTTACGAATTCGATTCCGCTCTCGCCAGAGGCGAAAAATTCAAGCCGGATCAAGTCGTTATCGGTCGCGAAGTTGTTGGCGGAAGCCATCCGGTCGATTCACGATGAGACTTCGGTGAGCGTGTTGTTTATTTGAGTGGCAGAAAGTCGACGCGGAGGCGCGGAGACGCGGAGGAAATGCTCGGAGAAAACCCAGGTGGTCTCCGCGGTTTTCCTCCGCGCCTCCGTGTCTCCGCGTCGGGTTTGGTTTCCGGGTGCCCGAACCCACGTTAGCCCGTCAGGGTGAACCGGACTTCGGCCCCGCTAAAGGAGAATGCAGTGAGACAGGATATTACCGTCACCGCCGAGGTGCGTGCCTCGCGCGGTAAGAATGAAGCACGCCGTACACGCCGCGCCGGGCGGATCCCGGCCGTCGTTTATGGCGCCTACAAAGACCCCATCAGCGTCACCGTGGACCCGCGGGAAATCACCAAGATCATCCGCAGCAAAACCGGGTTCAATACCATCTTCAATCTGGCCGTCCAGGACGGCGAAACCACTCCGGCCATGGTGCTGGATGAGCAGGTGGACCCCGTCAAAGGCACCCTGCTGCACGCCGACCTGAAGCGCGTCGATCTCACCAAGCGCATCCGGGTCACCGTCCCGGTGCATACTACCGGCGATGCCAAGGGCGTCAAGGTGCAAGGCGGATTGCTCGAAGTCATCACCCGCGCCGTGGAAATCGACTGTCTGCCGGACGAGATTCCGCAGGACTTCACCGTGGACGTGAGCGAGTTGATGATCGGCCAGAGCAAGCGCGTCAGCGATGTCGGCCTGAGCGGTTCCATGAAGCTGGTGGGACCGGGCGACACCGTGATTGCCCACGTGGTGGCCCTGCGCGCCGAAGAGGTCGCCCCGGCCGCCGAGACTCCTGCCGCCGCAACACCCGCTGCCGGCACTGCCGCCGCCGAGCCCGAGGTCATCAAGAAGGGCAAGAAGGAAGAAGAAGCCGCCGCGGACAAAGGCAAAGAAAAAGAAAAGGACAAGGGCAAGAAGAAGTAATTTGCCATGTTCCTGGTGGCCGGTCTGGGGAATCCGGGGGAGGAGTACGCGCTCACGCCGCATAACCTGGGCTTCCTTACCATCGACCGGCTGGCCGAGCGCCACGGGATCCGCGTCACCCGCAAGGATTCCCGGGCGCTGGTAGGAATTGGCGAGATTGAAGGGCAAGCCGTTATGCTGGCTAAACCGCAAACCTATATGAACCTGAGCGGCGGCTCGCTCCAGCCGCTGATGGCCAAGCACGAGTTGGACCTGGCCCGGTTTGTGGTGGTTTATGACGAGTTGGATCTGCCCTGGCTGTCGCTGAGGATCAAGCCCAAGGGTTCGGCCGCGGGCCACAACGGAATCAAGTCGCTGATCGAAAGCTTTGGCACCAGCGATTTCGCGCGAGTGCGCATGGGGATTCATCCGGGCCATCCGGTGAAGGATGGCGCGGAATTTGTGCTGGCGCCCTTCCGGCGCTCGCAAATCAAGGAATTGGACGAATTTGTCGGCTTTGCCGCCGATGCCATTCGTTCGATAATCGCCGAGGGCGTCGCAATGGCCATGACGAAATTCAATCGTCGCGCCCCAGGCTCACCAACAGAGGAAGAATGAGGACTTACGAAGAGTTGTTCATCGTGAAGCCCGATGCTCCGGAAGAGGAGGCCGACCAGTTCGTGGAACAATTGCGAACTCAGTTGACCGCCGCCGGGGCAACGGTAGACAAAATCGAAAAATGGGGCAAGCGCCGGTTAGCCTATAAAGTGGATAAGTACCGCGAGGGCGCCTACGTGCTGCTGCAGTTTACGGCTAAGCCCGAAACGGTTAAGGAACTGGAGCGCCGCCTGCGCGTTTCCGATATCGTCCTGAAATTTCTGACCGTGCGTATCGATGAGGTGCTGAAGCGGCTGGAGAAGCGCAAGAAGGTTCGGGACAAGCGGGCGGCTCGCCGCGCCGCGGCCGGTCCTGCGACGCCCGCTCCCGCGCAGCCGTCGCTGGCGCAACAATTGGAAGGGGCACCCACCCCTGGCGCGCCGGCGGCGCCGATGCCAGCCATGCCGGGCCATCCCAAGGAGAGCTAAGCCATGCCCGAATCCAAAGGAAGACCAGGCAGCGCCGCACAGCGGCCCACCGGCGGCGACAAGGCCGTCGCCACCCAGAAAAAGCAATATTTCCGCCGCAAGAAGGTCTGCCGTTTTTGCGTCGAAAAAATTGACGACATCAATTACAAGGACGTGAAGCTGTTGCACGCCTTCGTCGCGGAGCGGGGCAAAATCATCCCCCGCCGCATCTCGGGTGTGTGCGCGCCCCACCAGCGCCGGCTCACCGACGCCATCAAGAAAGCGCGCAACATCGCACTGCTGCCCTTCGCGGCGGCCATCTAAAGGCGGGAGGAAATTCCATGGAAGTTATTCTCAGAGAAGATATCGATAAGTTGGGCACCCGCGGCCAGGTAGTGAAGGTGGCTCCGGGATACGCCCGCAATTTCCTGCTGCCCAAACGGCTGGCCGTCGCGGCAACCGAGGGTAATAAGAAGATTGTGGAGCAGGAGCGCCAAGCCTATGTCCGGCGCGAAGCCAAGCAGAAGGACGAAGCGCAGGATCTGAGCAAGCAGCTTACCGGCGTCACCATCACGATTGCCCAGAAGGCCGGCGAGAACGACCAGTTATTCGGCTCGGTGACCTCGAAGGACGTAGCCGAGGCTCTGGCCGCCAAGGACTTCACCGCCGTCGACCGCCGCAAGATTCAGTTGGACGAACCCATCAAGCAACTGGGCGAGTACAAAGTTGCGGTGAAACTGCACAAGGACGTGACCGCGGAAATCACCGTGGTGGTGGTCAAAGAAGAGTAGTCCCGGCCCCCAATTGGGAGAGGGCCCAATTCAGGCCCTCTCGCATATACAAACAGACCGCTTTTGCGCCGCCGCTCCAGCTTAATATCCCGCAGCGGTCAGATAGGGCTGAATGGCGTTCCACCAGGTAGTGAAACTTACCGGATCGTGGGACGCGTTGGTATAGGCGTTAACCGTGCTGGGCGTGTTCGCCAGCCAGGGGAAGAGGCTCTCCGGCGCGGGCGGCGTGAAGCCGGGAAACGTTTCCGAAGCGAAATAGTTCCACTGGTCTGCCGACCGCATGGCGTTCTGGGAAACGCCGTTGGCTGTCAGGGTTCCCTGAATCGCCGAAAGCGGCGTTTGCTGGTTGGCATATTGAACTTGATGATAATCGCGGCGAGGCAGGTACTGGGCGCTCGCCGGCAAGGTCATTAGCAACAGGCCGAATCCAGCCAGAGCGCTGATTAATATATGTTTCATGACTACCTCCTACTATGATGGACGCGGCGCGGCCTGCCTCCGCTTCGCGCGATGGTGCGCGCTGGCCCACTTCGATACGCAGGCGTCTGCAGCCCAGGCCCATAGACCGCGGCGTGCCCGGTAACGCCTTTCTTCTCCGATCCTACGAGAATCAAGACGCGGGCCACGCGCCCGCCGGCGAACTTCGCCGTGGCCGCTACGCACAGCGGGATGTCTCGCGGGCCATGAACCTAGGTCGCCTGTCTGTTCGCCACAATCGTTGACCTCCCATGGGATGGCCGCGCCGGGTCCCATCGCCCCGGCGAACCATCGGGCGAAGGGCTGGTTGGGAAGGCCTCGTTCGAGCCTGGATGCGGGAGTCCGTCAGGCCGCCTGAATCATCCGCTTTTCAAGGGGTGATTGCCGGGCAGTCAGTGGCGCGGCCGCGGTGAGAATCGAAGCCACCAGGGAATGCCTTCATCCACCGAAGCATCGATTGCCCTGCGCGCTTATGCCCGCGCCAGCCGCCGGTGATCCTTCAAAATGCAGCGGTCCATTACCACCGCGATCCCCGCGTCGCGGGCGCGCTGGGCGGCCTCCTCGTGGACCACGCCTTCCTGCATCCAGATCAGCCGGGCTCCCTTGCGGATGGCCGCTTCCACGATCTCCAGCACAAACTCGCTGCGGCGGAAGATGTCCACAATGTCGATAGGTTCCTCGACCGCGTCCAAGTCGGGATAACTTCGTTCCCCCAGCACCTCCGACTCGTGCGGGTTCACTGGGATGATGCGGAAACCGGCGCGCTTCAGGTACTCGGCCACACCGTGGCTGGGGCGATAACGGCGATGGGAAAGCCCGACCACTGCGATGGTGTGGGCCGAGGCGAGGATTTCCGTAACCTGGCTCATGAACCCTCCTTAGCGTGCGCTGCCGGCGGGCGGGTGAGCGCGCGCTTCAGCTTGTGCACTTCTTCGATGGTCAGGTGGCGGAAGGCGCCGGGTTTCAACGGCCCCAGTTCCAGCGGACCGATGCGCACCCGCTTGAGCTTCTCCACCAGCCGTCCGAAATGCTTGAACATCAGGCGGATCTGGTTGTTGCGGCCCTCTACCAGCCTGACTTCGTACCACGGATTTTCGGCCTCCCGCACCAGCTTCAGACCCGCCGGCAGGGTGCGGCGCCCACCCAATGGCACGCCGTCGCGGAACTTCTGCTGCTGCTCGGCCGTCAGCGCGCCGTTGGCTTTCACCAGGTACGTCTTAGGCAGATGCGACGCCGCCGACATGATGGCGTTGGCCATCTCGCCATCGTTGGTCAGCAGCAGCAGGCCCTCGCTATGATAATCCAACCGGCCCACCGGGTAAACCCGCTCTTTCACCCCTTTGACCAATTCCATTACGGTGGCGCGGCCCTCCGGGTCGGTAACGGTGGTGACGGTGTTGTTGGGCTTGTACAGAGCGATGTAGACCAGGTGTTTGGGCGCGTGGATGAGGCGCCCATCCACCTTGATGTGGTCGCGTTCCAGGTCGGCCTTGGAGCCTAGCTCCGTGATAACGGCGCCGTTCACCGTCACCCGGCCTTCCACGATCATCCGTTCAGCCTGGCGGCGGGACGAGACCCCGGCTTGCGAGAGGATCTTTTGCAGCCGCTCCTCTGGCATTACGGCTCCTGGGGATCCGGCGGTTCGGCTGCGGCTTCCGGCGCGGCCTCGGCGGCCTCGGCGGCAGACGGGGCAGGTGGCAAAGGCTCGGCAGCGGCCGGCGCCGGCTGCGCGGGGGGTTCCGCAGCGGGAACATCGCCTTCCGAAAGCGCCATCCGCCGAATCTCCTCGAACTCTTTGAGCGAGGGCAACTCGCTCAGATCCTTCAATCCGAACTGGATGAGGAACTCCTTGGTGGTCTTGTAGAGGATCGGCTTGCCGATCACGTTCTTGCGCCCGGCCACGGCGATGAGCTTGCGGTCGAGCAGTGTCTTTAGCACGCCGGCTCCCTGGACGCCGCGAATCTCCATGATCTCCGGCGCCGTCACAGGCTGTTTATAGGCGATCACGGCCAGCGTCTCGAGCGCCGGCAGCGAAAGCTTGAGCGGCGGCTTGAGGCTCTTGACGAAGCTGCGGACCCCCTCATGGTGCTCGGGCTTGGTGGCCATTTTGTAGCCCCCGGCCACTTCGCGGACGGTGATGCCGTGCTCGGGTTTATCGTACTCGGCCGCGAGTTGTTCCAGGATTTTACGGATGCGCTCGCCCGGCTGGCGAAGAGCGGCCGCCAGTTGGGCCAGGGTCAGCGGTTCTTCGGCTACATAGATAATGGCTTCCAGAACCGCCCGAAGCCGGGCATCCTCCATATCGGAAGCGGCCGGCGGCGTTTCGGCCAGCAGATCCTCCATGGACGTTTGGACCGCCTCGGCCGCTTCCACATTCGCCGCGTCGGGCGTGTTGGCTGGCTCTGGCGCGGCGGTTTCCCCCAGCGGCGCTTCGGATGGCGCAACCGCGGTCGCTTCCGCAGGAGCGGAACCTGGCTCGGTAGGTCCGGTCTCCGCAAGCGGCGGCACCGGCTCCTCGCTGGCCGCTTCTGACGCTTCGGATGGCTCTGGCGGCGGCTCGAATGGCGCAGCCGTAGGCCCCTCGGCGGTCGCGGAAACTACCTCGGTACTTTCGGCGTGCGCCACCGGCTTCGATTCCTCGCTGGCCGCTTCCGGCGCGCCGGCTGGCTCTGGCGGCGGCCCGGATGGCGCAGCCGTAGCCCCCTCCGCGGTCGCGGAAACTACCTCGGTGCCCTCGGCGTCCGCCACCGCCCCTCCATCCTCAGGGGCATCGGGTGCTTCCTCGGCGGCCGCTTCAGCATTCCCATCGGCGCTAGCGGCGTTTTCCTCGGGGGCTTCGGGGACCGGGGGTGTTTCCAGTTCTTCCATGCTCACAGATAATCGTTTTCGATCGCCGCAATTGGCTGGCCGCTGGCGAAAACCGCGTCGAATTGGATGTGCCGCTTCAGCGCGATTTCGCCGAACAGGTCCTTCTGGGTCACCATGACGGCCTGCATCCGCACCATTTCCAGCACCGCCAGAAATAGCGCGATCATGGCGCGGCGGGTGCGCTGCTGTTCGAAAATCCGCAGGATGAACACGGGGTCATCCGGGCCGATCTCCTCAAACCTCTCCCGCAAATAGCGGATCATGTCCGCCACCGTCACGTCACTCGATTCGATTTCATAGACCGGCCGTGTTTTGGCGCGCTCCAGCAACTCGCCAAAGGCCTTTACCAAGTCAAACAGGGTAATGGCCAGGCCGGGATCGTCATCCTCCGAGGCGAACGCTTTGATTTGCGGGTTCGACCAGACGTTCTCCTCGATGATGCGCTTCTGCTGTAGCATCTCGGCCGCATTCTTGAAGCGTTCGTGCTCCAGCAGGCGGTTGACCAGTTCCTGGCGCGGGTCGTCTTCGAGGCCGTCGGCCGTGCCCAGCGCCGGATCGCGCGGCAGCAGCATCCGCGATTTGATGTGTATCAGGGTGGCGGCCATGTAGACGAACTCGGCACCCAGGTCGATATCCATTTCGCGCGCCTTCTCCATGTAGGCGAGATACTGCGCCGTGATGGTGGCTATGGGGATATCCTTGATGTCCACCTGCTGTTTGCGGATCAAATCCAGCAGCAGGTCCAAGGGGCCCTCATAGTGTTCCAAATGGAAATTGAGAGGAGACGACGACACTGCCCTCCACGATAACACGCCGTGCCTTTGGACCGCTTTGGGCAAGCTGAGCCGATCCCTCGGGGCGCGCCCCGCGATCGGAAATGCGGCCTGCAAGCGCGCCAGCAAGATGGCCTCATCGCCTGGCCCCGCCGTGTTCCCGGTGCACGGGTGCGGGCGGTGTACCGTCTTTGGACACGCCGCCGCAGTGCGCTACCACGATCAGGCGCGCTATCTCGCTCGCGGTGGCCCCGGCGGCATCCAGGTCGCGCAAAGGCTTCGGCTTGCAATGTGCGCCGGGGCCGCTGCGTGGCCGGCATGAGAGGCGCCAACTATTGTCGCAAGGCCGCGATGGTCTCCCGCATTTTGGCCGCCTGCGGCCAATCGGGATGATGCTGAAGAAAATTTTCCAGGTCGCTGGCGGCGGCCTTCTTGTCGCCGCGGCGCAAGTGGATTTCAGCCAGGAAAAGCTGCGGATGGGAAAAATGCGCCGGGTCCAGCGACACCGCCTGGGCGAAGTGTTTCTCGGCCAGGTCCAAGCGGCCCATTTCAAAGTAGGTCATGCCGAGCTGCGAATGGGCCAGCGCATCGGTGGGGCGCAGCAGCACCGCGTGCTCGTTGTAATCCCAGGCTTCCTCCAGCTTGTGCAGGTTAATGAGCACGCCGCCCAGGTTCACCAGTGGTTCATACGCGGAAGGGTCGGCGGCCAGCGCATGGCGGAAGCATTCTTCGGCACGGGTGTACTTTTGCGCCTGGTAGGCGATAGTGCCCATTTCGTTCCAGGCGGCTGAAAATTGAGGCGCCACCGCCACGGCCTCTTCCAGGTGCTGGGTGGCGGCTTCGGAATCGCGGCGCGAGAGGCACTTGCGGGCATCGTCGTAGAGGCGCAGGGCCTTGTCGGGGATGGCCAACTCCCGGGTGCTGACGGTGTGGCGCGCCATCGCCGGAGCCCGCGCGAAATCGCTTTCCTTGAACTCTAGCGAAAGCGCTACGTGGCGGTGGCCGTCGGCAGTGGAGGGGCCGATTTCGATGGTCTGCCGTGCTTCGCCATCGGCCGGCAGGAACACCGCCAGAGTGTAGGTGCCGGCCTCCAGTTTCTTGAAGCTGAAGCGCCCGGAGGCGTCGCTCAAGGTGGAAGCCATATACGGCCCACTGACTCCGAACAGCGACACCGACGCGCTGCCGGCAGGCGTGAAGCGCCCCGCAAGTTCGTAGAGCGGCCCGGCGGCCCGGGCGCCCAGGGCGGCCAGCAGCAGCGGCAGGAAGATCCGCGGCATACGATTCGTTTTCGATTGTAGCCGGTGGAGCGACACGGTGCGTCGTCCGGAAATCTTCAAATCCATAGATCCGACTGCCGAATTCCGTATTCCCGCCCGCCCCGCTCCGCCGCATGCTCCGAGGAATGTACGGATTCGCTCTTCTGGTTGGCCATAAGCTTCACAGGACAGCGCAAGTAACACATGAAAACGGGTTTCCCATTACAACTGAAAACACACGGTAAAGAAATTGCTAACTAGCACCACCAAGCGGGAGTCGAAAGGACAAACGTATGGTAAAACAATTAATCTGCTTCCTCATAGCCGCCTGTGTGAATGGGGCCATCCTCACAAACGCCATGGCGCAGTCGATTACTTCAGGAGACATCACCGGAACAGTTACCGATCCCAGCGGCGCCGGAGTGCCGAATGCATCGGTCACCTTAACAAATACGAATACCAACGCCACCCAGGGCACGGTGACCAACCAGCAGGGGTCTTACCGTTTCGCCCTCCTACCCCCGGGAACCTACAGCGTAACGGTGAAAGCGGCGGGCTTCCAGACCCAGCGCCAGGGCGGCATTGCCGTGACGGCCGGGCAACCCAGCGCCGCGAACATCAAGCTGGCGCTGGCCCAATCCACCCAGACCGTGGAGGTATCCGAAAACAGCGAAGCGATACAGACCCAGAACGCCGACGTGGCCACCTCGTACAACGCGGAAATGCTGCAAAACCTGCCCAACCCGGGCGGCGATATCACTTACTTTGCCCAGACCACGCCGGGCGTGGTAATGAATACCCAGGCCGGGTACGGCAACTTTGTGGCGGATGGCATGCCCGCTACTTCCAACCTGTTTACCATTAACGGAACCAATAATAACGATCCGTTTTTCGGCATCAACAACAGCGGCGCCTCCAACCTGCTGCTGGGGTCCAATGACATTGCCGAAGCCAACGTCATCAACAGCCCGTATTCCGGGCAGTACGGGCAATACGCGGGGTCGCAGGTCAGTTATATTACCAAGTCGGGAACCAATCAGTTCCATGGCGACGCAATTTACAATTGGAACGGGCGAGCGGTGAACTCGAATCAGTTTTTCAGCAACGAGGCGGGCCAGGGGACGCCATTTAATAACTTCAACCAATGGCAAACCGGAGTGCAGGGCCCTATCTGGAAGAACCATACCTTCTTCGATGTCGACTACGAAGGGCTGCGCAACTTACTGCCTACCGCCAGTGCGCTTACCCTGATTCCCAGCCCGCAGTACCAGGCCGCCACTCTGGCGAACCTGACCACGAACGGTAATGCAGCCGAGGTCCCCTTTTATCAGCAGGTGTTCAATATCTACAACAACGCCCCCGGGGCCGGCGCGGCCACACCCGTAGCCGGCGGTGGCTGCCAGGATTTTACCGGGCTGCCGGCCGGCGTGCCATGCGCCCTGCAGTTCCGGACCACCCCGCCCAATACCAATAAGGAATACCAATGGTCGGCCCGCGTGGATCAGGTCTTCAGCGATAAGGACAGCGGGTACATCCGGATCCTGCGGGACAATGGCTTTCAGCCCAGTTACACCAGCCCGTTCGGCCCCACCTTCAACGACCAAAGCAACCAGCCGCAGATGACCGGCCAGGTAGCCGAAACGCACACCTTCGGACCGAACACGGTCAACGAATTCAAAGGCTCCACGCTGTTCTATGCGGCGGTGTTTGTGCCCACCGACCCCGCCGGTGCGCTGGCCGCCCTGCCCACTTACCTGACTTTCTCCGGTACGCCGTTCTCCAACGTGGGCGCATGGGGGGAGCCGGGGCCTTTCTTCTTCCCGCAAGGCCGCCGCGTGTTCCAGTACCAGGTGCTGGACGATTTCTCGCATGTCCGCGGAAACCACACTTTCCGCGTTGGCTTCAGTTGGCTGCACAACACCATTACCGACCTGGATTTCAACGCACTGGCGGGCCCCATCCACGGGTCCCTGACCACCACTCTGACCGACTTCTTTAACGGCGGCGGTCCGGATACCTCTCTCCTGCAG
>DATJRE010000023.1:0-24262 GCA_035505095.1 Bryobacteraceae bacterium | reverse complement strand
AGGCTGACGAGATTGGCGCTCGCACTGCCGCCTTGCAGAGTGAACGGAATCGCCACCACAAAACTGCCCCCGAACCCATCGGATGCGGTGCTCTGAAACCACGCGGCCGAAGCCGTGCTCACGGAGATGGACAGATTCGAGCTGGTGAGGTTGGTGCCTGCGTTGGGGGTGAATTGCACGTTCAACGTAGTAAGAACGCGAGTTGTGGAGTAGCCGTTCAAAACCAGCGTAAAGCTGTTGGTAGTGGCGGAGGTAATGCTGGCCGCCGTCAGTTGCGGAACCGCATGAGGAACCGTCAGAGTGAGAACCGTGGGCGACGCAGGCGTCAGGTTGAATCCGCTCTGGGTAGCAAAGGAGGGAGTAATCACGATGGACCCGGCCGTGGTGCCGCTTTGCATCGATACGGTGGTGTTGTTTCCACCGAATACCGCCTGGGTGGAGTTAGCCGGAATCGTGAAGTTCACGGTGCGTCCGCCGTTGGCAAATTGAATGGAAGGGTCGTCCGTAAACACGTCGGAAACGAACGTCAATGTCAGCGTACCCTGCACGGCCAGAGGGTATGCCGAAGAAAGAGACAGCCCGATGGCCGGTTGCTGGGCCGCCGGTAGCGTACCGCTGGGCCCCTGGAACTGGTATGCCGGCAAGGAAGGCGGCGGCGTCCCGGTGCCCGAAAGCACGAAACTTGTGGTGTCCACGGCCAGCGTTGCCGTCAGAGTCCCGGTATTGTTGGGAGCGAAACTGGCGGTGAAAGTGATGGTGGCGTTCGGCGCCAGGCTCAGCGGCAAGCCAGGCAGTTGTGCCAGCGTAAACACGGTACTGGCCGCGGCCAGGTTGATGCTCGAAATGGTGGCAGCGCTGGTTCCGGTGTTCTGGACGGTGAAGTTCACGCTTTCCGTGCTGCCTACCGCCAGGGGCGCGAAGACCACCGTCCCACCGGCTGCAACCGAAGTAGTTCCAACCGAGTTCGCGTAGCTGTAAGTCAACAGGGGACCGATGCCCGTGGCGCTTACCGTGAACATGTCGCCGCCAACGGTCAGTTGGCCGGTGATGGCGCCCGGTTGAGTCGGGGCGAAATTCAGCGTGAACTGCTGCGATGCGTTGGGTGCGAGGGTCACCGGAAGAGGGGGCACGTTGGACAAAGAAAGTCCCTGGCCGGTGACGCTGATGATCGGAATCTGGCCGTTGCTGGTTCCGTTGTTGGTCACCGAGACGGTCACGCTGGTGGTTTGGCCGACGTTGGTGTTGGCAATGGCGACTGTGCCGCCGGCCGCCAGAGGCGTCGAACCGGTAGCATTCGTCACCGAATATGTATACACCGGTGCGATACCTTGTCCGCTCAAGTTGACGGTAATCGGCTGCCCATTGACTGTCACCGTCAACGTAGCCGTATAGCCCTGTTGCTGCGCCGGCGTGAACCGTACCCCAAAAGTAGCCTGCTGCGACGGCGGCACGGACGCAGGGAACGGAGGCAGGCTTAGTAACTGGAAAACCGTGCCGGTGACGCCTCCCAGGACGACCGAGTTAATAGATCCCGTGCCCGTGCCGGTATTGGGCGCCGCCACGGTAATGTTGGTCACCGATCCCACGGCAGTATTGGGAAACGGAAGGGTGGCATTGTTTTGTAACGGGATCACGTTGTTGGTGGTCGGGTCAATGTACTCCAACGATATGTTGGATGGCGCGGTGGATCCAGTGAGGGTTCCGGAGAGCGAGCCGTTGTTATAACTGATCAGAAATGTGCCCGTATAACTGCCCGTCTGCGTGGGTGCGAAAGCGATTCCGAAATGTGTGCTCTGGTTTGTGCCGACGGTGGCCGGGAGGGCCGGTAACCCGGTAAGTTGGAACGCCGAGCCGCTTACACTGATGCCGGTGACCGTGCCGGAACCTCCCGTGTTGGAGATCACGATGGAAGCGGTGGTGGTGCCGTTAATATCCACTGCCGGAAAGGCGATGGTGGTTCCGTTGTTCAGCGGGAGCACATTGCCGTTCGCCAGAGTGTAGGTCACCGCAAAAGTCGGTTGGGCCGCCACGGCCGGAGCGCTGACGATGAACGTGGCCGTGCCGATCGTTAATTGTCCCGTAACCGTGCCGGCCTGCGTGGGCGCGAAACTCAGTGTAAACTGCTGCGACGCGCCGGAAGCCAGAGTCAACGGAAGCGGTGGCAGATTGGTGACCGTCAAGCCCTGCCCGCTCACGCTGATGCTCGCAATCTGTCCGCTGCCGCTTCCGTTGTTGACCACCGTGATCGTCTCGCTGGTGGTTTGTCCCACCGTGGTGCTGGCAATGGCGAGTGTACCGCCGGGGCCGAATGTCGTGGTGCTCGAACTGGTCGAAGCCGTATAAGTGTACAGTGCGCCAGTACCCTGCGCCGACAGAGTGATGGTGGCGGGCTGTCCATTTACCGTCACCACCAGAGTTGCCGTATAGGCTTGCGGCTGCAGCGGAGTAAACCGAATTCCGAAGGTGGCCTGCTGCGAGGGGGGCACGGATAACGGAAACGGCGGCAGGTTCAATAACTGGAAGGCTGTGGAGGAAGCGCCTCCGAGGGCAACCGAATTGATAAAACCGGTTCCCGTGCCGCTATTGATCGCCAACACCGTAATATTAGTGACCGACCCCACTTGCGTGGTCGGAACGGTAAGTGTGGAATTGTTGGCTAACGGCACAGTACTGTTGGTGGTCGGATCGGTATAAGCCAGCGTGATGTTCGAGGGCGCCGTGGAAGCCGAGAGCGCGCCCGAAACCGAGCCTCCGCTGTAGCTGATGAGATATGTGCCGCTATAAGTGCCGCTCTGGGTTGTGCTGAATGCAATCCCGAAGTGAATGCTCTGGTTGGCGGCGATGGTAGCAGGCAGCGCGGGCAGTCCCGTAAGCTGGAAAGCCGATCCGGTCAAGGAGATCCCGGTGACCGTGCCGGAGCCGGTGCCTTGATTGCTGACGGTGATGGTGGCCGTTGTGGTTACATTGATATCCACGGGAGGAAAGGTGATCGTCGTTCCCGCAGTCAATGAAAGCACATTCCCGTTGGCCAGTGTATAGGTAATCGAAAGGGCCGGCTGAGTTCCCTGGGCCGACAGGTTAATGGTGGTGGCCTGGCCGTTCACGGTGACCACCAGCGTGGCCGAATAGCTTTGCGATTGCAGCGGCGTGAAACGAATCCCGAAACTTCCCTGCTGATTGGGCGGCACAGATAACGGAAACGCCGGCAGGTTCACTAACTGAAAGACCGACGCGGAAGCGCCCCCAAGCGTAACGGAATTGATGAAGCCGGTGCCGGCGCCGCTATTGATCGCCAGGACTGTAATATTCGCCACCGACCCCACCTGGGTGCTGGGGAAAGGAAGCGTGGAACCGTTGGCCAATGGCAGGGTACTGTTCGTCGTGGGATCGGTGTAGGCCAGCGAAATATTGGATGCGGCCGTAGAGCCTGCCAGAGTTCCGGAGGCCGAGCCGGTGCTGTCGGTGATTGCGAACGTGCCGCTGAACGTCCCGCTCTGGGTCGGAGTGAAAAGGATGGCGAAGTGAATGCTCTGTCCCGCGGCGACGGTGGCCGGCAACGCCGGCAATCCGCTCAATTGAAACGCCGAGCCCGTCACCGAGACCGCCGTCACCGTGCCGGAATTGGCGCCCTGGTTGGTAATGGTGATCGTAGCGGTGGATGTGGCGTTGATGTCCACCGAGGGAAAGGTGATGGTGGTGCCGCTGGAGATCGGAAGCACATTGCCATTCGCCAGCGTGTAAGTGATGGCGAACGAAGTAGCGCCGTTAGCCGTAGCGGTTACCGCGAAGGTGGCGCTTCCGATGATCAACTGTCCCGTAATCGATCCGGCCTGCGTGGGAGCGAAACTCAAGGTGAACGGCTGCGAGGCTCCGGCGGCAAGCGTGAGTGGAAGGGCCGGCAGATTCGCCAAGGAAAGTCCCTGGCCGGTGACGCCGATGTTCGGAATCTGTCCGCTGGCATTCCCGCCGTTGGTAACCGATATCGTCAAACTCGTGGTTTGTCCCACGCTGGTATTGGGAACCGCGACCGTGCCGCCCACCGACAAAGCAGTAGTCCCCGAGCTACTCGACACGGAATAGGTGTACTGCGGACCCGTTCCCGAGGCTGTCAGGTTGATGGTCGCGGTCGTT
The DNA here is from genome assembly GCA_035505095.1 of Bryobacteraceae bacterium. GTDB lineage: Bacteria > Acidobacteriota > Terriglobia > Bryobacterales > Bryobacteraceae > JOPF133. Next base: position 20,131 of record DATJRE010000023.1, on the reverse strand, counting down.
CCATTCACCGTAATCAACAAAGTCCCCGAATAAGACTGCGGCTGCTGCGGCGTAAATCGCAGGCCAAAGGTCGCCTGCTGCGAGGGCGGAACGGACGCAGGGAATGGAGGCAGGTTCAGCAACTGAAAGGCCGACGAAGAGCCGCCCGCAAGTGTGACCGAGTTGACGAATCCGGTTCCCGTGCCGCTATTGATCGCCAATACAGTTACATTGGTAACTGAACCAACCGCGGTGTTGGGAAACGGAAGAGTGGAGTTATTGGAAAGCGGAAGCGTGCTATTGGTGGTGGGATCGATATACGCCAGGGAGATATTCGAAGGCGCGGTGGAACCCGTCAGGGCGCCCGCAAGCGAACCGCCGCTAAACGTAATGGAGTATGTGCCGCTGAACGAGCCGCTCTGCGTAGGAGCGAAAACAATGGAGAAGTGTACGCTCTGTCCGGCGGGCACGGTCGCCGGCAGCGCCGGCAGCCCGGTAAGTTGAAAGGCTGAGCCGGTTATCGAGATCCCCGTCACCGTGCCGGATCCCGTTCCCTGATTCGCGATGGTGATGACGGCCGTGGTGGTGGCGTTGATATCCACCGATGGAAAGGGAATGGCGGTTCCCGTGGACAGCGGAAACACGTTGCCGTTGGCAAGGGTATAAGTAGCCGAGAAGGTGGGCGTGGTGCCGGTGCCCAGAAGCGGGAAGGTGGCGCTGGTGCCCGGAAAAGTCAAGGTCAGCGATCCTTGGCTGCTGCCGGCCGCCTGCGGAACGAAAAGAACGGTAACCGATATCTGCTGGCCTGCCGGTATGCTGACCGGCGCCGGAGAATTGGAAACTTGAAAGGCCGCGCCCGTTACGCCCACCGAACTCAGAGATCCCGCGCCCGATCCGGAATTCAGAATGTTCACCGTCACGGGAACCGGCGATCCTACATTAGTGGCTGGGAAAGCGATGGTGTTCCCGGGAGTTAGAGTGGTCAGTGTTTCGCTCGGCGGGAAAGCATAAGTGAACGTCAGCAGCGGGGCGATCCCGGTCAAATTGAAAAGGAAGTTCGCCGATTGATTATTAGCAGTGTAGGCGATGGCAACCTGCGCCGTGACCGAAGTTCCGGAGGTCGGAAGGTATTCGACGGTAAAATTGGTAGTGTCACTCGGGTTGAGAGTAACCGGGACAGCCGGAGCGGCGGACAACGCAATCTGGGACGTGCCGGTGACCGTAACTCCCGTGATGGTGGCTGCCGCGGTGCCGCTGTTTGCCACCGTGACCGTAGCGTAAACGGGCTGATTGACGCCCGCCGCGCTCAAAGTTTCCGACCCTCCCGCCTGGACGACGGTGGTGGATCCGTTTACGGCTACTGAGACCTGCAGCGATTGGCCCAAGGCCGCGGGCGCCATGGCCAGCGGCACAGCTACAGCGAGAAGTAGGAGGGGGAGTCCCTTGGTCATTTACGAGCCTCGTGTGGGGCCGGCACAAAGTAAACGCTCGGCGCCTGCCCGGCGTCGAGGATCAGGAGGCTTTCCTGATCATTGCCGCCGTTCAGAAGGTAGGAAGGTTCGCTGGAAAGAGCTTCCAGACGGGAGGGAGCGAATGCCAGGGAAATAGTATTCACCAGATCCTGAGTACCGGTGGCATAAACTCGCACCGCCTGGCTCGCACTGTCCGCCACCAGCAGGTATTGCCCCGCTCCGGAAACCGCCATGCCAACGGGATGGAGAATCGACCCGTCCGGCTGGACCAGCGATGCGAAGGGGAACGGCCCGGCGCCCGAGTTGAACTCCACTATTTGCTCTTGCCCCAGATCGGCCACATAGAGGAAAAGACCCGTTGCGTCAAACGCAAGGGCCACCGGCTGGGACATGGCCGAAACCAGCGCCGGCGACTGCCCTGCGCTGAAAAAGTAGAGACCCGAACCGGTCACGCCAAAAGCGATGTTTTGCCCGGTTGGATCGATCGCCAGAGCCACCGGTGTACCGAACGGAGAGAGATCGATGGGTGGATCGGCGGACGCGCCGCCCGCGGAAAACCGGACCCGCTGCAGTTGGCTGCCGGATGTAGAATAGACCAGCGCATACGATCCGTCGCGGCTCCAGGCCACGCGGTCCACCCCGTCGATCAGCCCATTTACCGCGACCGCCGTGGGCGACAGGGCCGCAAGGCCCCCCACAAAACCGCCGCCCTTGCCCTGTCGGGTGACAAAGGCCCACGTGCCGTCCGGCGCGATGGAAGCCCAGTCAATGGCCTTCATTACCGAAGGGCCGGCATAGGTGGCGCCCGGCACCCCCAGCAGAGGCCGGATCATGCGCGAAGTGGGGCTATACACAAACCCGGAAACCGGTCCCCCAAAATTAGCCGATTGGGGAATTGCGGGTCTGCTTAGCAGGATTAAAGCGGCAGCCGAAGCGAGCCTGGTGAACCAATAAGCCATGATGATCTACGGAGTCCCGAATACTACCGGACCGGAAGTGATGGAAACGGGTGAACTGGGGGTGGAACTGGAATGCCGGGTGAAATAAATTGCCGCGCCGGCCCCGCCCGCGGCGGCGATTCCCAGCAGAATCCACTTCCACTTTCCACCGGATTTGGAGGTGTGCACCTCCGGACGCGCGGCGGCGGTTCCGGGCGCAGCCTCCACCACCTGGTTGATCAGTCCCCGGGCGCGCAATCCCTGGTAAGACGCCATCACGTATATCTGCAAGGGGCCGGGAATGTCGTTGGTCTTCAGCCCCCGCGCAGTAGCCAGGCCGTCCTTAGCCGTGACCACGGTGAGGTTTTTCGCGCCGTTGAAAAATTCGCCGCTCGTGCCCGAAACCGGTAGCGCAAATACCACCACGGCGCCATCCACGGGCCGGTGGTCATCGTCTTCAATCCGCACCACCGGATCGCGAGCCACTTTGGTGCGGACATTCGTAGTAAGCCCTTCGCCCTCCACCACAACCACGTTGATCCGCACGGGTGTGCTCTGCCCCAAGCATGCGGAAGGCATTATGGCGACCAGAAAACAGAGTCCCACCGGAAGCAAAATCTTTGACCAATGATTTTTCATGTTTCTTAGGACATAATACAGCCGGGACGACGCTCCGGTATGCAATTTACACGCCGAGTCGGCGATAATATTGGATGTAGTTCAGATAGCAAGGCCAGATCGAAGCGTTGAGCGAACCCGCGAGTCGCTTATGAGGCTGAGAACAATCGGCGAGGTGCAAAACATTGAGAAGACTTCCTAGTGTTTGCGATTTCGGGAGCGAAACGGCTGGTCGAAGGACGGTCTTGGATGATCTTGGGAGAGTGGTCTGGAACTTGCAAGTTCCTAACATTTCAGTACTTGTTGGACAAAAAGATAGTGATTCAAACGGCGCTCCATTTTAAAACCACGGTGGCAGTTTTGCTCCTGGCGGTAGCTATTGCAGGCTTTGCCCCCGCGCAACAGGCGGGTAACGTTCCACCCAAAGAGTTGCTGCAGTACATTCAGGAGGCCAAGCGGAGCGGCGTTAAGGACGACAAGATCAAGCAGCAGGCCATGCTGGTAGGGTGGCCGGCCGGCTTGGTAGACCAGGCGCTCGCCTACGAGAAGAGCGGTAAGCCCTTGCTCCCGGAAACCCCGGCCAACCAACCAGCCCCGGCGGCCAGTCCCGCAAAGATGGAGGCACCGCCCGCTGCAACTCAACCTCTTACTCCCGCCGAACCCGCCGTCACCATTCCGGTTGAGGGGACCAGCGCCATTGGCAGTGCCCGCAACTTAGAGGTGCCGCAGGACTACGAAATTGCCCCCGGCGATACCTTGGAAATCTCCGTCTGGAAAGAACCGGAAGTGTCCGTCCCAAGCGAAATCGTGAGGCCGGATGGTAAGATTACCGTCCCCTTAATCAAAGAAATCGAAGTTGCCGGGATGACGCCGAAGCAAGTTGAAAAAATCGTCACCGAACGGCTGACGAAATTCTATACGGACGCCAATGTCACCGTCGTGGTCACCGCCATGGGCCCCAAGAAGGTTTATGTGACGGGCGGTGTGAAGAAGGAAGGCCCCGTCGTATTTACCTATGGAATGACGGTGATGCAGGCCATCAGCGAAGCCGGCGGGCTCACCGACTACGCCAAACGCAAAAAGATCTACATCCTGCGCACCGAAAATGGACGGCAATATCGCCTCGATTTCAACTATGAGGAAGTCGTCAAAGGCATCCGCATGGAGCAGAATTATATGCTGGTGCCCAGCGATACCATCGTTGTCCCCAATTAGAATTCGATCGCGCACGTTCGGCCGAACCGCCCGAACCGCTTACCGTCCGCCCGCCGGCAGATATTCCTCGAAAAAGCCGTACCGCAGCGTGTCCAGGTGTACGCCCGAAATTCCGTGGCGCCGGTTGGGATACTCCATGAAATGAAACTGCTTGTCTAAGTCGATCAGCCGGTTCAACAGCCGCTGCGTGCCCTGGAAATGCACATTATCGTCGCCGCTCCCGTGAATGATCAGCAACTTACCCTGCAAGCCTTCCGCGAAACTAATCGGCGATCCGTCATGATAGCCCTTGGGGTTATCGGCGGGCAGGCCCATGTAACGCTCCTGGTAAATGGAATCGTACAATGTCTGATCCGGAACCGGCGCTCCGGCCACGCCTACCTTATATAACTCGGGATGGCGGAACATCAGGTTGAGGGTCATGGACCCGCCGCCGCTCCATCCGAACACCCCCACGCGTGTCAAATCCACATAGGGATGGGTGCGCGCCAGGTCGCGGAGCGCGGCCGCCTGCTCTGCGGACGCCAGCACGCCCACCGACCCGTAAATCACCTTGCGCCAGGCTCGTCCCTTAGGCGACGGCGTGCCGCGATTGTCAAAACTGGCAATCAGGTATCCGTCGTCCGCCAGCGCGGCCATCAGCAGCCGGTTATTCCCGCCCCAACTGTCGTTCACCGTGGTGGCTGCCGGCTCGCCGTAAACATTCACGATGATCGGGTATTTCTTGGCGGCATCGAAGTGCGAAGGCCGGATCAGCCAGCCGTCCAGCGTAACGCCTTCCCCGGCGGCCGCCTGCACCATCTCCGTGCGCCCCGCCAGAATCGGCGCCACTTTGGCCTTCAGCGCCGCGTTGTCCTGAAACACCCGCACGGTCTTGTGGTCCGGCAGGCTGACCAGATCCGAACCGCCCGGCGAATCGAACCGCGACCAGTTATGAAACGCCCAGTGGCAATCGGGCGACAAATTGTAAGTGTGGGTGCCGGGAAGGTCCGCCGGAGTTACCCGCTCATTGTGGCCGCTACCATCCAGCCGCGACCGGTACAGATACCGCTGCGTGGCGTTTTCGGGCGACGCGATGTAATACAGCCAGCCTCCCGCTTCATCGATCCCCGCGATTGAGAGAAGATCGAACGCCCCGGTAGTGATCAGCCGCGCGTCGCCCTCGCGCGAGATCGCATAAGCGTGCCGCCAGCCGTCGTGTTCGCTGGTGAATAGCAGCCGCTGCCCGTGCTCCAGCCATTCGAAGGTGCGGTTAATATCCACCCACGCGGAATCCTGGTCGCGGTACATCGTGCGCGTCTCGCCGCTTTCCGAATCGGCCAGCAGCACCGTGTTGGTATTCTGCAGCCGGTTCAGGTGCTGCAGGATCAATTCTCGCGAATTGTCCGCCCAGTCCATGCGGGCGATATAGATGTTGCGCGGATCGCCGGGGACCTTCATCCATCGCGTGCTCCCGCCCTCGGCGCTCACCACCCCCACCCGTACCGCAGAGTTGGTCTGTCCGGCTTTTGGATAATGGTACTTGGTAATCACCGGGTATAGGGTGTCCGTGTAATTAATCAGGGCGAACTCAGGCACGCCGCTCTGGTCGAACTGAAAATAGGCGATTTTGCGGCTGTCGGGACTCCACGAGAAACCCTCCCGCAGGCTGAATTCCTCCTCGTAAACCCAGTCGGAGGTGCCGTTGATAATAGAAGGCGAGCCATCCGAAGTAAGTTGCCGCACGGCCCCTGTGCGGATGTCTTCCGCGTAGAGGTTATTGTCGCGCACGTATGCCGCGTGCGTCCCGTCCGGCGATAACTTGGCATACAGCACTCCCGCGGGCGCCTGAGCCGCCAACTTATGCCACGAGTGATCCGTCCGGTCCAGGACCCAGTAATCGTAAGCCGTCTTGCGGATCATGGTGGGCCGCGGATTCGTGGAGAAGAGCAGGTGTTTGCCATCCGCCGACGCCTCGAAGGCCAGCAAGGGACGCCCACCCGGAGGCGTCAACTGCGCGCCCGTAAAGAGCACCTCGCGGGCGCCGGTCGCGGAATCGTAGCGGACAACCTCGCCGCGTTCTATGGCGGTGTAGCCCTTGCCGCCATCCACCCAGCGTCCGCCGCCTGCCCCGCCGCGGCCTCCACGGCCTCCGCGCCCGCCCGCCCCGCCGGAAAATTCGCCCGAATTCAGCCGCTTCATCCAACTCTGCATGTTCTGCGAAAGCTGGGCGAAGGCCGCATTGGCGCCGATGGCAATCAGGACCAGCGCAAGGGGAATGGGTCGGAAAAATCGAGTGGACATGGAGACTCCTGGGATTCGTGTGGTCGCTACGGAGTGTACTTTGGCCGGCGCTTGGAAGTCAAACCCGAGCCGCCCCCGCACCCGGCCGCGCACATGCAGAGCCAACACCGCCAGCCAGAGACCACCCCTGATCGGCACCGTTGCCGGGACCAATTGTCAAACGGCGGACAGCCCCAGTTACATAGGAGGCAGCATCACTTCGGAGAGCTTGTCGATCATGTGCAGTTCTTCCGGAGTGAAGCGGTTTTTAAAGGCAGGGCTGTTGAGACGCACCACGCGTTCCGCTTCGGGCATGACTTGCAACCTACGCAGTGCCTGAGCCACCATTTGGTGCCGTTCGGGAGGTAAATGGTTGAAGGCCTGAAACGTCTGCAAAAACTCGCGGCGCTCCTGCGGCGACAATGCCTCCAGCCGCTCCACGCGCCGCAGCATCATCTCCTGCTGATCTTTGGGCAGACTGTCGTAATACTTGAGTTGATTGCGGATCCCCTGCTGCTGCTTGGGGGGGAGCTTTTCCAGCGCCCGTTCCCTCTCCGCCGGATTTAACTGGTACAGCCGGGCAGCCCAACCGGCCGGGTTGGCCGGGCGCGGCCCCATCTTGGGATTTCCGCCCTTGGGTCCCTTGGGCGTCCCACCGCGAGGTTGCGCTTTGGGCGGTGGCGGCGGCTTAGGCGGCTTGGGCTGGTCCGCGCAGATTCCCCCTACCGCTGCCAGAGCCAGCAGCCCGATCACATGAACGGAGCGGATCATGAGCTTGTGCGGATCCTAAATCTTCGAATCGGCGCCTTCCGGATGCACCAGCCGATTGAGTTCCCGCATCATCTCCATTTCCCGCAAGGTCTGCTCGGCCTGCTCCGGGCCCACGGCTTCTACAGTTGCCGAAGTTTCCGGCGCCGAAGCTGGAGTCATCCCCGCCGGCCGTTCCAGCAGGAATCCCGCCATCAGCACCACCGCTGCGGCAGCCGCAATCGGCAACCCCCGGCTCACCAGGAGCGGTCGGAAGGGCCGCAGGATCAGATCCCACAGCGAGACTTCCTTTTCGATTCGCGCGTACAGCCGCCGGTCAAAATCCGGCGACACCGGCGCCGCTTCCCAAGCGTCCAGCGCCTTCCACACCGAATCCTGCGCGCCCGCGAACGCACGGCACGCGGCGCAGACCTTGAGGTGCTCCTCAAGCTTGGCCGAGCGGGCCCGATCCAGCTTACCCGCTGTGTAAGCCAGCAGGATTTCAGCGCCTTCCCGGTTTTCGGTCGGACAATTCATACAGACCTCTTCTTCCCTATGCCATATGGGCCAAACGGGCGCGCAACGTCTCATACGCCCGGAACAAAAGAGATTTCACCGCTGATTCCGAACAGCTTAGCACTTTCGCAATCTGCGAGTATTCCATCTCCTCATATTTGTGCATCAGTACGGCTGCTCGCTGTTTTTCCGGCAGTCCCGCCACGGCCCGGCGTACTTCGTCGAGTCTCGCCCGATACACCATCTCCTGCTCCACCGTCGGCTGCCGGTCCGACACTTGTCGTACCGGCAGGTCGGAAGAGTCGTCATCCAGCCTTTCCTGCGACCGTTCGTTCTTTCCGTCCCTCAGCGAATTCAGCGCCAGGTGGGTGGCAATCCGAAACAGCCACGTGGTGAACTTCGCGGTCGGTTCATACGTGCTACGAGAGCGGTAAACCCGCAGGAACACCTCCTGCGCCAGTTCCTCCGCTACAGCATGATTCTGAACCATCCTTTGCATAAAGTGAACCACCGACAAGCGGTGTTTGTCCAATAAAACGCCAAAACTGGCGCCGTCACCTTGCTTGACACGAAGCATCAGCTCCGCGTCGTAGTCCAGAGCCGCCGCAGCCGCCCCCATACCCGTCTTAACCCGTTCTTCCATCCGAGGTTGCGTTTCCGAAGGGAAATTTACTCTCCCTTAAGAGACCGCTCCATGAGGCGTTCGATCGCCTCCCGAGGTGTTACCCCGAAGTGTAGCATCTGAAACATCTGGGTAGAGATGGGCATTTCCACTGAGTACCGTTTCGACAGATCTGCCGCAGCATCAGTAGTTTTGATGCCCTCGGCCACCATCTTCATCGAACCGACAATCTCTTCCAGCCGTCGCCCGCGCGCTAATTCCACTCCCACCATGCGGTTGCGGCTCAGGTCGCCGGTGCAGGTAAGTACTAGATCGCCTAACCCAGCCAAGCCTGCTAAAGTTTGCGGCCTTCCCCCCATGGCGACCGCCAGCCGGGTCATTTCCGCCAGCCCCCGGGTGATCAGCGCTGCGGTTACGTTGTGCCCCAATCCCATCCCGTGAATCACCCCGGAGCCGATCGCCACCACGTTCTTGATCGCCCCTCCAATTTCGACGCCGACCGGATCCGGGCAGGTGTACAGCCGGAACGTTGGTCCCGAAAAAGCCGCCTGCACCGCCCCCATGAGATCATTCGACCGGGAAGCTACTACAAGTGCCGTTGGGTCGAACCGGGCGACCTCCCGGGCAAAGGTCGGTCCGGAGATCACCGCCACTTCCGCCGGGAACCGTTGACCCACTACCGCCCCAATCACCTCCGACATTCGTAGAAGCGTGCCGTTCTCCAGCCCCTTGGTGGCGCTGATGAATCGCATCCCAGGGTGCAGGCACGGCAGCATTTGCTCGTAGAGCCGCCGCACCAGGTGCGAGGGCATCACGCTGAGCACCGTATCGGCGCCTTCCAGAGCCTCCCCCAGATTGTTGCTAACCTCTACATGAGCGGGCAGTTGGAACCCGGGCAGGTAAATGTCGTTCTCGCGGCTGGTGCGCATCCGGTCCGCCAGGGCGGTCTCGTAAACCCATAGCCGCAGGCTTTGGAACCGCGAAGCCAGGACAATCGCCAGCGCCGTGCCCCAGCTCCCGCCCCCAATCACTGCCAGCCGCTTCACCGGCCGCTGCCGCCTCCGAAACGGAAGGTCGGCTCGGTTCCCCGGTACAGGCGCTCGATATTACTCCTATGTCTGTAGATAATGAACGCCCCCGCCACCAGGGCGCTGAGGATTACAGGGGCGGGCGGCTTCTGGATGAGCCAGACACCCAAGGGAAAAACCGCCGCCGCCACAATCGACCCCATGGAAATCTGCCGCGTCACCGCCACCACCCCCAGGAAGACCAGCAGGATCGCCACCATCGGCAGAGGCGTCAGGCACAGGAACGCGCCGATGAAGGTAGCCACCGCCTTTCCGCCGTGAAACCCTAAAAACACCGGATACGCGTGCCCGGCCATGGCTGCCAGCGCCGCCGCGCTCATCCAGAACGGGTCGCCCGGCCCCGGGGGCACTCCCGGCGCCGCCGTGAGCCAGCCCGCCAGCCACACCGCCAGGTAGCCCTTGGCGAAATCCAGCAGCAGCGTGGCAACCCCCGCCACCGGCCCGGTCGTCCGCAGCACATTGGTCGCCCCGATATTCCCGCTGCCCGCCCCCCGCACGTCCGCGCCGGTTTTCCATTTCACCAGCAGGTAGCCGAAAGGAATGGCCCCCAGAACGTACGCCACCACCACTGTTATCAGCCCGATCATCATTTTGAGAGGGGAAACTCCGCAAGTTTAGTGTACAAAGAACCGGTTGGCCGCAGTTGGCTGCGGTACAGAAAGAACCTGCGTGCCTCAAAGCGGCCCATCTCCACCGTGCCCAGCGCCTCGAACCGCTGGTGCAGTGCCCGCAAATCCGTCTGCTCGCGAATCCGCGCCAGCGTCAGGTGGGGCGAGTAGGCGCGCTTCTCGGATTTCACGCCCAGCCGCGCCGTGGCCGCATCGGTTTGGGCAGCCAACTCCGCCAGGCCGGGCGCTTCCACCCCGCACCAGAAAACCCGCGGCGAGCGCGGATTCGGATAGAACCCCAGCCCACCCACACGCACCGGAATAGCCAGCCCGCCGGAAGCCGCCGCCACCGCCGAGAGCGCCGCCCGTAATTCCTCCAACCGCTCCTCCGGCCACTCACCGATGAACTTGGTGGTGATGTGCAGATTCCCCGGCGGGCTCCAGGCGATCCGCGCGGCCGGGCGAAGCCGCTCCAGCAGATCGGCCAGCCGCCCGGCCACTTCCGGCGGTAAGTCCAGCCCCGTGAACAGGCGCATGAGCGCCTTTCATTGTACAGTGAGATTCCATGCCGTTTGGCCCCATCCTCCGGCGCGCTTTCTACGGCCGCCCGGCCCCCGATGTCGCCCGTGCCCTGCTGGGCAAAATCCTGGTGCACGGCCCCACCGCCGGGATGATCGTGGAAACCGAGGCCTACCTGGGGAAGGATGACCGGGCCGCCCACTCCTACCGCGGCGTCACCCCCCGCACGCGCGTGATTTTCGGGCCGCCCGGCCACGCCTACGTCTACTTCATCTACGGCATGTACGAATGCCTCAACCTGGTGTGCGAACCGAAAGGCTCCGCCGGCTGCGTGCTGATCCGCGCTCTGGAGCCGGTGGCCGGAATCGAGCTGATGCAGCGCCGCCGTCCCGCCGCCCGCCGCCTGGAAGACCTCGCCTCCGGCCCCGGCAAGCTCACTCTGGCCATGGCCATCACCCGCGCCCACAACGGCGCCGACGTCACCCGCGGGACCCTGGTGGTTCGTGAGCCATCGCAGCCCGCCCCCATCGCCATTCAGGTGACCCCCCGCATCGGCATCACCCACTGTGCCGACCTGCCGTTGCGCTTTGTCATCCAGGGAAACCCATTCGTGAGCCGGAGGTGACCCCCAAACCCGGTTCGCAATCACCTACAGACGTACCCTTCCGGGAACCCCCAAACCCGCATGGTTCATGCTCCAGTGCTGCCGGTTGGCTCTCCAGGACGAACTGAGCGGCGGGAATCTGGGTGGGGAAGTTGAGATCGATGAGACTTTCATCGGCGGCAAGGCTCGGAACATGCACAAGCAGGACAAGATCCGCAAAATGCGGGGCAAGCGCGGAAGTGGCGATGCTGGCAATAAAACCGTGGTGATGGGAATGTTGGAACGCGGAAAGCATGGCAGCAAGGTCGGGGCGAGCGTGATTCCCGACCGTTCCAAAGCCATAATGAAACCTCTCATAGAGGGCACTTTATACAGGGTGAATATCCGATTCCGCAATCAAAACGAATGGTTCCATTTGGGGCTGATCTGTAACAGAACAGAGGTGCATGAAGTCAAAACCGCCTGATTACGTCGAAGGCCCGGAGGCGTGGAGCAGGGAGCGCTGCGGAAAGTGCTGGCCGTTCCCCATTCTGAGATCCAGCGCCGGATCGCGGACGAGCGCCAGCAGTCGGCAGCCAATCCACGAAAGCGCGGGCCGAAGCCAAAATAGAAAACGTAGTGCCTAAACCCGCAAATGAGGGGGAAGGTCTGCCCGCAAGAAACGCTCCGCGGTTGCCTATGGACAGTATCCCGGAACACCCCGAAAACGTCATATACTGTGGTGAGCTGTATTGGGAATGTTTAATTACACCATCGAAATCGACCGGGAAGAAGACGGGCGCTGGATCGCTGAGATCGAGGGTTTGCCTGGTGTCATGGTCTATGGTGACACGGAATCGGATGCTATCTCACGGGTTGAGGCATTAGCTCTGCGGGTGCTAGCAGATAAAATCGAAGAAGCCGAAACCTCTTCAGCGGCTATATCCATTAATTTCGCCGCCGCGTGAGCCGTTGGGGGAGTCGTAAGGCCAGAATTGTCTTAAGAGCGCTCATCCGAATCGGCTGGACGATCAAGACGGAGAAGGGATCTTCCCACAAGCAACTTGAGCGTCCAGGTTGGGGAGAGTTCACATGGGCTTTCCACGAAGACGACGAAATAGGGCCTAGGATGCTAGCGCGAATTTCTAAGCAAACTGGTCTAGAACCAGACGATGTATAACTCACCTTACCCTCCCCAATTAGCCCCTAGCCCAGCACCGATAGAACTACAACTATAGGGCTACTGCTGTAGTAAAGATCGGCTGTTGGTCAACGTCCCGGCGCCAAACAGCGCCGCAAACCAGCGGCCGCGCCCCCATCTCCACCCCCCGCGCCATACTTCTGCGCCCTCGCCGCCTCCGCGCCTGCGCGTCAAGACAATCCTCGCCCCTCCGCCAACCCTCTTTTTCTCTTCTCCGTGTAGCCTCCGCGCCTCCGCGTCTCCGCGTCAAGGCACCCCGCCCCCCTCCGCCAGCCCCCTCTCTTTTTTCTTCTCCGTGTAGCATCCACGCCCTCCGCGTCTCCGCGGTGAACCGGTGCCCCCCTTACCGGATTTTAATGTGCCTCCCTGCCGCCCCCTGCCCCAAACCCTGAAACCTGCCCGCTTCAGTTTCGTCTACAGTGAAGTCCCGCGTCTGGTGCGACGGTCATGAGGAGCGAGGACCGCCGCCGCAAGGAGCTTGCTCGCTTCGAAAAACAGGTGTCCTCATGTCGCAGACCGGAACTAAGTTTCCTCAGACCCGCATCAGCGGGCAAATCATCATCGACGAAATCATCCGCAACATGGAACTGGGCCGCCTGGAGATGGGTTACAGCATCCTGCTGCCTTGCATCTTCAGCGTTTACCTGCATCCCGACGACTATGCCCGCATCGCCGGCGTGCAGGAAATTATCAGGGACGACGCCAGGCGCGTCCTCAGCGCCCGCCTGGCCGAGTGGAACCGCGGTGGCTCGCTCTTCCGCCGCGGCGCCCGGGGCGCGATCGGCGGCGCCTTGGGATCGCGGCCCCGCAAGGACTACCGTATTGCCCAAAGCGACTGGTGGATCGAGTTTTTCGCCGATACCGAGGGCGCCGTCCCGCAGGGCGACGTGGAGATCCACTCCGAATTGAACGACGTTGCACAGCCCGGCTACCGGGGGGTCAAAACCACCCTCATCGAACGCGAACCGTCCGTCACTTCCGTGCGCGTGGCGCGCGACCGGGCCGAGCGCGCACCCCTGAGGGCCTCGGTCACCCGCCTGGCTTCCGAGGTGTTCGCCGAAATCCGCTATCAAGACGATTCCGGCCCGCAAACCTATTACGTCACCCAGAACGAAATCAGCATCGGGCGGGGCGGCGAAGACCTCTGGGTCGACCTGCCGCTCTACACCAACGAAGAGGTTTCCCGCGAGCACCTGCGCCTACGCCGCGACCCGGCCACCGGCACCTTCACCCTGCTCGACAAAAGCCGCAACGGCACCTGGCTGAACGGTAAGCGCCTGGCCCGCGGGGCCGAGGAAAAGCTGCCCGACCGCGCCGAAATCGGCGTCGCCGAAGTCCTCAAACTGGCCTTCGAGGTCCGGAGGTAGCCGTGGGTCTCGATCAGCTTTACCGCCTGCATATTCCGTTCGTAGTCGCCTTTCTGGCGGTGGTGGTCCTGTTCGTTTTGGCCGGATTCCGAGGTTCCTCCCGCTCATGAGCCAGGCCTTGGTTTCTGCCGCCGCTACCGATACCGGCCTAGTGCGCGAGCGCAATGAAGACCGCTTCTGGATCGATGCCGACCGCGGCGTTTTCCTGGTGGTAGATGGCGTAGGCGGGCAGGCCGCCGGCGAAGTGGCCGCCGAAACCGCCGTCCACGCTATCCGCGAAACCATCTTCCAGCCCGGCACGCCCGAAGAGCGCATCCGCGCCGCCATCACCCACGCCAACAACCGCATTTTCGAGCAGGCCACCGGCGAACTGGAGGGCATGGCCTGCGTCCTCACCGCGGCCCTGGTGGAAGACGGCGAGGTCACCATCGGCCACGTGGGCGATTCGCGCCTCTATCTCATCTGGCGCGGCGCCATCCGCAAGCTCACCTCCGACCACTCGCCGGTGGGCGAAGAGGAGGACGCCGGCGAACTCGAAGAACAGCAGGCCATGCTGCACCCGCGCCGCCACGAGGTGTTTCGTGAGGTCGGTTCGCGCCTTCGCACCGCGGAGGATGAAGAGTTCATCGAGGTCCGCCACTGCCGCTTCCGTCCCGATGCCGCCCTGTTGCTCTGCAGCGATGGCCTGACGGACCTGGTGACTGCGGCCCAGGTGCGCGACATCGTCGACCGCTACCAGGGCGACCCGGGCCGCGTGGCGGCCGATTTGGTGGTGGCCGCCAACCAGGCTGGCGGCATCGATAACGTAACCGCCCTGTTCGTGGCCGGCGCGGAGTTCCGCGGGTCTCCCGCCGGGCCCAGCCGCGCCACCCGGCCGCGCCTCGGAGACACCCGCGCTATTTCGGCGCGCAACCTGCTTACCGGCCGCCTGGCGTTTCTGGCCTACGGCCTGATGATCGGCATGCTGCTGTGGGCGGTGGTCCGCGCCGCCACCAGGGGATAAACCATGACCGCGCCTGCACGCCTGGGCCGTTACGAAATCATCCGCCGCATCGGCAAGAGCATGACTGAGGTCTACCTGGCCCACGATACCGTGGAAAACCGCAAGGCCGCGCTCAAGCTGGTGAAAACCGATGGCGACCGCATCAGCCAGTTGGTGCTGGAGGCCGAACGCCGCGGCGCCGCCATCCAGATGGAATTGCACGCCATCGACCCGCGCATGGTGGAAATCTACGAGGTCGGCGACCTGGATGGCTACTTCTTCGTGGCCATGCAATACGTGGAAGGCCGCAGCCTGGCCGAGGTTCTGGGCGCCGAACACGCCATCGACCCCATCCGCGCGGCCGCCATCGCTCTGGAAATCTGCGAGCAACTGGCCAAGTTCCACTCCTGGCAATCCACCGTAGTGCATGGCGATATCAAGCCGTCCAATATCCACCTGGGGCCGCACGACACCGTGCGTTTGCTGGATTTTGGCATCGCCAAACGGCTGCGCGCCGGGCCGGGAGGGCAACCCTCCGCCACCAACCACAACTTCGGCAGCCCGGGCTATTGCTCGCCCGAGCGGCTGGCGCGCTCCGAAGTGGACCCGCAATCGGACCTCTGGGCGCTGGGCGCCACGCTGTATGAAATGCTCTCGGGCGCGCCGCCCTACCAGGCCGACGACACCGCCAAACTGGAAAGCCTGATTCGCTCGCGCCGCCCTCCGCGCGCTCTGCCCAATTCCTGCCCGCGCGGTTTGCGCGCCATCGTCACCAAGGCGCTCGGCCCGCACGCCGCCCAGCGCTACACCTCGGCCGAAGAGATGCAGGCCGATTTGCAAGCCTTCCTGGAGCACCGGCTCACCCAGGCCGAACGGGATCGCCCCGGCTGGAGTCCCACGTCCACGTTGGAAGCGGCCCGCGAATGTCTGCGCCGCGCCGGGCGCACCGTAGGGCAAGGCCGCGGAGCCCGCTGGATCAAGCTGCGGGCCCGCGGGGCGGCCGCCTCCTTCCTGGCCGGCATGGCGTTATGGATCGCCGGCACACTGGCTTGGCACGCGTCGCATCCCCACAAGGCCCCGCGTTCCATCGCTGCCAGCGCTGCCAAGCCCACCCCCGCGCGCCCCGCGCCTCCACCCGCCGCGCCCCCGGCCATCGCGCCGCCGGCCATCGACCTGCCGCGGCTCTACGTGGAGGAGGCTGATCGCGTCCTGGCTTCCTACGCCGCCAGCCAGGACAACGCGCTGGACGATTTCGATTGGCAAAAGGCCGAGCTGTGCCTCAAGCGCGGCATTCAACTGGGCGCACCGGGCGATGCCGCTCTGGGCGAACTGGCGCTCAGCCGCGGTTACGCCATCCTGGAACGGCTGGAAGACGGGGAGTATTCCGGCGAGGCCCGAAGCCGCCAGCGCAATCAGGCGCGCGACCAGTTCGAGGCCGCCCGGAGTGCCCTGCCGCAGAGTCCGCAGCCGCACCTGGCGCTGGCGCGTCTGGCGGCCTACCAGGAGGTTTCCCCCGAGCGCGCCGTGGCCGAATTCGCCGCTGCCGAAAAGCTGGGCGCCGGGGAGGACCGACGCCAGATCGAGCAAACGGCCGACGCCTACCGCCTGCGCGCCGAGCGCCTGTGGTCCTGGACGGATGCGCAAAAAGCCCGCGCGCTCTACCAGCGCATCCCCCGTTTCGACCAAGCCGACCGGCATGCGAAAGAGCTGGATCGCATCCACCGCCCATATCGATACCGGGTGCTGTACAGCGGGAGGCGGCGATGGCGGTAAACCGGTATAGCGTTGCGGCAGCCGAGTGGGCCTCGACGCGGAGACGCGGAGACGCGGAGACTGGAAGGCGAAAGATTGTGCTCTCCGCCCTTTTCTCCGCGTCTCCGCGTCTCCGCGTCAGCTTTTCTCGGGCCGCTCGAAACCGGAGGTCCCCATGGCGGTAACCCGCAGTTGGAGCGGCTCCGGCACCCGCCCGATGCTGGTTTCCATCGGGGGCACGGCCAAAGCCCCCCCCAGCCGCATCGGCTGGCTCCTCGCTGCGTCCCTGCTGATCGCCGGCGGCTTGGCCATGGTCTATGCCGCCAAGAGCCAGGCCTTTCCCGCCGCCGCCCAACTGGTCAACGTCAACCGCGTCACCTCCTCCGACCAGTTGCTGCCGGTGCTGGAACCCATCTCCGACCATGCCGAGCGCGATAACGCCGCCGAGACCATGTTCCAGTTCCTAGAGCATGCGCGGCCCATTCCGAACATCGGGGCCCTTTCGGCGCTGCGCCGCCGCAACACCACCTGGGGCGCCGTTTGGGGACCGCTGGCGGCGCGCGTTCCGCTGGCCCGCCTGAAGCCCCTGCTGATGGTCCGCACCCCGGCCGAATTCCGCCTGGAACTGCTGCGCTCCGCCCTGCTCTATTTCGCCGGCTTCTACCTGGTCGCGCTGGTGTGGCGCGCCGCCCGGTTCCGCGGCGACCGCACTTTTCTTCCTGCCATCCACCTGCTCAGCGGCATCGGATTTCTGCTCATGGCCAGCATGCGCGATCCCTTGCGCGACACCCTAGAGGTCCACAAATTCGCGCTGGGCGTTTTCCTCGGCTGCCTGCTGCTGGCCC
This sequence comes from Bryobacteraceae bacterium, assembly GCA_035505095.1. Lineage (GTDB taxonomy): Bacteria > Acidobacteriota > Terriglobia > Bryobacterales > Bryobacteraceae > JOPF133. The sequence goes on along the minus strand of DATJRE010000023.1, from coordinate 2,817 downwards.
TCGCCGCCATCCCCTGGTTCGATTACCGCCGCCTCTCCGACTGGTGCTACATCCCGCTGTTCGGCGCGCTGGTGCTGTTCGGCCTGCTGCTGCGCTTCGGCCGCGGCCCCGGCGGCGCCACCGATATTAAGGTTAATCTCGGCCCGTTCCAGCCCGTCGAGATCATCAAAATTCTGCTGGTGCTCTTTCTGGCGGGCTACTTCACGCGCAATTGGGAGCGCCTGCGCGACCTGCGCGAACGCCGCCTGTTGCCGGCCTTCTTCCGCCGCATCGGCCTGCCGCGCCTGGAGCACATGCTGCCCGTCGCCATCGCCGTGGGCATCGCCCTGGTGTTCTTCTTCGAGCTGAAAGACCTCGGCCCCGCGCTGGTCATGTTCTTCGTCTTCCTGGCCATGTTCGGCGTCGCGCGCGGACGTCCTGGCCTGGTGATCGCGGGCCTGGTGGTGATGGTGGCGTCGGTCGCCATCGGCTATCGCCTGGGACAGCCCCACACCGTGGTTGAGCGCATCGACATGTGGCTTTCGCCCTGGGATAACAATGTCCACGGCGGTAACCAACTGGCCCATTCGTTATGGGCCTTCTCCACCGGCGGCCCCTTCGGCTCGGGACCGGGCTGGGGCGACCCCGCCATGATCCCCGCCGGCAACACCGACCTCGTCCTGCCGGCCATCGGCGAGGAGTGGGGATTTCTGGGCGTCATCGCCGTCTGCCTCCTCATCGGATTTCTGGTGGGCCGATCGCTGCGCGTGGCCCTGCGCTCGGCCACCCACTTCGGCAAATTCCTGGGCATCGGCCTGGCCTGCCTGATCGCCTTCGAGATGCTGTTGATCAGCTCCGGCGTGCTGGGCGTGCTGCCGCTCTCAGGAGTCGTGTCGCCGTTTCTCAGCTCCGGCAACACCGCCATGCTGGCCAATTTCCTGATCTTCGCCCTGATCCTTTCGATTTCCGCGGGCGAACGGGAGGAGCAGCCGCACGAGCTGTTCCGCGCCTCCGCGCGCCCGCTGCGCCTGGTGCTGGCGTTCGCCGCCACGGTGCTTGTGGCCATGGCGGCGCGCTACCAGGTTTTCCAGGACCGCGACTACCTCGCCCGCGACGCCCACTCCTTCGAAGAGGACGGCATCAAGCGCCCGCAGCACAATCCGCGCCTCAATTCCATCGCCCGGGAGATCCCCCGCGGCACCATCTACGACCGCAACGGCATCCCCCTGGCCACCTCCAGTTGGGCGGAGCTGGAGAGCCACCGCGCGCAATACGAGGCTCTGGGCATTTCCATTGACCAGGCCTGCTCGCGCTTCGATAGCCGCCAGTATCCCTTCGGCTCGGCCCTGGAGCAGGTGGTGGGGGACCTGCGCAGCGGCGAAAATTTTCACGCCAGCAACGCTTCGCTGGTGGAGCACGATTCCAACCGCAAGCTGCAAGGCTACGATTTCAGCGAGCTGGCCGCCTTGGTGCGCTACCGGCATGAACCGGGCAATCCGGCGCTGGCGAAAGTGCTGGCGCGCGACCGCACCGTGCGGCTCACCCTGGACGCCCGGCTGCAACTGCAGGCCGGCGCCATCCTCAACGCGCACCTGCAAAAGGACGGCAATTTGAAAGGCGCGGTGGTGGTGATGGAAGCCGCCACCGGCCGCGTGCTGGCGCTGGTAAGTTCGCCATCGCCCGATCCCCCCGGCAGCCGCCAGACCGACCCGACCCCCGACGAGCTGCTGGACCGCGCGCGCTACGGCCAATATCCCCCCGGTTCGACGTTCAAGCTGGTTACCGCGATTGCCGCCCTGCGCCTCGACCCGCAGCTTACCCACCGCATCTATCATTGCCACGAGCTTTCCGATGGCCGCGCCGGCATCTGGATCCCTGGATGGAACCGCCCCATCAAGGACGACATCGGCGACCATCCCCACGGAACCCTGGATATGGGGCGGGCCATCGCCGTATCGTGCAATGCGTATTTCGCGCAGTTGGGCGTCCACGATGTGGGTTCGCAGGCGCTGGCGGACACCGCCGGACAAATGGGCATTTCTACCGGCGATCCGAAGGAATTGCGCAAGATGCTCCCCTTTGCCGCCTATGGGCAAGGGCCGGTGCTGATCACGCCTTTCAAGATGGCGCGCGTGGCCGCGGCGATTGCGGCCGGCGGACAGATGCCTGAGGGCCGCTGGATCGACGACGCCAGCAATCCGCGCACCGACCCGCCGCTGGCCGTGCTGCCCCTGGCGCAGGCGCAGTTCATTGCCGGAGCCATGCGCCGCGTGGTCACCGAAGGCACCGCCCGAAGCCCCATGGCGGGCGCGCAGATTGAGTTTGCGGGCAAGACCGGAACCGCGCAGCTTGATGAGGGTATGCCGCATGCCTGGTTCACCGGTTTCGCGCCCTACGATGGCGACGCCTCGCACCGCCTGGCCTTCGCGGTGTTGGTGGAACACGGCGGCTACGGCGCCACCACCGCCGCCCCCATCGCCCGGGAGATTATGGAGGCCGCACACGCGCTGGGGTTGCTGTGAGGAAAGAGATTGGCCGGCGAAGCAATTAGCCGCTGATAAACGCCGATGAACGCTGATAAAACCACGAACCTCATGAATCTCATCTTTATCAACATTCATCGGCGTTTATCAGCGGCTATGATCGGCCACGGGAGGAACCGAGATAAGAAACCAAGGCAATACCACTCGGTTTGGTTTGGTCCGTGCCTGTCTCTGGTCGCCCGCACGATGCAATTAGCCGCTGATAAACGCCGATGAACGCTGATAAAACCAAGATCCTCATGAATCGCATCTTTATCAGCGTTCCTCTGCGTTTATCAGCGGCTATGATCGGCCA
>DATJRE010000022.1:0-5554 GCA_035505095.1 Bryobacteraceae bacterium | reverse complement strand
GGTTTCGAGATTTGCGGCACCGGCGAAGCCAATATCGCGAATGGCCTCCATTACGCGCGGAAAAGGAATGGTTCCCTCCCCCAAGTAGTGCGGGTTGTCCTTCAAATGGATCTGGCAGATGCGGTCTTTGCCCAGCCAGCGAATTTCCTTCACCACGTCGAAGCCCGCGCCGGTCGAATTGCCGACATCGTAATAGACCTGCACGTTCCTGGATTTGGCGCGGTCCATGATGCGCACGTTGTCTTCCGCGGAGATAGTGTCTTCGAGGCCCAGGATGACGCCGGCCTTCTCGGCCTCCGGCGCGAGCTGGGCCAGGGCATCGGCCATGGCGTTGCCTTCCCCCTGACTCTGGATGGCGCATTTTCCGAAGAACGGCAGCAGCAGCACCCTGGTGTTCAGGGCGCTGGTGAGCCGGATGGAATCGCGCACCCAGCGGACCGCCAGCGGATCGTTCTTCAGGCAGTTATCGTGGAGCCGGTCGACGCAGGTGCCATCGATGGGAATGCGGTGTTCGTGCGAGAGGCTCCGGTAGCGGGCAATGATTTCCGGATCGTCCAGCGGCAGTTTGTCGTTGGCGATGCGCCTGCCGAAGGAAATTTGCACGCCTTCGAATCCGATGCGGGCAGCCAGAGGCACGGCGTCCGGGTTGGCGCCTAGTCTCAGATTCCAATCGGTAACCCCGATGGTGAAGCGGCGGGGCGCGCCCCCCAACAGGCGTCCGCCAAGCGCTGCCAAAGCGGCGCCCTGAAGCAGGTTCCGGCGATTCATCCCGTCCATGCGGACCTCGCTACCATTGGAGCTTCAGATTGGCTTCCCATTTTTCGTGGGAAGCCATCATTTCGTCCCAGCTCACCACGCCGCCGCGGTAGGCCGCCATTCGGCCCAGGATGCCGGTGAGATTGCTTTCGACGGCGGTAGGGGCGTTGTTGATGGGCTTGGCGCTCTGGACGCTCTGGATGAACTCCCGGACGTTGGCGATGCAGCCGGCGGTGAAGGTATCGTCCTTTTCCGCGCCGTTCCAGGTCTTGTCGGCGTCGTCGCTGGCGACTCGCACCAGCCCGCCATAATGCGTGTCGGCGCAGCCCTTGAGGCCGAAGCAGCGCACGCACAGGTCCGAGAAGCGGCCGGTGAGTTGGTGCGAGCTGAAGGTTGCGTGAACGTTGTCCGGGTACCAGTAGGTGACGGCGAAATGGTCCCAGGCGTCGCCCGTGTCGCTGCGGGTTCCGGCCCAACTGGTGCGCCCGCCGGCGCCCGTGGCTTTGAGGGGATGGCCGCCCAGATACCAATTTGCCATGTCCAGAACGTGGATATTCTGCTCCACGATGACATCCCCGCTGATCACGCGGTCGCCGATCCAGTTGACCATCCGTTTGAGACCAGGATCCATACCAGGGGTCGAGCGGTCCACCCACGGACGGTTGGCATAGTAGAAAACCTGGGCCATGGCGACCTTGCCGATATCGCCGCGCTGAATGCGCTCGACCACCTCCTGGAAAACGGGGCGGGCGCGGGTCTGGAAATCCACCCAGAAGCTCAGGCCCTTGCTCCTGGCCTTCTGGCCGCTGGCCAGGAAACTGCGGCAGTCCGGAACATCGACGGCCACAGGTTTGGCGCAGTAGACGTGCTTACCGGCATCCACCGCGGCCGCGGCGTGGGCTGGATGGTAATAGGGCGGGGTCTCGATCACCACTGCATCGAGACTCGATTGCGCCAATTCCCGGTACGCCTCGGGACCCCAGTAGGCGCGGCCGGCATCCACGTGGAGTTTTTCGCGCGTGGAATCCAGCCGGCTCCGGATCACGTCGGCCACCGCAACTACGCGTGCGCCGGCATGTTCGGGGAAGAAGGGAGCGATCCAGTTGCCGCGGCTGCCGCAGCCGAGGAGTCCTACTTCCACGGTGGAATTGGCCTGGGAGCCGAACACCGTCCGCGGCTGAAGCAGCAGCGCGCCTCCCGCGGCTTCCAGAAAGCGCCGCCGCCCGGTCGTCGATTGGCTATCCATCGGAGCCTCCTTTCCGGGATTTTCCGTCTGATTGATGATACCCGAGACGGGCGGCCGTGGAAATCCCAGTGTGCGCAAGCGGCTGGTGGGAGCGGGCTTCCGTGGCGGCGGTGGGTGAAGCACGGCGGTCCGGGACAAGACGGCCAGTGGCCCTCCTGCCCCGGCCATTTCCGGCGTCAGAACTCCTTGAACTGCTCTTCGAGAGGAAAGGCTTCCTTGCTCGCGCTGCGAGCCGCTGCCGGCGATGCCCTATGCTCCGCGGATTTGGCCGGGTACGAAACCGCTCCGCGCAGAGCCGTCAGACCGGAGACGGATTCGTCCCCGTGGCGCTGCGTCCTTTCACGGGATCGGCCCGGTTTCCCGTGCCCGGTGCGGGCGAGAGAATTGAACCCATCGCCACCGCCAACCATGGCCGCCAGGCGCTCCACGATGTCCTTCAGGGCCTCCGACTGGGCGGTCAGTTCCTCGGCCGCCGCGGCGCTCTCCTCGGAGTTGGCCGCGTTTCTTTGAGTGACCTGTTCCATCTGGGTGAGGGCCTTGCCGATCTGCTCAATGCCGCGCAACTGCTCCTGGCTGCCCAGGTTCACGTCGTCCACCAGCGTCTTGGCTTTGGCCGCCTCTTCGGTCATGGCTCGAATCACCGTGGCTACCTGGTCCACCTTCACCTTGCCGTTGTTGGACTTGGCAATCGATTCGTCGATCAGCGCCGCGGTGTCCTTGGCGGCCTGGGCGCAACGCTGCGCCAGGTTACGGACTTCGTCGGCAACCACGGCAAATCCCATTCCAGCTTCGCCCGCACGGGCCGCTTCGACCGCCGCGTTCAGCGCCAGGATGTTGGTCTGGAAGGCAATCTCGTCGATAACCTTGATGATCTTGGAAATTTTGTCACTCTGCGTGTTGATCTCACCCATGGCGATTACCGACTGGTCTAACGACTGGTTGGCCTCGGCGAGCTTTTGCTGCGACTGCGTCATCAGGTCGGCTGCCCCCCGCGAATTCTCGCTGTTTTTGCCGGCCACGGAGTTGATTTCTTTGCTGGAAGCGGACGTCTCTTCAAGTGACGCCGCCTGCTCCGAGGACCCTTGCGCGAGCGACTGGCTGGAAGAAGCGACCTGCGATGCGGCGCTGGCCACCTGGCCGGCGCTGTCACGCAACTCCTGAGCGGCGTGCTGCAAACTGGCATTGATTTTCCGGACGATCACAATGATCACGAACGCGACCACCAGGGACAGCATTATCATGCCAACCACCAGGCGGCGGCCAGACGATACTTCGTCTTCGGTGGAGCTGATCACTTTGGCCATCAGATCGCTTTGCAGAAGCAGCAGGGTGTGAGCATTCTGACCGGCTTGGTCCATCAGCGGGACCATTCTTTCTTTAATAGCCGACTCGCTGGCTTCGGCATTGCCGCTCTGGGCGAGCTTGTACACCTCCTGATGCACCACGCCGATCGATTCAAACGCGCTCGTCAGGCTCTGAACTGCGCGGCGGCCGTCTTCCGTTGCGATCAGCGGGCGGAATTCGTCAATTTGTTTCGAAAGGGCGGAGGAGGTGTCCAAAAACTCGCGGTTGTACTGTTCTACGGCCGGGAGATCCTTAATGAAAGCCCGCAGGACAATCCCTCGCTCCGAGGCAAGCATCTTCCCAACCGACAATTCCATTTGGCCGGCGAGAAACTGTCGCCTGGCATTCTGATGCACCAGTTTGTCGACGGTCTGCCCCAGATTGCCGATGATCGAAAACGCGACCACCGCCACGATGAGCGCGATGCCCGTGGCGGCGGCGAAACTGAGGTAGATCTTCTTTCCAATCGTCATTTGCGATTTCATCTATGTTTTCCCTCGTCAGAAATTTCCGACGAACATCAGGTACGGATAGGTATAGCCGAATCCGACTTTGGACTGCTTCAGGTAGTCACCTGCGAACAAGTGCCCGCAACCGGCGCCGAATTTCCAGATCTTCGACCATTGGTACAGGGCTACCGCGTTGACCTCCGAACCGACGTGGTTGCTGGTGGCGGTCCGGTCCAGGACAGCCGAAGTCCCGCTGGAGTTGTAGAGCGAGTCCTGTACAGTCGCCAGATAGAACTCGTTGAAGTCCGCGCGCAGCGTGAGCTTCCTGGCGGGCACACAATCAAACCCGGTACGCCAGTTCTTGAGGTTCTTCCAGCCGAACTGGTCGATCATGCCGTAATAGAGATGGTTGCTGGGATAGAACTGGTCGAAGGTGCCACGCACCCCGTCCTTGTCGGCGGCATCTCCTGAGGCGTAGTTATATTCCGCACTGAGCCGCGGCTTGAACGGCGAATCGGTCATTGTCCACCCAGCCACGTAACTCTGTCCCATGGCGGTCACCCGGTCCGAGGAATACGATCCCCTCTGGACCACAAGTTCGACGGTGTAGTCGAGGCGCCCCGGTGCTTTGCCAAACACTCGCGCCCCGGGACTGGCGACGAGAGCATCCCCGACCACACCCTCCTCGCTCTTGATCGCCAGGTTCTGTTTGAATAGCAGATAAGGCTCCACATTCATGCCCGGCAAAACAGCGCGGATCGATCCATAGGCTCCGTACAGATGTTCGCCTGGCTTGTGCCGGTCGAAGCGCGTGGAGTCGATCAGCACCGGAGAACCGGCGAACAGATCCACCTTGGCCTTCCCTTGGCTGACGGACAGGTCCACGGCATCAAAAGTCCGCGACATGCCCCAGTCGGCGGGACCGATCAACCGTTCACCGCCGAAACGGAGCTCCTGGCGTCCGCCGGTCAAGCTCAGGTCGAGAGTACCCTCGTGGTCCAACTCGATATAGCCTTGCCGCAGGTCCATGGGGTTGTAAATCGTGGTGGGCGCCGGCGAGATGTTGTACCCGGCCACGCGGGCATCCTGTGCCTCGGCGAAGAACTTCAGCCAGGACACTGGCCGGATGCCAAAGTCCACACGGATCCGGCTCAAATAGTAAGTATCGGAGGCAGAATTGACCATCGCCGTCCCGGAGGGTGATTCGAACCGCCCTCTTATCTGTAAACCCAATTGGAGCCACTCCGGAAGCCTCGACGTGGGCGACCAGTCGATGAAGCTTCTGCCGGAGGACGCTGCGGAATCTGGCGCTGGGACGTCATCCCCGGCGCCCTGGTCCGACCCAGCCACGGCGGCGGGGTTCGCCAGCACCAACGAGATCAGACCAATAATAACCGACCTGTAATTCTTATACATATATTCACTGGATGAGAACTCTGTGGTTCCGCTGAAGCGCTATCCCAGAGCCATCGCGTGGAAGCTTTGCGGAGCCTGACTGGTTAGCCACCCGCCTGTATCGGGGGCGGCGGCCCGTTCCTATTCGAGACAACCGGTTGACTCCTCCTGCTCCTTTCGTAACTTGGATTCCCGACACCAATCTTCGGGAAACGGTGAGCGCGTCCGCCCGCCTTACTGACATCTCACTACACGTATCGGCGGAATAGAGCGAGAACTTTAGGCCTCACGAAGGAGAAGCTGGCGATTTCTTCGCCTTCGGAAGCGGAAGGCGGGCGCCGCGAAGTCTCAAGCATCCTGGCCA
>DATJRE010000021.1:0-2121 GCA_035505095.1 Bryobacteraceae bacterium | reverse complement strand
CGCATCACCTGCTTCTGCCAGTTCTGCGAGCGCAAGGCGCGAGAGCGGGGAATCGATCCGGCGCGGGCGCGGGCAGGGTTCCAGGCCTTGGGCGCGATGCTCCAGTCCTCCCGCCAGGGGAAGCGTCCGGTGGACGGGTATTACGTCACCGTCTGGCGGCTGATGCTACGCTACCCCGAGCTGCTGGCCTGGGAGATGCTGTGGACCGACAGCCTGCGGGAGACTTACTCCGCCCTATATAATAAGGTTAAGTCGATCAAGCCCTCCATCGGTGTCGGGTGGCATATCTGGCATAACAATTCCTTCAGCCCGATTTATCGCGCCGAACAGGATCTTTCGGAGATTTCCAAGTACTCCGATTTTCTGAAGATGGTGATGTACCATAACTGCGGCGGCGAACGCATGGCCGGTTACATCCGCAATGTAAGTTCGACCATTTACGGAGATGTTCCGCAGCAGGAGCTGCTGGACTTCCATTACCGCGTCCTCGGCTACCAGCAGGAGAAGAGCCTGGCGGAAATTCCGCGGACCGGGTTGTCATCCGATTATGTCTATCGCGAGGCCCGGCGCGCCCGCGAGGGGCTGAATGGAACCAAAACCCAGCTTTGGCCGGGCATCGATATCGACATTCCCACCGGCCGGAATTCGTCAAAATCCACCCCCGAAGGCACTCGTGACGCCGTTCTGGCCGCTTTCCGGGCCGGTTCCGATGGCGTGATCCTTTCGCGGAAATGGTCGGAAATGAAGAGCGCCAACCTGGCTGGCGCGGGTGCGGCCATCCGCCAGTTGGGGCTGGCGTGAGGGCGCTTGAACCCGCGCTGACCGGGCAACCCATCGGCCGATGAAACTATTTCTCGGCGTAGATGGCGGCCAGTCTTCGACCACCGCACTGATCGGGGATGAGACCGGCAGGATTCTGGGCAGCGGCGTGGGCGGCCCCTGCAATCACGCCGAAACCCACGAGGGGCGGGCCAAACTGGAGCACGCGGTTGCTTCCTGCCTGGCGACGGCCTGCGGCCAGGCGGGCTTGGATGCCGCGACGGTTCAATTCGAGGCCGCCTGCTTCGGAATGAGCGGCGGGCCGGAGGACAAGCAGTCCATTCTGGAAGCCATGCTGCGTGTGGGCCGGTTGATCGTCACGACCGACGCGGTGGTTGCGCTGGCGGGAGCCACCGAGACGGGGCAGGGAATCATCGTCATCGCCGGGACCGGCTCGATGGCCTTCGGCCGCAATGCGCGGGGACGCGCGGCGCGCGCCGGCGGATGGGGCTACATCTACGGCGATGAGGGCGGCGCCTTCGATATTGTGCGCCAGGGCCTGCGCGCGGCGCTGCGGATGGAGGAAGGATGGGGACCGGCCACCAGCCTGCGCGAGCGAATCCTCCAGGCCACCGGCTCGGCCGATGCCGGCCAGGCGTTGCATCGCTTCTATTCCAGCGAATGGCCCCGGGCGCGCCAGGCCACCCTCGCGCGGCTGGTGGACGAAGCCGCCGGCCTTGGCGACGCGGTTGCGTCTGGGATTCTTGGGCAGGCCGCGGCGCAGTTGGCGGGCTTCGCCGCCTCAGTCCGTACCCAGTTGTGGCAGCCGGGCGAAGCCGTCACCGTGGCCTGTATCGGCGGAGTTTTCCAGAGCGCTCTGGTGCGCGAGCGGTTCCGCGGCCTGATCGAGGCGGAGCCAGCGACGCACTGCGCTGCGCCGCTGCATGGACCGGACGCCGGTGCCCTGCTGGAGGCCTATCGCGCCGCCGGGCTGAATCCCGAGATTCGATGGTAGGGTACTCTCGCCGATAGCTTGCTTACGCGAGAGGCTCCGAAACGGCTGCCAACATGCGCGGCTCAACATCGAATGGAGCCGCGACGGCTGAGGGAGCGGACCTCGCGCGGACCTGGCGCCTGACCGGCCGGCACCGGGTTTCGCCGCTGGTGCATCGAGAATCGGCCGCCCGAAAGCAGTCTGCGCCGCGTACGGCGCGTATCGATGAGACGGTGGGCTACGCCACGGACTGCGGGCTCAGGGCTTTCGAAAAGAATCGCCGCAATCCACGGGCCCGGCCGGGTGTACGGGCGCCGGTCGATTTGGCAGTCATATCCGCTACCTGTTTGTGCAGGACCAGGTTCTCA
>DATJRE010000020.1:0-15447 GCA_035505095.1 Bryobacteraceae bacterium | reverse complement strand
CTCGATTGCCCGCCGCCGTTCTGTGCCTTTCGGCCGCCCTGTTCGCCCAGGAATGGCCGTTCTACGGCGGCGACCAGGGCGGCTCCAAGTATTCGCCGCTCGACCAGATCAATCGCTCCAATGTGCGCAGTCTCGCCGTGGCCTGGGAGTGGAAAACCGGCGAGGCCCCGCTGCCGGAATTCAAAACCACGCCCGGCAATTTCGAGGTCACGCCCCTCATGATCGGCGGCGTGCTCTACCTCAGCACTCCCTACAACCGCGTGGTGGCTCTCGATGCCGAAAGCGGCCGCCCCCTCTGGTCCTACGATCCCAAAGCTTACGCCGATGGCCAGCCGCCCAACGGCACCGGCTTCGTGCATCGCGGCGTGGCCGCCTGGCGCGACCGCAAAACCGGCAAGCTGCGCATCCTCATGAACAGCCGCTACCGCCTCATCGAGCTCGACGCCGAAACCGGCCGGCCGGTAGCCGAATTCGGCGATAACGGAATCGTCAACCTCGTCGCCGGCCTGCGCTGGCAAACCAATCCCAAGCACTACACCAACACCTCGCCGCCCATGGTCTACAAAGACCTCATCATTCTGGGCAACGGCGTGGGCGACCGCCTGGCTTACAAACAGGACCCGCCGGGCGACGTCCGCGCCTTTCACGCCGCCACCGGCAAGCTCGCCTGGACCTTCCACACCGTCCCCATGGCCGGCGAATTCGGCGCCGATACCTGGCACGCCGGCTCGGAGAAAATCACCGGCCACACCAACGTCTGGGCCCCCATGACGCTCGATGAATCGCGCGGCCTGCTCTACCTGCCGGTCAGCACCCCCAGTAACGATTTCTACGGAGGCGCGCGGCCCGGCGCCAACCTCTTCGCCGAATCGCTGGTCTGCCTGGATGCCGCCACCGGCAAGCGCAAGTGGCACTTCCAACTGGTGCACCACGGCCTCTGGGATTACGACCTCCCTGGGCCGCCTGAGCTGGTCACCATTCATGTCAACGGCCGCAAAATCGACGCGGTCGCGCAGCTCACCAAGACCGGCTGGGTCTTCGTCTTCGATCGCGTCACCGGCAAGCCCGTGTGGCCCATCGAAGAGCGGCCCGTCCCGGCCAGCAACGTTCCAGGAGAGCAGGCCTCGCCCACCCAGCCGTTCCCCACCCGGCCGCCGGCCTTCGAACGCCAGGGCGTCACGCTTGACGACGCCTTCGATCTGACGCCCGAGTTGCAGGCCGAAGCCCGCCAGGCCATGCAGAAGTTCCGCCTCGGGCCGCTCTTCACGCCGCCCAGCCTGGAAGGCACGCTGATGCGTCCGGGCGTGATCGGCGGCGCCAATTGGGCCGGCGGCGCCTGGGATCCCGAGTCCGGCGTGCTCTACGTGAAGTCCACCAGCATGGTGTCCGTGGCGCGCCTGGTGAAGCCCGCCCACACCGAAGAAGTGGACGCGGACTACGTCATGGGCGGCGGCAACGCCACCTTTCACAATGGCCTGCCGCTGGTCAAGCCGCCCTACGGCCATCTCACGGCCATCGACCTCAACCAGGGCGAGATCCGCTGGCAGGTGCCCTTCGGCGATAACCCGCGCCTCCGCACCAATCCGGCATTGCGAGGCGTGAACCTGCCCGGGAAGCTCGGCGTGGAAGGCGCGCCCGGCGCCATCGTAACCAAGGGCGGCGTGATCTTCGTGGGCGGCGGCGATGCCTCCCTGCACGCCGTGGACACCTCCGACGGCGCCGACCTGTGGACCTTCGCCCTGGGCCGCCGCACCACCGGAACGCCTATGACCTATCGCTCGCCCTCCGGCCGCCAGTTCGTGGTAATTGCTTCGGGCAGCGGCCGCGACGCTACCCTCACCGCCTTCGCCCTGAAGCCGTAACGCGCGCGCCTTACGCCAGCACCTGTTCGGCGGCGCGCTTGCCCTGCGCCAGCGCCCCCGTCGCGTTCTGATGCCCGTTCAGTTCGGAGTGCGCGATAGTGATGCTGCCGTAGCCCTTCCGCACCGTCTCCCGCGGCGACGCCTTGCCGTCGCGGCCATAATAAAAGCCCGGCGGTTGTATCACCCGCGCGTGCCCCCAGCGGTTCAATACGATGCCGGCAATGTCCTGGGAAGCCCGAAATCCGGCCTCGTGAAACAGCGTGGTCATCTGCCCGCGAATCTGCTTCTCGTATTCCGCATAGGTCGTCCCCAGCAGCTTCTTGCGGCCCAGATCTCCCTGCTCGGCGGCGGTATGCCCGGGCGAGTACAGCCCCGTGTAGAACGTCAGCACCACCGGCTCTCCGGGGTCGAGCACCGGCTGGAAAGTGCCCGCCGTCATCGGCCGCCGGATGTTGCACGACCACCCGAACTCGCCGTGGAAATACCGCACCGCCGGCGCCTCCAGTTGGTAAAGGAAGCGCCAGTTGGTCAGCGCCACGTTCACGCTCAGCGCCGGCGCGTATTGGAATTCGCCATACGCCGCGCGCAGGTCGCCGGGCATATCGAACAGCACGTGCCGGTTGATCCATCCCGCGGAAGCCATCACCACCCGCGGCGCCCGCGTGCGGTAGAGCTTGCCGTCTTTCTCATACGTCACCGCCACGCCGCCTGCCGCATGCTCCACGCGGACCACCGTCGCTCCCAGCCGGATGCGCGTCGGCGAATCGGGACGATCCAACGCCCCGAAGTCCACCGCCGTATTCAGCACCCCCGCGAAACTCAGCTCCGCCGGAATGGCCTCGGGGATCAGCGCGCGCACCAGGTGCCGCCCGAAGGTGGTGTTGCCGCCCGGAAACGAAATCCCGCCCGGCGAGCGGGTGGGAATCACCAGGTTGTGTCCCGCGCGCGCGCACACCGCGTCCGGACTCGCGCCGCAGATCAGCCCGATCACCGGCTCCACAAATTTCGTCACCTGCGGATCGAGCCCCAGTTCCCCCTCCAGGTACTGCTGGTAGGTGATCGTGTCCAGGTGCCTCCGCAGCTCTTCATTGCCGCCGGTGGTCGAGCGCCATTGGAGCAGGTCCCGTTTCACGGCCTCGGAAAACGGCGCACCCTCCAGCCGGTTCGCGAAAATATTGCGCACCCACAGCGGCTTCGCGCGCCCCGCCCCGCGGCCGAAGTAGTAGGCCACGTCCACCTGCGTATCGTTGATGCCGTCCATGTGGGAATAGTTATCGCGTGGGAATCGCAGCGGCTTCAGCGACGCATCCCACCGGGCGTAGCTGTATTCGCGCGGCAGATGAAGCTCGGTGAACAGCTCGTCCATCTGGGTATGCGAACCCTCCCGCGGAATGCCGAAATCGTTGGAAGCCTGCGGTCCGATCAACCGGCGGCCATTCACCAGGAATTCGTTCTGCTTCGCGTGCCCACCGAACATGGGATGGTTTTCCAGAATCAGGCAGCGCTTCTTCCCGCCGGTGGCCTTGGCGAAATAGTAAGCCGTCCCCAGGCCGCTCAATCCCCCGCCCACCACCACCAGGTCGACCGATTCGCCCGTATCCGCGATGTCCGCCGGCAGTGGCGTGTAAGCCCCTTGCGCCATCCGGTGGCCCGCCGAGACCACGCTCCACGGATCCCCGTTGGATTTCGCGTAGTCCCCCACGCCGCCGTAGCCGGTGAAGGTGTCGCGCTCCGTCCGCCCCTGCGCCTCTGCCGGCGCCGGCATCTTCAGCAGCGCGGCCCCCGCGCCCAGCAGAGTCTGATTTAGAAAGTCGCGGCGAAAAATCTTCACAGGCATCTTCTCCGGGAGTCTCCAGTATGCCAAACCGCCCGCCCGCAGCGGCGCTCACCGGCGTCCCACCGCACCGTGCTTGATATCATAACCATGTGAGCGCCGTTTGGGCCCGTAGCTCAGGTGGATAGAGCACCTGCCTTCTAAGCAGGGGGTCGCTGGTTCGAGTCCAGCCGGGCCTACCACGAAAACAAAAGACTTATCGGAATTCGGCAAAACGCTCCTAGAAACCGCGGCTTGAAGAAAACCAACACGGCCGGATTGCGCGGCTGGCTGTGGTTGTCCAAGCCCATCCAGGAGGATCTCAAGGCACTGCGCGCCACCAGCACGGGGAACGGGTTCATCTTTCCCTCGAAGAAGGGCACGCCGATGCGCACCAAGAATTTCCTGCGCAGGACCATTTGGCCGGCGGCGATCCGCGCCGGCCTGGTGACCGCCAAGCCCGAGGGCTGGCCCAAGGGCAAGCAGTGGATCGATCCGAGCACCAGCGTGAACTTCAAGGCGTTCCGCCGCACGTGCGCCACCTACTTCCACCAAGTCGCAGGTGCGAAGAACACCCAGGCGCAACTGCGGCACGCCAGCCCGGCCACCACCCTGGGCGTCTACGTCCAAGAGCTTCCGGAAAGTGTCCGCACGGCGGTCGAAACGCTGGACGAACTGCTATGCGGCAAGCGCCCGACCAAGCCGGTAGAGGCCATCCAATAGCCTCCAACTCTCTGGCGGCCTCCCCGCTTCTCATCGCATTTTCCCCGCATAGCGGGCAGGCTGCCCAGCGCGGCGGAGTTTTCCGCGCCCGTCCGCCGGGCTGATCAGGCCGAGCCAAGCCCAACCCTTCCAACGTCGCCTCGCAGACCATAGACCTCCCGGCGCAGAGGGTTCATCCTAATGCGGGATAACGTGTCATGTGTGGGTCAGGTTTACCGTGGTTTGCGTTGCCGGTGAGCTCGGCTTCCGGATCGCTTGGGCGGTGAGGGGGCACTCTTCGCCTTAGCTTGTTCCAATAGGCGGTCGATTTCGGTTTCGAGCTGCAGGAATTGGCCCACGGTGTCTGTGATCGCCTGAAAGAATGTTGCCGTGTTGAATCCGGTCGAGTCCGCGTAGTCGTCGTATCGGATCCACTTGCCGATCGGGAACTCAGGGTTGACCTCATCAGGCTCGGAATCCAGGATATATTCCCAGTTCTTATCCTTCGGCACAATCAATCGCAGCGATTCGGTGAACCGCTTCCGCGGCTTCCATGAAGACGGCACGTAGAGGTTGACTGACGCATCCCGATCCTCCTCCGTCGGGCTTGCAAGGTAGACCGAAATGGCAATCGCGTCCTTGCCGCGCACATTCCATTTCCTGTCTGGCCGCAACCAGGTATGGCCATCTTCGGAAAACGGGCGCCGCCACCCATCTGGTATCCGAAGGGACTGGCAGAGGTGTCGTACCAGTGCCTGCTGAGCAATGATCAGATCCGCTTCTATGTCGTCACCAGTGATGTAGTCGTGCACTTCGCGCACGGCGCGGGCATTCTTCAGAACGACCGCTAGGCGTCCTGGAAGGATAAGCTGTTGTGATTCCATAGCTAAATCTCCAAGTGACAGAGGATATGCTGAATGAATTGCTGCACGAATTGCTCGGCTTCCGGCGCGGGGCGGACCGATTCCAGCACGTCACGTAGGTCGCGGTAGGACATGGTGGCGAAGTCGGACGACTCAGGGCGTTTTCCTTCGCGGCTCAGAAACACAGGGAAAAACCTCTCGCGGAGCTTGGCAAACCGCTCATAGTGCGCTGCGTATTTCCGCGTTTGGCCGAGATCCTCCTTGGCATCTATTTTGTTTTCCACGATGAGCCACCATCCCGGCCCTTTGACTTCGATGTCCACTTCGCCACTGCCTATTCTCTTCTTCACGGTCACGCGGGATTCAAGGCCGCCGGCGGGCATGGCGACGTGGAACGCCTTCTCAAAGAAAGCTCTTAGGAACCCGTCTTTGAGACCGTGGGGTTTGGTCGGATTCATGAGCCACGCAATCATCCGGGAGTGTGCGTCTTCCAATCGGGGTCGCCCCAGAACATCGAAAGGGTCCCACGAGGTACTTCGCCAGAGCACACCCGAGACGTCGTCAAAGAGGCATTGCGCCCGCTCGCAGAAGCGGTCCCGGTCGGCTTCCGCTGCGACTTCGCGCGCCTGCCGGCCTGAGTTCCAGTCGGAAGCCAAGCGCTCGATGCGGGCCATGAGTGCACTGGTTCTGGCGGCTCTCGATTGGGCCATGATAACGACAGGTACAATTCTACATCGGTTCTCGCGACGTTGCCTTGCTCACACGAACCCCCTACGCTGTTCCGCTATAACCGCGTGAGGGGCCAAGTTCTGGAAGTCGTTTCCAATTACTCTGGGCTACGTGACCCATCCTGTCGAATCCCACGGGCAGCGTCGGAAGTCCATGGAATCACACGCCGGATCGTTCGGGGCCTGGACCTCGACTACCGCCAAGTCCGAAACATGCTCCGGGAGGCGGAGTTTGTTGTTGCGCACTTCGCAGCCTTTGACCGGAACCTCGTCGGACGCCTGATTCCTTCGTCGAGCAAGAAGCTATGGCTCTGCTCACGGGATGGAATCGATTGGCCGGCAAGAGGGTTCTCAGCTCGTTCTCTAGAGGAACTTGCGGCGGTGCACGGCATCGTGAACCCAGATTCCCACCGCGCCGGTGGCGATGTGGCGACGCTTTTGGCGCTGCTCTCGTGGCGCCCCTCACGGTGGAACCGGCCATACCTGTACGAGCTGCTCCGCAACGCCGGCGTCATCAACCGCGGCAACGGAAGACTTGAGGCGGGTAACTATCATCCGGTTGGCGTAAGCTGTGGGGCCTCACATTCAAGGCACCAAAAGCTGCAAGGCGCGAACAGGAACGACAAACGGCTGCGCGGTGTGGCACACCCGTCCTCGCGGTTGAGGCAGGCGACCACGAAGTCCCGATCTGGGAAGCTTGCCCGTTCAGGAACGAGCCAAGGGCAGCCCGATCTCAAGGATACCGCCCGCCAACAGGCGATACCTACCACTTGACCTACCACTTGGCCACAAATGCGCCCAAACGGGCCAACAAAACCCTCATAAAACGGCTACAAACGACAAGACTTACGGGTTTGGGTCGTGCCTTCTAAGCAGGGGGTCGCTGGTTCGAGTCCAGCCCGGCCTACCACATGGCAATCCATTCCCTACCAACCCTTCGCCGGCCTCGCTTCGCGCTCCTCTGCCTCGCCTCCCGCATGAAATATAATGATCCAAATGATCCATCGGGTGTGGATTCTCTTCCGGGGCGCATTTTCCGTATGACGGACTCGCTTGGCAATTCCAAGCCTGCCGCCCCAGGCGCGCCCTCCATCGATGCCGCGTGGCAACTTCTCCCTCCCGACATACCATCGCTCCTGCGGCCCTTCCAGGCGCAGTCGGCTCCGCCAAGGTCCATCGTCACGCTTGACTCCCACCACCTCGCCGTCCTGCTTCGGCTCGTTACCCACCCAGACCACCCGCCGGCGATTTTCGCGCAGGAGCCGATCCATCCCGCCGGCCGCAACTCCGCCGAAACGCCCTCCCACACACTTGCCGGCCTCGCGCGCCAGGCGTACGACCTTTCCGGCCCCCTCCCCGGCGACGATTTGCTGCTGTTGCCCGCGCCCCTGCTTGACCAGATGCTCACGCCCCTCGCCGACGATTTCAGCTTTCGAGCCGTCGCCGCTCTCCTGCCGCCGTCGCCCGATCCACTCGCCGCCGAAATCGCCCGGCAGCTCCGCCGCAGCCTGTTCGATCGCGGTCTGGTCTGCATCGGCGCCGCTCAGGCCATGGGGTCGAAAGCCCTCTGTTTCCTGGCCGGCGACGCCGTTCGATCTTGGCAGAACCTCGACGCCGACTCCCGCGGCCACGTCACCTTCACCACCCTTACCGAGGGCGGCCGTTTCGCCAACCAACTCTTTCGTTACGCCTACGCCAGGCTTTATGCTTTGAGACACGGCTTGACCGCCGCGTTTCCGGAGTGGGAGGGCGGTCAGCTCTTCGGGCTCCACGACCCGCCTTGCGCGGGTCTCTCCTTCCCGCGGCTGTCCTTCCCCGGTTTCTCGGACGAGGATCGCCAGTTGTGGGACAAACAAGACCCACCCATCGATATCGATCTGGCCGGCTACTTCCAGGAACTTCCCGAGTGCTGGCGCAAGCACCGGCCGCTGTTGCGGCGCCTCTTCCAATTGCCGCCCGAGCCCCGCCAGGCCCTCGACGCCTGGCATCATCAGGTCACCGGCGGCGGCCGCCAGACGCTGGTCGCCATTCATGTCCGTCGTGGCGACTACCGCATTTTACAGATCAAACACCAGCCTTGGTTCCGGCTCGTGCCCGAACCATGGTATGTCGATTGGTTGCGCACCATCTGGCCCACACTGCGCGACCCCCTCTTATTCGTGGCCACGGACGAACCCGAGACCATCCTGCCGGTCTTCCAGGAATTCCCAATGATTTCGCCGTCGCCCGTACCCATGTCTCCGGCCTTACCCGATCATCTCCGCGATTTCGAAATTCTCCGGCGGGCGGACTACCTGGCAATCTGCAACAGCAGTTACTCCCGCATGGCCGCCATCCTTGCGCCGTCCACTCAGAAATGCTTCCTTCCCTCCTTCGAAACGGAAAACTTTGTGCCCTATGAGCCATGGATGGACCCGGCCTTTTGGAAGCGGTTTGCGAACTCCTGGCGCCGCACCGGTCCGCGCGGCATCCGTTCCGCGCCGCCCGCTCCCAAGCCATCCGCCCGCAACGCGGTCATAACTTCGCCGGATACTGCCGCCATCTTCTTCGACTTATCCGACCTGCTGCTTTACCTGCTTCACCACGCCACGCTTTCCGGTATCCAGCGGGTCCAATGCGAGATTCTGCGCAACCTTCCGGATGTCTCCCAGCCGCTGCCGGTCCGTTTCGTCGTTCTTACCAAACGCGGGCGCCTCGGCGCCATCGAAACATCGGCCCTGCAGAGCATCCTCGAAGACATCCTCTCCGGTATTCAGTCAAGGGATAAGTTCGAATCTGAACTTAGCGCGCTGCTCGATCGTGCGGCGCCGTGTACCCTTCACCCAAAGGACGTTTTTCTTACTCTCGGTGCTTTCTGGAACGTGAAGGGCATGGGCCTGTTGCTGCAGGAATTAAAGAATTCCGGAGTAATTACCGGTGTCCTGGTTCACGATATCTTACCCATCACCGCATCCGAATATTTTGAGTCCCGTGAAATCGGCGTGTTCGTCAAGGCCGTCAATGAGGCTCTTACCTTCGCCGATTTCCTTCTTACTACCTCTGAATATAACAAGGAGTCCTTGGCCGAGTACATGGCCTCCCGCAACCTGGATACCCTACCGGTCCACCTGGTCTCGTTGGGCCATGGTCTTTCCCTTTCGGCGCCGGGGAAATCCCCCATGTCCACCGTGGTTGCCGAAATCGCCGCCCATAACTATGTCCTCTGCGTCGGCACCATCGAGGCCCGCAAAAATCCGACTTATCTGCTCAATATCTGGAAGATGATGCTCAGGTCCGGCCGCCCGGATGTCCCTTATCTCGTGTTCGTAGGTCGAAAAGGCTGGCTGGTCCGGGATTTCATGGATCAACTGAAGGCCTGCGGCTATCTGGGCGGCCGGATCCTGCTCTTGCACAGTGTCACTGATCTTGAACTCGACCTGCTCTACCGGAACTGCATGCTCACCATGTTCCCAAGCTTCGTCGAAGGATGGGGGCTGCCCGTAGGCGAAAGTCTGGTCCACGGAAAGGTCTGCCTGTGCTCTCCCATCGGCGGCGTTCCGGAAGTCGGCGGCGAGCTGGTGGATTATATCGATCCTTACAACGTCTGGGACGGCCTGGAACGTCTCTTGCGTTATCTGGATGACCCCGAATTGCTTCGCAACCGCGAGCGTGAGATCGCTGAGCAATTCAAACCGCGATCCTGGCGTAAAACTACCGACGACTTACTCCGGTCCGCTCAGGCTCTGGCCCGCCAGGTCCGGCCCGTCGAAGGCGTCGCGGCCATCACGCTGCCCCCAGGCCTGTATCTGCCGATCACCAGCGACGCGGCCTCCGTCCTCATGGACGGCCTCGACGGGACGCTCTCCGCCGACCTGAGCTGCATCTCCGGCTGGCACGCCCCCGAAAATTCCGGTGTGCGGGCAGCCCAGCCGGCAGCGATGCTCCGGTTTCGCACCCATGCGGCGCCTGGAACCCAGATTAATCTAGGCCTGCGATTCGCCGCTTACGGCCACGATTTCCGTGTCCGCATCCAATCCGGTTCCGGGGACGAAACCGAAGTCGCTCTTACCGGTGGTTCCGAAAGCCGGGTGTCTTTGGCTTGCCGTGTCGAGCCCGGCAAACTGGTCACCGCCCACCTTTCGTTAGCAGACCCGGATCTCGACGGAGACCCATTCTCCAGCGAATCGTACTGGCTCCTCAAGGGGCTTACTTATTGCGCGGTCACACGCCTTGCCGGCGAAACGCTCCGTAAACTCGAAAAACTCGAAGATCGCAATGGTCCGCCGCCTCGCCCCGCCGGGCCTCCGTTACCCGTCGAGCCGCCGGCCGCGCCGGAAATTGCGTCCCGAGAAGGCCGTATCCTGCTCCGCCCCGCCCCGCCTGTGGACGATAGCCGAAGAGCGCCGTCCTTCGGCGCATTCCTGCAATCCGCCGATTCGTACTGGCCGTCGGACTTCACCAGCGATCGGGATGCACCTATATTCGCCGATCGCGCCGACCGGATTGCCTTCTATTCGGGTTGCGGCAACCGTGCCCGCGCCCCCCAGGTCGGTAGAATTGACGACGGCATCCGGATGATCCGCCGAAGCGATCAGTTTGTCTCCACTTCGCGATTCTCCGAAGGCTCGCTGTTCGACCGGTCCGGCGTGACCAGGGCTTTCGGATATCTGAATACTGCGCCTCCGGGCACGCCCGCCTGGCTGTCGCATGAGGCCGATGGCCTTTGGGTTACTGAAGAGGCATTAGCCGCCGCCCCGCGCTACGAACAGTCCCATCTCATCTTCTATAACGGCAACCTTCACAATTACTATCACTGGCTGGTCGAAGGTCTCTTGACCCTCGATATCCTCTCCCGGGCCTTCGGGTTTGGCTCAAACCTGAAGATTCCTCTGCCGAAATCGGTCGATATCAACGCCCTTCTCGACCATCGCGAGACCCTTCGGGCCGTCGACCTCGCCGGATACGAGATCGTCGAAATCGGCGCAGGTCTCATCCACGTGCAGGAAGCCATCTGGGTGGAGAGCGATCTCGTCCAGTCCATGCCCGCGCCCTATCTGAAGGACTTTCAGCAACGCATCTCCGCCCTCTACGCGGGCCTCCGTACCCTCCGCAACCGCCGCCTCCTCATCGCCCGGAAAGGTCCCACCCGGAAAATTCATAACCTCGAACAGGTGCAGGCGTTTCTCTCGCGATACGATTTCGACACCGTCTATCTGGAGGGAATGAGCATGGCGGACCAGATCCTGCTGTTCCAAAGCGCCGACTTCATTGTCAGCCCGCATGGCGCCGGCCTGGCCAATCTCCTCTTTTGCGAACCCGGAACCAAGGTGGTTGAGCTGATGCCCTCCGTCGAAGTGCGGCCGTTTTTCTGGATGATCTCCGAAAAACTGGACCTGGTGCATGGCGTGCAATTCTGTGAAATCGTCGGCGCCGAGGGATTTCAGTCTTCCATTCAGGTCGATATCGGCAAGCTCCAGGCGCTCGTCCGCATGCTCGACGCGCATTTCTAAACCCTCCGGCCCGAGCAGCGCTCCCCGCACTGAACCGCCCCCATGTCGGTTAGCGAACTTCCGGTCCAAACCGAAATCGCAGTATGGCCTCGGCGGGAACGGTCTCGTCGCCCAAACGCGCCGGCGAAAATTCCCACTGGCGCGACGCAAACACAGCCAAACTAGCCAGGTCGCGGTTAGGCCCGGTTCCTTTTGAGAGCAGCTCGGCGTAGGTCACTTTGCCATCGCGGTCGATATAGACCTTCACGTTCATTGCGACCTGGTTCTTCAGGCGAGGGCGCAGCTCCGGTGGGACTTCCGTGGGAGGCTCGCGAATGGGCGTTGGCGGCACGAACTCGGCGGTCTTACCGCTCTTTCCGGAGAGTCCCAACTCGCGCAGCAGCGCCCCTCGATGGGGTAGCGGCACGGGCGAGGTGGCCACGCTGACCAGCGGATCGGGGATCTGCAGAAGTTCTGGTTCGCAGGTTGTGCTCGCCAGTGAGACAAGCTCGTCGTAGCTCGCTGGCTCGCCGGCCACAGCCGGTGGCTTCGGAAGAACCGGCATCGCCGCGGAAGCAGCCAGCCCAGATTGGGGCGCCGCAGCCGCAAAACTGCGAATCGTGGCACTGGCCCGTGTTTGGTCGCCCGTTCTTCCATGCGGCTCTGCGCCAGGCGCGCTGGTCCTCGCCGCCTCCCCCATTAGAGTTGGCGCGAGGATTGTCGGCTTGGGCGCTTCCGTAGTCGCCGAGACTGCGTCCGGCGCTTCGGGAATTGACGCTGTAATCACCGGCTCGGCTACGAACTTGCTTTGGCGCGCCGCTCGCGACCCCGCCCGGCCGGGTGCCGGCGTTGGCCGGTGAACCGGATGCAGCAAACTGGCGGCGAGCGCTGTAGCCACAATCGCCACCGCCATCAGCCAGTCTAACTTCAACGGCCCCGTTCGTCGCCAAAGCCTCGACAGCCCCTCTGGCATTTTTGGACGCCGCAGCATGCTTCCCGTCCACGCCGGCAATTTCGTCATCCGAAGCGCTGCCGCCCGCCGCGTCGCCCGCGCCCACCGCGACGCGCACGCCAGCCGTGTCGCCCACGCCAACACCGTCGCCCGCGCCAACACCGTCGCCCACGCCCCCGGTGTCGCGAAAGAGCGTAATTCCGGCGTCTCCGCAACGGCAGGCTGCGGCGGCGCCTGGGCCGGCTTCTCACTCGCAGCCAGGCTCGCTGAAGTTTGCGAAAGGATTTGCTCTCCGTCCGCCATGAGCGCGGCCCTGCGGAACGGAAACTCCAGGTACGGCCTCATCGAGCGGATGTGGGAACCTTCCCAAATCACGAAACCCGCCGTTGGCGGTGCGTCGCGTTGCGCATGAATCAGCAGGAAAACGTTGGATCGGTCCGAAAAGTAAGCCGACAAAACATCGGCATCTTCCATCGTAGCCGCGAATCCCTTGCGCGTGTGGCTGCGATAGAAGCCCACTATCGAATGTTCGCCTTTGGATTTATGCCACCGGATCCGGTCCTCAAGCGCGGCTCGATCGGTTGCGGAGAGTAGATACGAAGGCCCCACGGCATGCTCGCATCCGAGCGGCTCAAAATCGTCCACCTCGACCGATATCAACTCGCCGCTTCGTCTCGTCTTGCCCAAAAGCAAGCCGCCGATTTCCAGCCCGCGCCGCGGAAGCGCTTGAAATCCTTCCAGCACTGCCAGACTCAGCCGATCCACCACATCCAGGCTCAGATTTACGGATATGCTTTTTCCCGGAACCTGCCAAAGGTAGTACAGTCCTGCAGTCGCCGCACCCATCTGGCCAAATTGTACAGCCGCACCACTGCAATTTTTCGAAAGCTTCACCCTGATTGTCCGGATGCGTACCAAACCGGCGCAAATATTGTTGTGGAAAACCCGCTTCCCGCTGCAACCAATCTGTAATGAGGACCTTGTTCAGACCCGTTGACGCGCCCATCGGGTAGTGTCCTAATTTGACCGCCCCGACGGCTGGCGTGCTATGAAACGGCAGCATTTAGGGTGCCCCTGATCCACTCAGAAACGGTCATTCCGCTGGCCTTCGCCCTGGCGGCAATACGCTTCAGGCCTTCTGGAGAAAAACGCACCGGAACGATATGGCCCTTGGCTTCGCCCTTCGGTAGCTTTGGACGGCCAACCTTACGCGGCTTAGTTTTGACCATGGCGACTCCTGTACTCTTGAACGATTACCGCACGCACTGCTGTCTGTGGGGAGACTACCGGCGGGATATGTAACACCGTTACGTGGCGCTTTGGGTGTTCAGGATCATCTGTGGCGTGAATCCACGCGTAGACCTTATCCGTCTGGGGGTGGCCCTTAAGCCTGAATACCTCTACAACCCCATCCCATACGGTCTGGCCCTGAAACGTCTCCGTCACTGGTACGCTTCGCAAGTGTTTGGCCTTCGCTTTGTGCAAGTGATGAATCACTTCGCGCAACTCCTGAATGTGCGTCACGCGGAGGCCTCCTCAAGCAGCCGCGTCACATTCCATTGCGATTGCTCTA
This sequence comes from Bryobacteraceae bacterium, assembly GCA_035505095.1. Classification (GTDB taxonomy): domain Bacteria; phylum Acidobacteriota; class Terriglobia; order Bryobacterales; family Bryobacteraceae; genus JOPF133. Next base: position 1,486 of record DATJRE010000020.1, on the reverse strand, counting down.
CCCCGATAGCCGGGGCGGGAGTAGTGCGAATCGTGCTGTGCCGCTTCACAAAGTTGTAGTACGCGAAGTGGAGGCCTACCGCCGCTTCGAAGTTCTCAAGTTTTTTACTGAAGGCCAGCGTGAGGCGTGTCAAGCGGCGCATGTAGAGGCGCGTGGTAGCGTTCAGCCGCTCAATGTAGCTGGTATTGGCCAACACCATATCGGGATTGCCGATGATGGCGCGTTTCTCAATCTCCGTTACCTCGGGAGCGCTGAAGCGCCGCTCTGGCGATATGGACTGATCAGTAACGTAGGTCCTGATGATTTGAGCAAAGTCTACATCGGAGCCGAAAGCATCTTCCATGGCCCCGACATAAGCTGCAAGCGCATCAGTGGATATCTGGACCCGATTCCGCATCCGTGAAGCCAAATCTGCCACGAAGGCATCAGCCACAACGCCAGTCCGCTTCCCGACCTTAAACGAAGGAACAGCCTTTGTGTCAGAGTCGATAGCGCAGAAGGTCCAAACATCCCCCAAGCTCGGGGAATCTTCATGGCGGACGTGGCGTTGTTTCTTGCCGATGAATCCCCAAATCTCATCAAGCTGCAAATGATTGCAGGAAAGGTCCCGCATCTTTCGGTCTAACAGGGCCGTGCAGCCCTGCCCAACGCGGACGCCAAGCCGCATAATGGTGTCACGGTGAACGCCCGTCAATCGCTCGATGGCGCGAATACTGGAGCCTTCACAAAGGGAGCCGATGATTGCCGCTTGCTTGTCGAATGGAAGAACGTTGGCCATGTAATTATCGTAATACGGAAATAGTGCGCGTGTCAATACTTTTTGTGATACAATTTTGCGATGCGAAAGACGTTGATCGCCTTGGCTGTTCTGGCATGGATTCCATTTGGCTGGCAACCATTGTGGGGGCAACCCCCAAGTAAAGGGGTAAATCCCAGTCAGGATCAGATACAGCATCGCGGCTCCGCAGGCACACCATCCCAGGCTGGCCAGACCGCAAGCTCGCCGGTCTTCGTCGATGTGCTCAGCCACCCAAAAACTCCAGAAGAGACCGCCAAGGAAAAGGCCGACGATGATCATCATGCGACCGTTGATGCTTGGACGGTATGTAGCGCCGCAGTAGTAGCGTTCTGTACTGTCGTTCTTACGGTGATTGGATATTACGGAGTACGCGCGGCCAATCGCACTCTCAATCAAGTTAAACGGCAGGCGGACTTGATGAAGAACCAATTGGACCACATGAAAACTGAGGCTGAGGCTTCTCGCGTTGCCGCTGCGGAGGATACGAAGCTGGCCACTGAGACCCTGTTGGCGATTAAGAGCCAAGCCACTCATATGGAGCGGCAAGCTGAAATTATGGATCGCCAACTTGGAGACATGGTAATTAGCCACCGTCCATGGATCTTGTTTGAGGAACTGAGTGAACCGGAGATTCTTGCACAAGACGGTTCTCCCAGTTTTGGAGAAGTGCCAACCGCTGTAATCACC
>DATJRE010000019.1:0-6496 GCA_035505095.1 Bryobacteraceae bacterium | reverse complement strand
GTTGCGGTCGAAGCGCGGGAAATTGCTGCTCGAAATCTCCACGCGGATGCGATGGCCTTTCAGAAACACGTTGCCGGTCACCCCCGCATCCACCGTGATGGCGTAGATCGCGCCCGGGTTGCCCGGCTCGGGCTGCTCCAGAGAATTGCGGTAGCGCAGCCGCAGGATGCCGTCGGTCAGGTTGCGCGCGTAGCCGTCCGGGAAGACATCCACCAGCTTGGCGGTGAAGTCCGTGTCCCGCGCGCTGGTCGAAGCGTACAGCACCACCTCCACCGGGCCGATCGCCTCTACATCCTCGGTCAGCGGCTTGGTCGAATAGACCAGCACGTCCGCCCGCTGCTCCACCGGGCGCTGGTCCATGGGTCCCCATTGGAAGACCCGCGGATTGCAGCACACCGCGCCGCCGCGCGTGGGCACCGGGTTGCGCGGGTCATACACATAGCGGTCCTGCGCGCCGCGCCGGGGCGGACGGCTGTCCAGTTCGCCATCGCCCTGCAGCGTGTTGGCGTGGCCCTCGCCGCCCAGGTAGAAATTCTCCGCGTGGGCCTCTTCGGGCGGCCAGGAACGCTCCTCGCGCCATTGGTTGGCCCCCATCACGAAAATCTCCACCGGCGGCGTGGAAACCAGCGCTGTGTCCTTGCCCATCAGCCACTGGTCGAACCACTCCAGTTGCATGGTCCGCAGGGGCGCCGAAGAGTCCGCGCCCAAATCGGTATGGGCGAATTTGTACGACATGTTATGCGGCCAGGGGCCGATCAGGATGCGGTTCAGCCCGCTGGTCTTGCGCAGCGTAGTGTAGGCATCCAGGTCGCTTTCGGAGAAATTGTCGTACCAGCCGCCCACCGCAAACACCGGTACCCGCACCCGCTGCAACTGCTCGCGCGTCGAGATGGCCCGCCAGTACGCATCGAAGCTGGGGTGCGCGGCGGCTTCGCGGAACATCTCCGAAGTCCTGCCGGTGGCCGCCACGTCTGCCGCGCCCACCGGCAGGTGCAGCACAAAGCGGGCGAAATCCGGCACGAAACCGGGGGCCTTCAGATTCTCCGCCATCCACTCCAGCCGGTTGCCCAGCTTCATGGCGCCCCCGGTGGAGTAGAACCGGTCGCGGTAATCGTCATCGCCCGAGACCACCGGGAAGATGGCCTTCAGGTGCGGATTGCCGGAAAGCGCCGCCTTCCATTGCACAATCCCGCGGTAGGAGCCGCCCACCATCCCGATCTTCCCGTCCGACCACGGCTGCCGCGCGATCCAGTTCAGGGTGTCGTCGCCATCGGCCACTTCCTGGTGCAGTGGATCGAAAGTCCCTTCGGATTCGTAGCGGCCGCGCACGTCCTCCAGTACTACCGCGTACCCGTGGTCTACAAAGGCCTGGTAGTTGGCGTTGAGGGTTTGGCTCTTGCCGTAGGGCGTGCGTTCCAGCAACGCGGGCACGCGCACATGCTCGCCGGGCAGGAAGAGGTTGGCGTACAGGCGCACGCCATCCCGCATCGGCACTGCCACGTGGAATTCCTTCACGATTTCCCGCTGCCCGGCCGCCAGGCCCGCGCAGCAGACCAACGCTAGGTACCAAGCTCGCAAATCAGTTCCCAATACTGCCTGGAGATTTCCTGCACGCCGTGGTGCGCCTGTATGTGCCCGGCCCCCCGTTGGCCGATGGCTCGCGCAGCCTCAGATAATGATGTTACCAGAATCATGTGCTGGCGCAGGCTCTCCATCTCGGCGATCCCGGCAGGGATGCGGATGCAGGCGCCCTCCGGCAGCCGCGCGGTTTCTTCGCCCGCGGTGAGCAGCACCGGCTTGCCCAGCCCCATCAGCCGGATAGCGATGCCGGAGGTTTCGCCGGCCGCCGGGTGGCGCAGATTGATGCAGGCATCCACGGCGCCGGCCGCCAGCCAGAAATCGCCCTCCCGCAGATACGGCAGCCGGAAGATGCCGGGCGCTCGGAGCAACGGGCCCGCCGCGCGCTCCAGGTCGCTCGAAACAAAGCGGCCTGCCACCAGCAGCGCCGCCCGTGGAATTTCCCTGCGCACCTCGGCCAGCGCCCCGAGCACGCTCATCAGCCGCTTGGATTCGCGCAGGTAGCCGAACACCCCGAACAGAAACGCCGTGGGCGCCACGCCCAGTCGCTGGCGGTAGCGCAGCACCTCGGCCTCCGAGGGTGGTACGGCCGGCGCCAGCGCCAGGTGCGGCAGTTCGATCACCCGCGCGGCCGGGGCATGCTCGCGCACCAACCGCGCCGCCGCCGGGTTGTGGACCACCACCGCGCGCGCTCCCTCCGCCACGCGCCTCAGCATGGGATAGGCGAAGTAGCGGCTGTCGCTGGCCGAGGCCGCCCGCCCGCGCCAGAGTTCGTCGGCCAAACCGCGCTGCCACTCGCCGTAGTTATAGGCGAACTCGTCGATATAGGCCTCGCGCGTAAGCTGGCCCAGCAGGAAATGCTGCAGCACCGCGTCGTGCAGCACCACGATTCCCGGCTGCGCCAGCGCCCTCCGGTAGATGGCCGCGTGCAGCCGGTTGTTGCCCAGATGGTAGAGCGGGATATCGCACCGCGAGGCGTTCACTTCCACCCGCCCGTGCCGCCGCAGGCCCGCCAGCAGCGCTTGCGCGTAATCCGCCACACCGGTGGGCGCGGGCGGCAGCGGGGAGTAGAAACCGGCCGTCACCACTACACCGGGCCGTTATCGCGCTTCACCCGCTTCCCGAACAGCGCGGTGCCCACCCGCACGCAGGTGGAACCCTCCTCGATGGCCGTCTCCACGTCGTGCGACATCCCCATCGAAAGCCCCGCCAGTTCCAGCCGCCCGGCCAATTCACGAAGCTGCCGGAAATAGGGCCGCGAGGCTTCCGCATCCTCCGACCATGGCGGCATGGTCATCAGCCCCAGCAGCCTCAGGTGCGGGCATTGGCGCACGGCGGCGATCAGCTCCGGCAACTCCTCCGGCGCGGCGCCACTCTTGGATTGCTCGGGCGAGAGCTTCACTTCCAGCATCGCGTCCAGCGTCTTGCCCGCCCCACACTCGCGGGCCGCTTCCTCCAGGCGCGCCGCCAGCCGCGGCGAGTCCACCGTCTGGATGGTGTCGAACAGCTCCGCTGCTTTGCGCGATTTATTGGATTGCAGGTGGCCGATCAAGTGGAAGCGCGCGCCGCCCAACTCCGCCACCAGCGGCGCTTTGCCTTCAAATTCCTTCACGTAATTCTCGCCGAACTCGCGCAGCCCCAGCCCGTACGCCTCCTGGATGGCGGTTGCCGGGAAGACCTTGGTCACCGCCAGCAGCAGCACGCCCGCCGGATCGCGCTTCGCCCGGTCGCACGCGCGGGCGATCCGTTCCCGCACCGCCGCCAGCCTGCTTGAAAGCGTTTCGAGACCCGCCTGCACGCCCCCAGTATGCCACGGATGGCGAATGCCGATAGCGGGTTTTGGGTGGGAGGTTGCCGCCCCCTTGCACCCGGCCGGGCTGGCGGACAGGCTGCAAGCGTCGCAGCCTTCCCGGTCGTGATCGATGACGCGGTTTTCGCACTTCGAGCGGCGGATCCCGGTCAATGGCGCGGCATAGAGGCTCGCCACCGGAACCCGGTGGTTTCCCGACGCCGAACCTGCCCGGCTTTCTCCAGCCTCAATTTCCAATTGCCGTGCGGGTCACCGGATAGGAATAGCGGCCCTCGTTCTACCGCGGGCCGGGCAAAATGGGTAAAGTGGATACGCGATTCCTGAAGAGGGTGGTCACCAAGCCAACAGCACCTGAAGAGGAAACAAAAAACCCTGACCGCGCGGGCGCCGTTTTCCCGGCGGTCAGGGTAGGGAATGAGGACTTTCTGGGTAGCTAATGAACGATTGTGCGGTCGGCCGAAGGTCCGTTACTGTTGCCATTGTCAGCGCTCAGTCCCGACAACACCTGGTCGGCGCTGAAAACCTTTACTTCCACGCGGCGGTTGTGGGCGTTGGCTTCGCGGCCACGGCCCTCGTCCGCCGGTTTCTCTTCGCCCAATCCGATCATGTGGATACGGTAAATGGGGATGTCGTGCTCGGCCACCAGGTACTGGACCACGGTATCGGCCCGCCGGCGGCTGAGAGCTTCGTTGTACATCTTGCTGCCGGTCTTATCGGTATAGCCTTCCACCGCGATAAAGAACCGCTTGTCGGTCTTTACGTCGTCGGCGAGTTTATCCAGGTCCTGCCTGGCTTCCGGAGTCAGAGTATAGCGATCGAAATGGAATGGCACGGTCACGCTGGTCTGCATTTTGTAGTCGTCAATATTCGATACCACCTGCCTCAGACTGTCCAGACCCTGAGCGTTCTTATCGGCCTTCTGGTCCGCCACATTCGCCTTATCCCCCGCCTGCGTCGCGGAGTTCATGGCGTCCGAGGCGTGCTGGTCGGCCGTAGAGGCCCGCTCCTGGGAAGCGGCAATGCCGCTCTGCGCCTTCTCGTCGACTTGTTTCAAGTCGTTCCGAGTGTCCTGAATTTGCTGGCTGTTTTGGGTAGTTTGCTGGCCCACCTGATCAACTTTGGCTTGAATCGGAGCGGCAGTGTTTTGAACATATTTCTTCGTAGCACACCCACCGGCGAGCAAGGCACCCGTTACGATACATGTCGTCGCAAGAAAAGCTTTCATAGTCACAAACCTCGGCTGACTTCTTTGCAATTCTACAACCTTTCCTGCGTAACTTAAAGTTGTGAAAAGGCGATGGCCCAAGGCTCAGCGAAATCGAGGCTGCCGGCCATGGCGGCGCGGCGGTTCGGCCCGCTCCGGTGATGTAAGCTTTACGCGAGCGAGTGTTTTCTTCCGGTAACCTGGGAGATCCCAAGCCAACGTCTCATAGACTTCGTCTTCGGGATCATAGTCCAGCGGCCAGAATTTTTGGGTAATCATAAAGGACCCGTTTCTACCTGTCGGAGGTACGTCTTTATTGTAACACATTCGGCGTTGATTAAGTTCCTCACAAACCTCTGTAAATACAGGACTTAAATCGCCACTTCAGCGCCTCGGGGGCTTTTCGGGAACACCGCTACAATGGTTCCCATGCACAAGATCGCGGTTTTTGTTTTGGCCCTCGCCCCTCTTTCCCGAGCCGAAATCCGGCCCCTCACCCTCCGCCAGGCGGTGACCCTCGCCCTGCACCAGAATCCCGACCTCATGCTGGCGCGCCTGGACGCCCAAAAAGCACACGAGGCGATCCGTGTTTCCAAGGATCCCTTCACCCCCAAGCTCAGCGTCGGCAGCGGTTTGGCCTATAGCGACGGGTTCCCCATGAGCATCGAAGGCTCCGCGCCCAGCGTGGTGCAGGCCCGCGCCAGCCAGTTCATCTTCAACCGGCAGCAAACCCTGGCCGTGGCCCAGGCTAAGGAAGACGCCCGTACCGCCCAGTTCACCGCCAACAGCAAGCGCGACGATATCGCCTACCGCGTAGCCTCCCTCTATCTGGATGCCGAACGGGCCGCCCGTGAGGGCGAACTGGCCCGCAAGGATGTGGAGAGCCGCCAGAAAGTCCTGGAAACCGTGCAGGCACTTTTGCAGGAAGGCCGCCTCCTGCCGCTCGATGAGAAAATCGCCGCCCTCCACGCCGCCGAGGCCCGCCAGGCCGCCGCCAACTTCGAAGACGACCAGGCCGCCGCCGAGACCGCCCTGGCCATCGCCCTGGGCTTCTCCGCCGCCGACCGCGTCCGCCCGGTGGCCGAAGAGCGCGCCGCCCCGCCGTTGCCGGCCTCCGAGGAGCAGGCTCTCCAGGAAGCCATCGATTCCAACCAGAACCTCCGCCGCATTGAATCCGAAATTGTGTCGAAAAAACTCGAGCTCCGTGGCGATAAGGCCGCCCGTTGGCCCCGCGCCGACCTGGTCGCCCAGTACGGAATGCTGGCCCGCTTCAACAATTACAACCAGTTCTTCAAAACCTTCCAGCGCAATAACGGCGAGGTCGGCGTCTCCTTCCAATTCCCCTTGCTTTCGGGTTCCGGCGTGAAGGGCCAGATGGCGCAATCCGAAATCGATATCGAGCACTTGCAGGTGGAATTGAAGGACGCCCGCAATCACCTGGAGTCCGACCTCCAGGAGTCCTTCCGCGCCTCCCGCCGGGCCTCCACCGCGGCCGAAGTGGCCCGCCTGGACCTGGATGTGGCCCGCGAGCAGCTTTCGGTGGACCTCGCTCAATTGCAGGAGGGCCGCCTCTCGCTGCACCAGATGGAGGAAGCCCGTATCCTTGAAAACGAGAAGTGGATTGCCTTCGACGATGCCCAGTACACCTTGGAAAAGGCCCGCTGGGATGTGCTCCGGCTGACCGGCGCGCTGGCCAGCGTGCTGGGCGCCCCGTAGCTCATCGGCAACTCGCCCAAATCCCTCAAACCGCCACCGCGATTCGATAGAACCAGTGAAGGACCAGGTAATAGGGCAGCCATGCCGCAAGTCCCGGTAGCAATAGTCCTAAAGACATATGGCGCAGCGCTTCGAAGAGATGTATAAAATTGGATGGGAGATGGACATCTTGAACGGGGATTGTCCGC
>DATJRE010000018.1:0-6268 GCA_035505095.1 Bryobacteraceae bacterium | reverse complement strand
TCGGAGCCGTACATCCACAGGTGGCCGAACTTGGCCGAAGCCGGGTGGAAACCGTGGATATTGAGATGGCCCGTGACACAGGGGCGCTCCGGCAGGCGCGCCAGCGTGGCCGCCTGGTTCACGCAATCTTCCGCCATATGGCGATAGGTGGTCCACTTACCGCCGCAGATGGTAATCATGCCGGAATTCTCGATGCGGATGGTGTGGTCGCGCGAAAGCGCGGCGGTATTGCCGCTGTCGCCCGAACGCACCAGCGGGCGAATACCTGCGAACACGCTCAGCACATCGTCGCGCGTGGGCTTCCGGTCCAGGTACAAGGCCGCCGTCTGGAGGATGAAGCCGATCTCTTGTTCCATCGCCACCGGCTCCAGGGGCGCCTCGGCCACCGGCGTATCGGTGGTGCCCACCACGGTGTGGCCGTGCCACGGGATGGCGAACATCACGCGCCCATCGCTGGTGTGCGGCACCATGATGGCGTTTTCGCCGGCCAGGAACGAATGGTCAAACACCAGGTGGATGCCCTGGCTGGGTGCAATCATCGGCTGCACCGCCGGGTCGGCGCTGCGCCGCAGGCGGTCGGCAAACGGCCCCGTGGCGTTGATCACCACTTTGGCGCGCGCTTCGAATTGCTCGCCGGTTTCGCCGTCGCGGAAGTTCACGCCGTCCACGAAGCCGTCGCCATCTTTGGTGAGTCCGGTCACCTGCGCGTAGTTCAACAGCGTGGCGCCCTGCTCGGCGGCGGTTGCTACCAGGTTGATCAGCAGGCGGGAATCGTCGAACTGGCCGTCGAAGTAAATCACCCCGCCCTTGAGGCCTTCGGTACGGATGGTGGGCAGCCGCTCCAGGGTTTCTTCGCGGGAGAGAATCCGCGAGGCTCCGAAACCGTACTTGCCGGCCAGCAGGTTGTAAAGCTTGAGCCCGATGCCGTAGAACGGCGCTTCCCACCAATCGTAGTTGGGCACCACGAAGCCCAGGTTGCGGACCAGGTGGGGAGCGTTCTGGAGCAGCAGGCCACGCTCCTTGAGGGCCTCCATCACCAGCGCCACGTTGCCCTGTTCCAGGTAGCGCACGCCGCCATGGACCAGCTTGGTAGAGCGGCTGGAGGTGCCTTTGCCGAAATCGCTCTGCTCGACCAGCAGCACATCGTAACCGCGGCTGGCGGCATCGATGGCCACGCCCGCGCCCGTGGCGCCGCCGCCCACCACAATGATATCCCAACGCTCCGGGTGAGCCTGAAAGCGGCGGTACATATCCGGCCTGGTCATGTGATGAGTAATATAACAGGCCAGGGCGCCGTGGTGACCGTCAGCTTTGCGTCCTGTTCCTCCAGCACCATGCGCACTCGATAGTGTCCCGCCGGGGCGGCGACCTCCATGGTGGCATTCACTCCATTCCGTGAAAGCTCGGCGAGGCTGGAGTTCTTCAATGACCGGAACGTCGGCTCCGGTGGCCCGGCCTTCGCTATGCCGCTGACCGCATTGCTTAGGGCGCGCGGCTCCGAGACTGGTGCGCGGTTGCCGGTGTTAATTCCTGGCCAGGACACAACGTTAGAACAGCAGCTTCAGCGCAAACTGGCCCACACGCGATGGGAAAGTGGTGCGGATGGTGCCGAAAGCGGCGCTGGTGGTTTGGGTATTAGGGATGCCGAAGTTGGTGTGGTTGGTAATGTCGAAGAACTCCGCGCGGAACTGCAGCCGCGCGGTTTCGTGGACGTGGAAGAACTTATCGACGGAGGCGTCCCATTGCTCGAATCCGGGACCCCGGAACGAATTGCGTCCCAGGTCGCCGAACGGGTCGCTGGCCGGCGGGGTAGCGAAGGTGTATCCGGCGAAATAGGTGTTCAGCATGGCCGAGCGGCTTTGACTGATGGCGCTGCCGCTGACGTTGGGGCGCAGAAACGGCTCGCCGCGATAATCGTTGGAAAGCGAGCTGATAATGTTGGCGCCGGTGGCCGCATAAGTCACGTCCAGGGGGGAAGCCCGTGTGGGCGGTGTTGATGGTGGTCAACTCCCATCCACCCAGGAACCCATCCAGTACGGCATTCATGTTGCTGCCGAATTGGCGGCCTTTGCCGAAGGGAAGCTGGTAGACCACGGAGGTAACATTATTCAGCTCCACGTCAAAGCTGGAAAGGCCCTTTTCCGCGGCCAGGTCGTGAATGTTCTGCGGATTGGCCTCGTAGTAGCCGGCGAAATACTCCAGGGCCTGCTCGGAATCGCCCATCGCCTTGCCCCAGGTAAAGGAGTTCAGCACGTACAACCCCTTCGTGAGGCGGTGCTCCACGCGGACCGAGAGGCCATTGTAGTGGTTGTCGCCCGCCGGATCGAGCCAGGTGATCGGGCCGAAAGTCGGAATCGGCACGCGCGCAGTCACCGGCAGGCTTTGGCCCGGCAGGTTAGGGGCTGCCTGGTTGTAATCGGCGATGATGGGCAGCCGCAGGCTATGGTTGCCGTTGTAAGCCACTTCCAGGACGGTGTCTTTGGGAAGTTGCCGCTGCACGGAAAGGAACCAGTTCTGGATGTAGGGCCACTTGCTGTCCGGCGGTGTATAAACCACGTTGGAATTGACCGGGTTGAAGGCCGCCGGGCTGGCGATGTTGGTGGTAAAGCTGTTTCCGGTGGTGAGGAAGCCCGCCGGCACCGGGCCGCCCGCGGGGATGGACTGGCTGAGGACACCGAAGAGGGCTTGAGGAGCATTGATCCCTTCCTCGGCGCTGCCGGGCCGGTTGAAGAAGTCGTAGCTGATTCCGTACGCCGCGCGCGCCACGGTCTTGGGGTCGATGCTGTAGGCCATGCCGACCCGAGGTCCGTAGTCGGAGTAATCGGGGTGCACCAGCGCGCGGTCGAACAGGCTTCCGCTGGTAGCTTTGATCATGGTGTCGGTGGTGGGATCGAAATTCGAGTAGTTGTTGTCGCGCTCGTACAGCGGGGATGCGAATTCCCACCGCAGCCCAACGTTCAGCGTCAACTTGTTATTCACGCGGAAGTCATCCTGGGCGTATAGTGAGTGTACGAATTGCCGTAGGTTGATCACCGAGTAACTCCCCAGGTTGATCTGGTTGGGAGTGCCGAACATGAAATCGGCCAGGCTGTAACTGGTGTTGTCAGTCGCGATGGTGCATCCGGCGGGCTCGCTGAGTTGCGCGCAGGTGGGCTTGCTGAAATTCCCGCTGTAAGTATCCTGGCCGTAGAGCGGATTGGTGTCCAGAATCTCAGTGCGGATGTACAGATACTGGTAGCCCACCTTTATAGAATGGCGGCCCAGCGTCTTGGAGTAATTCAGCTCCGGGTCCCAGGAAGTGGGGTTCTGGAACTGCGGATTGCTGGTCTGTCGGCCCAGGGCGGTGAGTCCGGTGATGGTCTGGGTGTTGATGCCGCCGGTCAGTTGCGGTGTGGTGGGCAGGCCTTCAAATTCGCCCGGGAACAGCGAAGACATGCTCGGACCACCCAGGTAGGGCGGCGTTTTTCCGGCCAGCATATGCGAGAAGCCGAGGCGCGCTTCGATAACCGAGGTCGGCGAAACCGTCCAGGTGTAGCCCAGCGAAGCGTTCTGATCGACGGTGTGGATGTAGCCGTTGCCATCGCCGCCGGAAGGACCGGTCAGGTCGGGCGCATAATACTGCAAGTCCTTGCGCTGGCTGAAACGCAGGAAGGCCGACATGCGGTCGTTGATCTGGCCGTCGATCTTGGCGTCGTATTTGTCGCCGTAATCGCGGATCAGCAGCAGTGCTTCGTCGTTGTTGGAGCGGCCGGGGCCATTGGGCGGCGGCAAATCGGCCAATACCGTGGCTGCGAAGGGATTCAACTGCGCCACCGGAATCTGCGTGTTGGCGGGGTACACTACGTTGGTCAGCGGATCTACTACGGGCACCGGCAGAATCCCCTGGCGGTCGGTGGCATCGGGGATGGAGTCGAAGTTCAGATAACGCTGCAATTGACGCAAGCCTTCGTAATCGCCGAAGAAGAAGAGCTTGTTTTTGATGAACGGACCGCCGATGGTGGCGCCGAACTGGTTGCGCTGCAGCGTGGGCTTCACGAAGACCGCCGGGCTGAACAGGAAGCCGGTGGCGTTCAGATCGGTGTTGCGCAGGTATTCGTAGGCCGAGCCATGAAAGTCGTTGGTGCCGGATTTCATGATTGCGCTGATTACCGCGCCGCCCACGCGCCCATATTCGGCGCTGTAGTTGCTGGTGATCACTTTGAACTCCGCCAACGCATCCGGCGACAACTGCACCAACTGCGAGGAGTAGCCCTGGTTGCTGGTCCCATAGGAATTGTTATCCATGCCGTCCAGCAGAAAATTGTTATAGGTGCTGCGCATGCCGTTGACGTTGAAGGCGGCTTCGCGCGGGGTCCCGCTGGCCGAAAAGGTGGCGGAGATCGGCGATTTTACGGTGTTGGTGGAGAGGAGCGCGAGGTCCGCATAATTGCGGCCGTTGAGCGGAAGTTCCTCGATGGCCGTGGTGTTCACCACCTGGCCGTGTTCGCTGGTATCGGTCTCCAGCGGGGCGGCGGCGCCCTTCACCTCCACCGATTCCGTGACCGCGCCCACCTGCATGGAGACATCCACGCGTTGGCGCGCATTCACGGTTACCTGCACATCCGGGGTGGTGAACTTCTCGAAGCCGGGGTGCTCCACGACTACTGAGTAGCGGCCGGCTTTGACGTTGAAGAAATCGTAGTTGCCGTTCTCGTCGGTGGTGGTCTTGGCCTGAATGCCGGTGTCCAGATTCGTGAGGGTGACACTTGCCTTGGGGATTGCCTGGTTCGTAGGATCGTGGACCGTTCCCACCACTTCGGCGGTCTCAAACTGTGCGAAGAGGGCCGTCGCGGGGAAAAAACAGCACAGGAACAAAATGTTCTTCAGGAGTTTGCTCAATCGTTAACCTCCCAGAGATTTTCGCAGGCAACTATTGACAGGATGTTTACAGCAGGGTTACCGAAGCGTGACAATTGAAAAAGCGGCGCCCTCGAAATCGCGCTCTATCCGGCGGGACAAGGCGGACATGGAGTTACGATGAAGCCATGATCCGCGGCCTTCCGAATGTCCTTATGGTGCTTGCGCTCGCCACGGCGCCTCTGCCGGTTTCCGCACACCCGCTGCTGCTGATTTCCATCGATGGCATGCGGCCCGATTACCTTCTGAAGGCCGATGCGCACGGCCTGAAGATTCCGCATTTGCGGCGCATCCTGCAGGAGGGGGCGCATGCGTCCGGTGTACGCGGTGTCCTGCCGACCGTTACGTACCCCAGCCATACGACCATTGTCACCGGCGTGTGGCCGTCCCGTCACGGAATCTATTCTAATCTCACCTTCGATCCGCTGGGCAAAAATCTGGAAGGCTGGTATTGGTACAGCGAGGATATCGCCGTGCCCACGTTATGGGAAGCGGCGGCCAAGGCGGGGTTGAGCGTGGGCAGTGTTTCGTGGCCGGTGACGGTGGGCGCCCCCGGAATCCGCTACAACGTGCCGGAGTTCTGGCGCGCGGCCAAGAGTCCGGACGATCTCAAACTGCTGCGGGTGGTGAGCACGCCGGGGCTGGTGGCCGAAATCGCCCGCGACGAAGGGCCGTATGTCCTCGACCTCGACGAAGCCATCCCCGGCGACCGGGCGCGCACGCGCTACGCCGCCTGGATCCTGCGCCACAAGAAACCGCAATTCATGGCCATTCACCTGGCGGCGCTCGATCACCTGCAGCACGCGACTGGACCGTTCAGCGCCGAATCCAGTGGCTCGCTCGAAGAGATCGATGCGATGCTGGGGCAACTGGAGGACGCCGCGCACAGCGCCTTCCCGGACTACGCCGTGTGCGTGGTTTCCGATCACGGCTTTTCGCGCATCGACCATACTTTGAACCTGATGAAAGCTTTCGCCGATGAAGGGCTGGTGACGCTGGGACCGGGCGCAGGCTTCCGCGGCGCGCCGCTGGTGCTGGATTGGAAGGCCTTCCCAAAAGTGGATGGCGGCTCGGCGGCTATTCTGCTGAAAGATCCCCACGATGAAGTCACGCGCGCGAAAACGGAGCAACTGCTGCGCCGGCTGGCGGCCAATCCGGCCAACGGCATCGCGCGCATCCTGGACCCGAAAGCCATTGCAGCCATGGGCGGCAATCCGCAGGCGGCGTTTTGGGTGGACATGCAATCGAACTTCTCGGTGGCCGATACGCTGGGAGCGCTGGTGACGGCGCACGCCGGGGGCACCCACGGCTATGCGCCCTCGCATCCGGAAATGCTGGCGTCGTTTTTCATCGCGGGGCCGGATGTGGGGCG
>DATJRE010000017.1:0-7503 GCA_035505095.1 Bryobacteraceae bacterium | reverse complement strand
GGAATCGAGCGGTACGCGATGCCCTCACTCGAGAAGGGCATCTCGGCCGTCAGATCGACCACCGAACGGAACCCCGCGGCCGCCCGCTCCACCCGCCGCGGAATCCGCCCCAGCCAGACGCCGCTCGCAATTTCGTGCGCGGGCGGCTCGCGGCGCGTGAACCAGCGTGAGCTGAGCCAGGCGCTTGCAATATACGGCCCGAGCACCCCGACGGCCGCCGGGGTCATCGCGCCGGATTCGGACTTGCGAAACAGCTCCGCCCGGCCGAGCGCATAAATCCCCGCCACCACGGCCAATGCCGCCGCGGGCCACAGCAGCAGCCAGGCCAATCCACCGAAGCGCCATGCCAGCGCGGCCGCAATCGCCGCTCCCGCCAGGTATGCGGCGGCCAGCCGGAACCGCAACGGGTCGGTAGATCGCTCCACTCCAGGCCGGCTGCGCGTCGGAAACAGCATCACCGCGAACAGCCCGGCCCACAGACCGGTGGGCAGGTCGATGAAATGGTGCTGATAGGTGGTCAGCGTGGAGAGCGCCATCAGCACGAACCAGCCGCGCACCAGCCCCAGCCACCAGCCGCGCAAATGCCGGCTGTAGGCCGCCCACAGCACCGCCGTCAACGCGACGTGCAGGGAGGGCGCCTGGTTGAAAGGCCGGTCGAAGCTCATCAGCGCATCGAATAGTTGGCCGCAGAGTCCGCTGGCAGCGGGCCGCGGGAAGCGGAACTGCAGCGGGCACAGCAGGAATCCGGCCACACAAATCGCCTGCACTGCCAACAGCCGCCGGCCCTGCGTGTGGAGCTCGGCGCGCGTGCGGCACAGCAGCAGCGACCCCGCGTAGAAAAAATCGGTGGTCCAGTACGGCACGATGGTCCAGGGCCAAAACGGAATATGGCGCTCCCATCCGAAGGCCAACTCCGGCACGTTGTGGCGCAGGCCGGTCACCCAGTTGGCAAAGCCGTAGCTGAGGAAGAAAAAGGGCGTCAGGCCAACCAGCCACAGCATCGCCAGGCCCCACGGGTGGCGTTCGCCCGCGGCGTGCGGTTGGGGCGCGGCCGCGGCCATCAACTGCCAACCCTTTGGGCCAGGGAGACGGTGAAGATGCCCCAGTCATCGGCCAGTTCCGCGGTCTTGCGGAAGCCGGCCGCTTCCACTAGTTGATCGATCTCGGCTTGCGTCCTGCGCCGCATGATCCAGGGTTTGCCGCCGCGGTGGCTGGAAAGCGTGCGGGCAATCAGCTCCAGTTGCGGGTGCCACGGCTGCCCGGTGTAAATCAGGTAGCCGCCCGGTTCGATGGCCTCCGCGAAACCGGCCAGCGATTCGCGAATGGCGCCGTTGGCGGGAAATAGCTCGTATAGCCCCGAAACCACCCCCACGGTGGGTCGAGGGGCGAGGGCGGCCACGGATTTCCGGTCAAACGCGTCGCCTTTCTCGAAGCGCGCAATCGCCTCCATGCCTTTCTGGCGGATCAGCGCCGCGCCGTCGCGCACGTTGATTTCGCTGAAGTCGCGCAGCAGAACGCTATCGGGCTTCTCCGCCAGCGTCTCGATGGCCTCCAGCACGTACCGCCCGTGCCCCGCGGCAATATCGGCGATGCGCACCGGCCGCCCGGACGCCCGCAGCGCCGCCATCGCCTGGGTGAGCAGGCGCTCCAGGTGCTGTTTGCGGATGCGGATGCCGCGCCAGCCAATCGAGTTCAGGTAGCTCCAGTCGATGAGCTTCCCCAGCGGCGTGGTGCCCGACGGGCGGTTGCGGTACACGTAATCCAGCGTGCTTCCGGAATCGAAGCCCGTCGCGAGGCCCAGCCGAATGCCCTCGGAGAGCCGCCCGCCGGTGCGCATGCCGAAGCGCGTGAAAGCGAAACTCAGCGCCTTCGGCGAAAGCGCGGGCAGCGGCCGGCTGAGGCTCTCGAATTCGTCGTACGTGTATCCGGCGCGGTCGGCCTCCAGCAGAGAGGGCGGGCCCGGCGGCGCGGCGAAGCATTTTTCGATGAAGGCGCGCACTTTGGCGATGGCTGGGGCGCGGTCTCTTTCGCCCAGCGTATCGTGATAGAAGCCCGGCAGCACGTGCTTCTCTTTCACCTTCGACCCCAGCCGTTCGAAGAAGCGGTGCTGCGGTCCATGGTGCACCACGAAGTCCGCTCCCGAAATCAAGACCTGCGTGGGAACCTGGATGGCCGGCGCATCGGCAATTACGCGGTCTGCCGTGCTGTAGAGGGCCAGCAGGATGTTGACCGCGATGGGACGGCGGATCAGCGGATCGGTTAAGTACGAAGCGATGCGCTCCGGGTCGTGCGTCAGCGCGCGCGGCTTCACGTAGGATTTCACGGAGAAGTCGCCGAACAGCCGGTAACGGAGCTGCAACAAAGGGCGCGCGAGCGGCACATACAGCTTCACGCTGAAAGCCGGCGAGGCCAGAATCATCGCCCGGATAGGCGGCGCATAATCGTGCACCCAGGTGGCCACCAGCACGCTTCCCACGCTCTGCGCCAGCACCGCCATGTCCGCGATGGCGATTCCGTAGGCGCTCGAAATATGCCGCATGAACGCGTCTACATCGTTGACCAGCGTGCCGATGGAAGCAGGCGCGGCAGGCGCGTCATCCACCGAACGCCCGTGTCCCCGGGCGTCCCACGCGAACATCGCCGTGGAGGGCAAATCGAGTTCGTCCACGATATGCTGCAAGCGCCCCGAATGCTCGTGGCCGCGATGAAACAGGACCACCGCTCGTTGGGCGGGC
The DNA here is from genome assembly GCA_035505095.1 of Bryobacteraceae bacterium. Lineage (GTDB taxonomy): Bacteria > Acidobacteriota > Terriglobia > Bryobacterales > Bryobacteraceae > JOPF133. The sequence continues at coordinate 4,768 of DATJRE010000017.1, read as the reverse complement.
GCGACGGCCGCCGGCCAGTAGCGATAGAACAGGCGAGTTCCATCGCCAGCCGCAAAAAATCGCTCTTCAGGAATTCGCATACAGTAACGGGAACGCTAACCAACGGCATCGCTATTTACGCACGGGCGTGCGCTTCGGCGAGTCCGCCTCTCACCCGGTTGACAATTGTAGCCGCCAAAAGCAGGGCAAGCAACCTGGGGAACAGCCATGCCACCCACGGGTACAAGCCGCCCCCGGCGCCGATCCACAGCGCCATGGCCCCGAACACGAACGCGCGGTCGCTTTTGCCCATGGGGCCGTCATAACGCCGCGCGGCGCCCACCATCAGCGCCAGAACTCCGGCCATTTCCGAAAGCGCCGCCAACCAGATCACGGCCCCGATCCAAAGCGCCTCGAAAGGCGGCAGAAAGGCGAACGGCAGGTACAGGAAGGCGTCCGAAACCACATCCGACAACTCGTTCAGATAGGCCCCCAGCAGCGATTTCTGCCCGAACTCGCGCGCCAGCATGCCATCGATGGCGTTCATCGCCATGCGCACGAAAAGGAATCCCGGCAGGATCAGCAGCAGCCCGCGCGATTCGATGTGCGCCGCCACCCACGCGCCGATCGCCACGGAAAAAATGCACGCCAGCAGGGTCACGTGGTTGGCCGTGAAACCCGCGCGCGCCAGCACCCGCACCAGCGGGCGCAGCAGGGCTTGAAAGCGCGGCTTCAGCGAGTAGATGCTGGGCACAGTTCAGTGTAGCGGAGTTGTCGCGGGCGCGCGTCAGAATTCCAGGCGTGCCTGGAAGGCGATCATGCGCGGGGAACTGTCGCCGCCGAGGCCCACGCCCAGCAGCCCGGTGGGCGGCGAGGTGGTGTAGGTGAAGGCGCCGAAGCCGGTCTGGGTGGAGGGCTTGCCGGGAATGCCGGCGTAGCCCAGCACCGGGAGTCCGAAGTTCGGATGGTTGAAGAGGTTGAAGAACTGGCCGTCGATGCGCATTTTCACGCGCTCGCTCAGCGTGCACCACTTGGTGAGGTACAGGTCGCTCCAGGTGAAGTCCGGACCGCGCAGCGCGTTGCGCCCCAGGTTGCCGAATTGGCAGGCCGCCGGAGTGTCGCCGCCCAGGCACGCGCCGGTGCTCGGATCGACCGCCGAAACGAAGGCGTTGGGGTTCAGCCACTGGACCGTGCCGGGCTGGGTGACGCCGGGAATCGGGCCGTGGGCATATTGCGCGACGCCGGCAACGGCGCTGGCGAACTGCGGGCCGCTGCCATTTACGATGCCGTTTCCGTTGGCCGAATAGGGCGCGCTCTCCACCGAGAACGGAATCCCGCTGTGCCAGAACGCCGTTCCGGACACCTGCCAGCCTTTCAGCGCCGCGCCCAGGCGGCTGCGCCCGAAGGCGCCCTTGGGCCCCGGCAGCTCATACACGTACGTGGCCGTGAGGTTGTGCCGCACATCGTAATCGCAGGGGCCGCGGTCGCGCTGCAGGTCGCCGGGAATCGGCGAAAGAATTCCCCCCGCCGAGAACGGCAGAAATCCTCCGTTCGATACCGTATCGATGCAGCGGCTGAAGGTGTAATTGGCCTGAAGCTGCACTCCGTGCGACAGCCGCTTTTCGGCGGTGGTCTGGAGGCCGTTGTAATGGCTGTTGGCGCCGGTGGCGAGCTGCGTGACCGCGGCGAAGCGCGGGTCGGTTGGCGCTCCATAGGGGAACGGCGCAAAGCAGCCCGGGCACACCGTCTGGTAGCCGTTTACTTGGGTGGTATAGGGCTGATTTACGGCACGGGTGCCCACATACTGCGCCCGCAGGTTAAGGGTACTCCCAGCCTGGTGTTCCACGGCGAAGCTCCATTCCATGAAGTACGGCGCGTGCAGCTTTCCATCGGGCACCGCCGTCATGGCCACCGGTTGCAGGCAGGTGCCCGGATTCGCCAGCGGAGATGCGCAGGAGAGCTGTCCCGCGCCGAAGCCCGCGTTGAATGCCCGGTTGGCGGTGACGGTCGCATCCACCGCACTTGCGGGAACGCCCGGTGCGAGGGCCGTTCCGCCCACCGTGCCCAGCAGGCCGCCCTGGAAGGTTTCGGAGTACGGCGGGTTCACCCCCACCAGGTCCACCACGCTTCCCGGCAGCAGATCGCTGAACAGTCCGAAGCCGGTCCGCAGGACGGTCTTGGGCGCAACCTGGTAGGCCAGCGCGGTTCGCGGTTGAAGAATCTCGATCGGCGTGGAGGCGAAGATGTTGCCCAGGCCGGTTTGAATGGCCGCATTGAGCGGCTGATTGACGTCATGAGAAATGGATCCGAACGATCCCGCCAGCCGCGCCACCGCGTCGTGCGGATTGACTGGATCGGAGTTGTGAGTCGCGCGCAGTCCAAAGGTCCAGGTAAGCCGCGGAGTGAGTTTCCAGGTGTCCTGCGCGTATAAGTCGAGGTTCAGGAAGTTATACGGTTCGGAGTCCGCCAGCGGAAAAGTCTCGGTGGCCGTGGACGCCACTCCGTAAATGAACTGCGGCAGCGTCGTGTAAGTGACCAGCGGAACCACCCCCTCGCCGAAGTCATAATCGTTCAGCAGAAAGATTCGGGTGTTGGTCCCGAAGCGCAGCTCGTGCCCGCCGATGGTCCACGCCAGGTTGTCGTTGAGAAAGAAGCGGCTGGCCCGCCGTCCCTGCACCCAGGTGTTGTCCATGCCGCCAACGGTGGTAAAGGGCGCGTTGGCGCCGCTGCCCTGCAGCACAATCGGAAAGGCCGCCAGTGTCTGTTGAAAATCGCTCGGGCCGAACAGGCTCTCGTACCAGGAAAACGCCGGGTTGAAATAGTTCACCAGCCGGGAAGAAAAGATATGCGTGTAACCGGCTGCAAATGAGTACAGCGGCTGCGGAGAGAGAGCGTTAAACAGGGGATTGATCGGGTCGGTATAAGCGGCCTGCAATCCGGTATCGGCCTGGAAGCGGTACCAGGTGGTGTTGTTCGGGTCGATGTTGTAGTCGATCCGCGCCGTCTGGACCTGTTCGTGGTCGTCGCTCGAATGCGAGACGCTCTGGCGGTTGGCGCAGCCATCGCCATCGGGCGGCAGGCCCGGCGCGAGGCTTCCATTGCTTGCCAGCGGGCAGCCCAATATGGCCAGCGGCGTTCCCGCATTGCCGGGGTACAGGCTGAACATCTTTTGATAAAAAGGCGCCAGTTGCGGCGCCGGCTGATAAGTGGAGCCGGTCACCGTGTCCTTGCCGCCCAGCGGCAGTTGCTGCAAGACGTATTGCTCGAAGGCCGGCGTCGGAACCGTGGTGGCCGACACGATGGGCAAAGCGATCCGCACCCACTCGCTATCGAAGAAGAAGAACAGCCGGTTGCGCCGGATGGGTCCTCCCAGGCTGCCGCCGAAGTGGTTCACGGTGGAGCGCGGCTTATGATTACCCGGCGTGGAGTTGGTGAAGAAGTCGGCGGCGTCCAATCGCGAACCGTTCCACAGCTCGTACAGGTTGCCGTGAAACCGATTTCCGCCGGACTTAGTCACATAGTTGACCTGTGACGCCCCGTAGCGCCCTTGATCGACGGTGTACGACAGCGTATTCACGGTAACTTCGGAGATCGAATTCAGGCCCAGCACCAGGTTGGTCGAAAGGCCGCTATTGAGATTGGTCAGCGGATCGTTGGTCTCCAGGCCATCGACGATATAGCCATTCGATAACGATGGCAGGCCGTTGAATTGCACGTTGCCGTAGCCATTGGTGCCGCCCACGAAGTCGTTGCCGCTGCCCGCGGTGTTGATCAGGGCGCCCGCCGCGAACTGCAAAGGGTAGGTCATGTCTCCGCCGGGATTGGGCAGATTCTCCAACGCCTTGGCGCTCAGTGTCGTGGCGGTATTGGGGTTCTGGGGATTCACCAGCGGCGCTTCGCCGGTCACCACCACCTCGCCCTTTTCGGTGGCCAGTTTGAGCACGAAGTCCACCGTCTGCCTTTGTCCCAATCCCGCGGAGACCGCCTGGTTGATCTGCGATTCGAACCCGCCGGCTTCGGCTCTTACCGAGTACTGGCCGGGCCGCAACTGCGGAAAGCCGAAACGGCCCGACGCGTCGGTTTTGGCCATGCGCTGCGATCCGGTCGCGGTGTCCACGATCGTTACGGTGGCGCCGGCGATGGAGCCGCCGCTAGGGTCGGCCACCGTCCCTACGATGGCGCTGGTCGTCTCGCCCTGCGCCCGCAGGCGCTCCGGAAAACCGATGAAGACCGCCAGCCACCCCAGAAGCAGGAGCGCGGGGCCGGCAGTTAGCCTACGCCCTCCAAAATTAGGCATCCCTAATATTAATCTGCGGCGCCCGCATGGCGCAACCCGAATTTGCCGGTTGCGTGCGGAACCGGACTGGCGGGTTTGCCCTCACCCGCCGCGCTCCCGAAAAACACCCCAGCGACTCTGCATTCCCAGCGAACACGCGCATCTTGAACCGAGCCGCGACCGTCAAAGAGTGCTGTCCTGCCCGCCTGGGCAACCCCGAAAATAATGACTCCCTAAAGCCGGTTGCCACGCCGTCACGTCTGGCCTATCATCGAATTAGTGGCGGCAAAAACAACGGCGTCCGCGACCTCGGAATCGGTGGACGACTACCTCAAGGCGATCCTCGAAATGGGCGGGGCCGAAGACGCGCGCGTCTCCACCAACGCGCTGGCCGCCAGGCTCGGGGTCCGCACTCCTTCCGTCACTGGAATGCTGCAAAAGCTGGCCGCCCAGCGCCCCGCCCTGGTTCTGTACGAAAAGCACCGCGGCGTCCGGCTGACCGCGAGCGGCAAA
>DATJRE010000016.1:0-8619 GCA_035505095.1 Bryobacteraceae bacterium | reverse complement strand
GCGGAGCGGGCGATCTGCGCCAGTTTTTCCTGCGGCCCACCCGCCTGCTCTACCGAACCCCATTGCGCGGCGTGTATCTCTGCTCGGCTTCCACACCGCCCAGCGGCGGGGTGCACGGCATGTGCGGGTACCACGCGGTAGAGGCGGCGCTGCGCGACCTGCGGCGCGGCATAGTATAAGAGGTTCGCGCGTCCATGAACCTGAATCCGGCAGTCAGCCCGCCACCCCGCCTCGCAGGACCCTTGGCGCGACCAATTTCCAACTGCGGCACAGGCCACCTTGCGGGTAACAACCGGTTTATCTGCTGCTGGTTGCAGCGCACGGCCGCTGCCCGCTCCGCGGAGCCGCAACTGCCGGATTTAGGATGAAACCGGCCCTGGCGGTTGCCGCTTCACTCACCTTCCTGGTTTGCGCGCAGGTAGGGCAGCGCCAGAATCCGTGGCGCATCATCGGGCCGGGCGGCGGAGGCTCCATGTTCCACCCCACGATCGATCCGCGCGATCCGAACGTCGCGCTGATTGCCTGCGATATGACCGGGGCCTACCTCACGCACGATGGCGGCCGATCCTGGCGCATGTTCAACCTGGGCGGAACAGTGCGGTTCTTCGTCTTCGATGAGCACCAGCCGCACACCATCTACGCGCAGGCCGATGCCCTGTTCCGCACTACCGATGGCGGCGATTCGTGGACCCTGATCCTACCGCGGCCCCAATCGGTGCGCCGTATCTCAATGACCGATGACGACGCCGAAAGGAACTTCCAAGTGGCGGATGGGCCGGGTGGTGCGGTGTCGGCCCTGGCCATCGATCCGGACAATTCCCAAGTCTTGTACGCCGCGCTGCGCAGCGGGCCAGGGTATGCCCTGTGGACCTCGCCGGACGCCGGCGCGACCTGGCGGGAAGAAGGCAGCCTCGCGGAGGGCGTAAGCCATCTGTGGGCCGGCCACGGCGGTACCCTCTACGAGGCAGGAGCGCAGTCCATCGCGGTTCGCAGGGACGGCCGCTGGCAAGCTGGCCCATCGCCCGGCCCTTTGGATTACGTCTCGGCCGGCTTTGGGGCGCACGGGCCACCGGCGATTTACGCCACCAGCCGGGGCCGCATCTTCGTCTCGGAAGACGGTGGCGGCCATTGGCGCGAGTCGCTGTTGCCGGGCATGCACGGGCGCGCCGGCCAGATCGCCGCCAGTGCGCATCATCCCGAGACAGCTTACGTGGCGTTCGCGGGGTTGCGCACGCCCCTGCACGCCAGCTTCGGAATCGCCAAAACCATTGATCGCGGCCTGCACTGGCAGCTTGTCTGGCAGGACACTCGCACGCTGGCCTCCAACGTCCACGATGCGTGGATCTCCGCGCGCTTCGGCACGGGCTGGCCGGGAACCGCCTTCGGCATCGGCGTATCGCCTGCGGACCCCAATGTGGTTCTCAGCACCGACAGCGGCCGCGCCACCATCAGCCGCGATGGCGGGGCAACCTGGCAGGCAGTCTACTCCCAACCTGCGTCCCACGGCTGGACCACCACGGGTCTCGATGTGACCACCTGCTACGGGGTCCATTTCGACCCGTTCGACGCCCGGCGCCTCCTTGTTTCCTACACCGACATCGGCCTCTTCGAAAGCCCGGATGGCGGCCTGAGCTGGCGTAGCGCCACGCGCCAAGGCGTGCCGGGCGAATGGCTGAACACCACCTATTGGATGGAGTTCGACCCGCAGGTGCGCGGCCGGGCCTGGGCGGTGATGAGCGGCGTACACGATCTGCCGCGCGACAAGATGTGGCGCAACCGCTCGCCCGATTCTTACACCGGAGGCGTAGTGGTGAGCGACGATGGCGGCCGCACCTGGCGCGTATCGAACGCCGGGATGGGCGAGACCGCCGCCACCCACATCCTGCTCGATCCCGCCAGCCCGCCGGAGCGCCGCGTGCTCTACGTGGCCGGATTCGGCCGCGGGGTTTTCCAATCCACCGATGGCGGCGCGCATTGGGCGTTGCGCAACAACGGAATCACCGGGCCGCAGCCGTTTGCGTGGCGGCTGGCCCGCGATGTGCGAGGCGCGCTCTACCTGGTGGTGGCGCGCCGCAGCGAAGCGGTGCCCGGAGCGCTCTATCGCTCGACCGATGCGGCGAGCCATTGGACGCGCGTGGCGCTGCCGGAAGGCGTTACCGGACCCAACGGACTGGCCATCGATCCGCGCGACCCGCGCCGCCTGTTCCTGGCGGCCTGGAGCCGCTCCACGCCCACAGGCGCCGGCGAAAGCAGCCAAGACGGCGGCATTTACTTTTCACCCGATGCGGGCGCCACCTGGCGCCACGTGCTGGCGAAGGACCAGCACATCTACGATGTGACCATCGACCCGCGCAATCCGAACCTGCTCTACGCCGCCGGTTTCGAATCCTCGGCCTGGCGGTCCACCGATGGCGGCGTGACGTGGACACGCCTCGGCGGATTCAATTTCAAGTGGGGCCATCGGGTGATCCCGGACCCGCATGACCCGGACAAGGTCTACATCACCACGTTCGGTGGAAGCGTCTGGCACGGCCCGGCCGCCGGAGACCCGTCCGCGCCGGAAGACCTGTTTGGCCTGCCCAAAGTGCCGCCGCGGTGAGACGGAGCCAATGCCCGGCTTTCCGTCTTCCTGGCTTTCCTGGCCTTCGCCAACCGGCGGGCTGCGCGGACTTCTCGACGGCTTTCTCCGCCGCGGTCAGCGTGGCGCCTTACGGCAAGGCACGGCCCTACCCGTGAATCCAGTGCATGATCCACGCCGCAGCCACCACCGAGGCCATCGTGGAGCAGAACCAATAAATGGCCAGGTAGAGCCGCTCACGGCCCGAGCGGTGGCCCACCAGCGAGAGGGCCGCGGCCAGCAGGAGCGCGAATAAGATGGTGTACGCCAAGTGAGTCATGCGCGCGCCTCTCGCCTTGCGCCCCATGCATCGGCAATGCCAGCAGGTTCACCAATCCGGCCACCGTAAGTAAAGCCGTGCCGTATTCGTGCAGGCATCCGGCCAGGTAACTCTGCGAATAGCCCACCAGGCGCGCCAGTAAGTACGGTCCGCCGGCCAGGGCTTTGGCCAGCGTTCCGGCGTGCGCAGCCAGCACCGCGACGCCATCGAGGCCCTGCAACTCTGCCGCGGGAGGCCACAGGTTCGCGCCCTGCAGCAGTACTCCGGCAACACTGGCAATCGAAACCACAGCCAGGAACAGCGCGAACTGGCGATAGCGGCGCAGCAGCAGGTAGCCTCCGCCGGGAAGCAGCCATCCCAACGCCAGAAGAGCCGCCGGCGAGGGCGCGGCGTTTCGCGGAGCCTTCATGGCGTCACCGCGACTTCCTGGGCCTTTTGCGCGCGCGGAACCAGCAGCATCCGGTCCCAGCGCGTCTTGGTGAAGAAATGCAGCGTCACGTCGAGGACGTGGTCGATGCTCCATCCTTCCAGATCCGATGTGGGCGCGTCGAACGACCAGTAGATCACCACCGGCTTGCCCACCACGTAGCTGCGCGGCACGAAGCCCCAGAAGCGGCTGTCCGAGGAGTTGTCGCGATTGTCGCCCATGGCGAAGAACATATCCGGCGGCACCACCACTTCGCCGTTCACCACATGATGGCGCAGCATGTCGAGACCACGCAGTGACGCCTGGTATTCCGGCCCATCGGGGAAGTTATCGCGGAACGCATCGAGCGATGGATCGACATGCTGGGTGTACGGCTCGATCAGCCGGCGGCCGTTGCGGATCACCTGCTTGTTCACCAGGCGGATGTGATCGCCGGGAAGGCCGATCACGCGCTTCACGTAAGTCTGGCGGACGTCTTCGGGGTACAGGAAGCAGACGATATCGCCGCGCTGCAGGTCGCGGTAGGGCAGCACATGGCGCGCCCACGGGCCGGCCTTGGCGTAGGTCATGCGATCCACCAGCATGTGGTCTCCCACGCGTACCGTGCCTTCCATCGACCCGGTGGGCACTACGTAAGCCTGCACCAGCGTGGTGGCGGCGAAGAGGTAAAGCAGGATGGTGACCACCCACTCGCTGACGAAGCTGCGCGGCGCCTGGCGGCGGCCGGCGGACCATACGGCCCGCACGTGCTCTACCGCAGCGCGCGGTACCGGGCTCTCACGAACGGTGGTGGAAACCCAATCGGCGGCCGTGTGGAGGGCGAAACGCAGCAAGCCGAACAGACCCTCGGTTCGCTGTGCATCGCGGCAACGGTCGCGAAACACCTGCTGCATGGCAGCTCCATACTCCAGGCGGAATTCGCGCGGGTAGGCGTACAGCAGCGCGCCGTAGACGCGGCACAGCCAGCGCATTCCGGAAGATTGCGGCATCATGCTTTGCCTCCGGCGACGCCCGGCTTGCTGAACAGCCGGCGGGAGCGCGCCGCATTTACCGCCGCTGCCAGGCGCTGCGCTTCGGCCCGCGCGGCCTGACGGCCCAGATCGGTCATGCGGTAGTAGCGCCGGCGCTCGTCGTCCAAAGCCGGGTCGGGCCGCTCGCCGGATTCTTCCACAAGGCGCGCCGCCAGCATGCGCTTGAGGCAGCCGTACAGCGTGCCGGGGCCCAGTTGCAACTGATCGCCGGTCTGCCGCGCGACATCCTGCATGATGCCATAGCCGTGGCGTTCTCCTTCGGCCAGCGCCAGCAGGATGTGAAACACCGGCGGCGTCAGCGGGAGGAGGTCTTGAGGGGATTGTGGCTTGCTCATCTCGAATACATCCGCTACGGATATATTAGGGCGAGGCGGCGGCGCCTGTCAAGACGGAAGATCATTCCGGGCGCTTGACACCAGCGGCCATCTGCGTTATTAATTTTAACATTACGATGTTTAACATTGGCCGCCGCAAACCACCCACCCCGCTGGAACAGTTTCTGCTGGATTATGTCTGGGCGCACCCCGATTGCACGGCGGAAATATGCCGCGAAGGACTGGCTCCCGAGCGCAAGCTGAAGGATTCGACCATCCGCACGATCCTCCGCAAGCTGGAAGAGAAGGGCTATGTCACCCACAAAGTGGATGGACGCACTTTCGTGTACCGCGCCGTGGATAGCCGGCGGAACGTGGCCGTGGAAGCGGCCAAACAGCTCATCGACCGCTTCTGTGGCGGGTCCGTGGAGGAGTTGCTGGTGGGTCTGGTGGACAACCAGGTCCTGGAGCCGAAACAGTTGCAGCGCCTGGCAGAGAAAATTGCCCGGCGCAGGGAGAAGACCGCATGACAACCATCGGATTTCTGGCGGGATGGGCGCTTCGTTCGTCGATCCTGATTCTGGGCGGAGCGTTGCTGTTGCGGCTGCTGCGGGTGAAAGATGCCTCCCTCCGCCTGGCGGCGTGGACGGCCATTTTATGCGGCTCGCTGGCGATTCCGGCGCTCCACATGGCCGTGCCGAAACTGCCGGTGATCCTTACGGCGGCGCCAGCCGGCCGCGTCGCATCGCCGGTGGCCGATTCCGGCGCCGCCGTGCCGGCCATCGCAAGCCCAGTCACCGCCGCGGAACGGCACAGCGCGCCAGTCTCGAACCGCTTCGAATGGGCGTGGGCTGCGGAGGCGGTCTACTTCCTGGGCGCCCTCACGCTGCTGCTGCGCCTGGGCATCGGCATGGCGGTTGCCCTGCGCCTGGTACATGCCAGCCGGGCCACCGGACGGATCACCGAAGGAATCGAGATTCGCGAATCCGACCGCGTGGCGGTCCCGGTGACGCTGGGGATCGTGCGCCCCGCCATCGTGCTGCCGCCCGACTGGCGTCAGTGGGAGAGTGCCAAGCTGGAGGCCGTGTTGGCGCACGAGCGCTCGCACATCCGGCGCCGCGATCCGGCGGTGCAGGTGCTCTCGGCAATCCACCGGGCGCTGCTGTGGCACAGCCCGTTGAGCTGGTTCCTGCACCGGCGCATCGTTCGCGTGGCCGAAGACGCCAGTGACGATGCGGCCGTAGCAGCCACCTGCGACCGCGCCTTGTACGCCCAGGTGCTGCTGGATTTCGTGGAGCGCGCCGCTCCGCGAACCGCCGGCTGGGCGGGAGTGCCGATGGCGCGCTATGGCCGGCCGGACCAACGCATCCACCGCATTTTGGATGGGACCGGACTCCCGGGCATACCGCCCGGGGTGAGCCGGTGGGGTTGGGCAGCCATACTGCTCCTGGGATCGCCGCTCGCGTACGTGGTGGTGGCGACGAGCCCGCAGGCCGCCGCTCAGGACACTCCGCAGGCTCGCGCGCAGGCTGTTCCGAAGCCGCCCCTTCCGGGAATCGCAAGCAAGCCGGCGGCTCCCGACGCGCCCCCCGCCAGGCAAGCCGCGGCCGCCGACAAGCCGGAATCCGGCTACCTGGCTGGTTTGGGCACCATTGTTCCTTACTACACGGTTACCGTGAAGTCGCGCGTGGATGGCCAGTTGATGTCGGTGAGCTTCCAGGAAGGCGACCAGGTCCAGCAGGGCCAGTTGCTGGCGACCATCGACCCGCGCCCGTATCAGATCGAACTGGAGCAGGCGGAGGCGCAACTCGCTGAGGATCAGGCGGAACTGGCCGCGGCCCAACGGGCCGCCACCGGAGGCCTCGGGCCGCAGAGCGCCGCGCTGGAGATCGAAGGCCGGATGAGAATCGATCAAACCAAAGTCGAGAGCGCCAGGCTGCAGGTGAGTTACACGCAGATCATGGCGCCGATCTCTGGCGTAGTGGGGCTGCGCCTGCTCGATCCCGGTAATATCGTGCATGCCTCTGACACCACCGGCATTCTGGTGATCACCCAGCTCCAGCCCATCGCGGTGCTGGTCACCATCCCGGAAGACGACCTGCCGGCGGTGCGTGCCCGGATGGCCGAGGGCGCGAACCTGCCCGTGGAAGTTTGGAACCGCGCTGCTACGGCGAAACTCGGAACCGGCCGTCTGACGGCGGTCGATAACCAGATCGACCCGGCCACCGGCACCGCGAAACTCAAAGCCGTGTTGGATAACAAGAACGGCGCGCTGTTCCCCAACCAGTTCGTCAACGTGCGGCTGTTCCTAAACTCCCGATGAAAGGCCGTCCTTGCGCATCACCCAGGTGGTCATGGAGCGCTGGTTCTGCACCACCGTGGTTTTGAGCGGGTCGAGCAGTGCGCCTCCCAATTCCGCGGCGAGTTGCATGAGCAGCGCTTCATCCACCAGGTAGCGGTCGGAGCCGTCCGGCAACCGGAACCGGCGCCCCGCCAGCCGCGCGACGCGGTTTTCGATGCCGATGGACGAGGCCAGCCGGCAAAAGAACAGGCCGCCAGGCCGCAGCAGCCGCCAGGTGCCGCGCAGCATGGCCTGAAACTGCTCGTCGTCGCGGGCGAAGTGCAGGACCGCGCTGCTGATGACCACATCGGCGGAGTCCGCCGGGAAACTCATGGCCTCCACGGGCTCGTTGCGAAAGTTGCTCGCCGGCAGATGGGGCGCCAGCCGAGCGGCCATCCGACGCATCTCCTCCACCTCCCGCGGGTCCGCATCGGCGCCAAACGCCTCGTACCCCTGTTGCAACAGGTAAACCAGGTTGCGCCCGTAGCCGCAGCCCGCGTCCGCCACACGCATTCCCGGCGCGATGCGGCCTCGCAGAAGCTGATCGAAAAGGTAAATGTCGATCGCGCCGAACTGCTCTTGAAGGTCTGGCATGCCCTACCATAGTACGGCGGCGGCTAATGCGGCGCTTACTTCGCGAAGCGTAGCCCCGGGCCGAGCACCGCGATGAACGCGCACGCGGCAACCGCGGCCGTCACGATCCACCCCCAACTTCTTCGGATGGGCGCAGGTTCCCGCTCGCTGCCCAGCGGAATCGTGCCGCCCTTGAGCCATTCCGGCATCCAAAGCAGGCCGGAAGTGCCCCCAAAAGTGGAAGCCGCCGCGGACAGGGCGACCAGAATCCACCCCGCGGGATTCAGCGAACCGGCGACACAGGCCAGGATTCCTCCGGCAAAATAGGGCGCCCGCGAAAGCTCCACCGCGCGCAGGTACCGGCGGCGCCGGTCGCTGCCAATCAGCGGGCGGAGTTCGCGCAGGCTGATCCAGACGGACAGCAGATAGGCGCCGGTCCCGAAGGCGGTCATTGCGATTCGCCAGGCCCACTGCGGGCTGAGTCCTCGAACGAACTCGGCCCAATCTCCGAAACCGCTCAGGCCCGAAAACAGGAAATAGCCCGCCGCGGCCAGGAGGTTCACCGTCATCGACAGCCAGAAGAAATATTTCCAGACCGGCGCGGCTGCGGTGGTAAGGCGTCCCAGCGTGAAAAACAGCGTGGCCGCGGCGAAATTCATAAGGGTGCCCCCGGCCGTCACCAGGCGTCCGCCGGCGCTGCACTCCATGCTGACCGTGCAAATGAAAAGCGGCCTGCCGCCGACGGCCAGACACGCGCCGCCGTGACCCGCGCCTTCATGGAGTATGTTTGCCAGCACGTGAGTGGCGATTGCCAGGCTCAGGATGGTGAGCGTATCACCAGGCAGGTAAGGCATCGGCTTGGCCGCAGCATTGGCGTCCGGCGACACTTCTCAAATTACACCACAGGGCGCCGGGTTGCCCGGCGCTGGGTGCGCCGTTCGGGGTAACCGCCGGTGGAATCCGGGACGGCCCGCGGCCTGTTACTGTACCAGCATCACCGGCGCTTGCCAGAAGGCCGCCTTCTTGCCGGTCGGAT
>DATJRE010000015.1:0-6986 GCA_035505095.1 Bryobacteraceae bacterium | reverse complement strand
TTCGGCCGGCACCGCCATTCCGAGTCCGAACGGGATTTCGGCCCCGGCAGGGGCTTCGGCGGGTGCTCCACCGAACACCCGCAAACCGCCGGCGGATTCCCACCGCCAGGTACTCACAGCCAGCCGTCCGGCTACCGCCCTATTCTCAAGTCCGCTTCCCGCGGGGGCGCCCGTCCCGGCCAATGTTCTGCCCCACAACCCGGACGCGGTGCTGCCGCCCGCTCCGGATTCCCACCCGGTAGCCCGCAGCCGGGCTGCCAACGCCACCACGGCGCCCCCCGCCGTTTCCGCGGACACGCCCAAAGACGGTAAAGCTGCCGCCGGAGACCAGGTATCCTCGACGGGAGTTTGGAATACCGCCGGGGATGTCTCTGGGAGCGACGCCTCCACGCTGCCCCCGCTGGCATTTCGCGCCATTGTGACCCCTTTGTCGGAATTTACGGCTTCCGCCGATCCCGCCGACAGTTCCGCGAAGTCCGACCCGGCATCCCCTCAGCCCGTGGCGGCGTCGGACCCGGCTGGCAACTCCACGCTGTCCGTGGCCGTCAATGCCGCGCAGCCGGCTCCCCCGGCGGCGCCCGGGACCGGAGGCCCTTCCGTCAAGGATGAAACCGCGGACAGTTCGCGTGCCCATAAGGCCGAGGTTCCCATCCCACCGGCGCAAGCGGACGCAGGTACCGCGCGCTGGACTCCCGCTCCACCGCCAGAGTCGGGTGGGGCCACTCGTTCGGCGGAGCGTACCGCCCAGCCGCCTGCGCCCCCCGCCAAAGCCGCTCCGGAGTTGCCCGAGGATGCCAAGCCGGGCGCCAAGCCGGTGCGCGACATCAAACTGGACCTGGGCGTGGGAGACGGCCGCGTCGAAGTGCACGTGGCGGACCGCGGCGGCGAACTGCGGGTTGCCGTGCACACCCCCGATGAACGCCTGGCCGGGGACCTGCGGGAGCATCTGCCGTCTTTGTCCGCGCGGCTGGAACAGAGCGGCCTTCGCGCCGAAACCTGGCACCCCGCAGCCGGCGGGGAACGTATGCGCGCCGCCGAAACGGCTTCCTCCGCGGACTCCCAGTCGCCGGGCGGTCAAGGCCAATCGCAATCCGACGGGCGGCGGCAGGATGCTCCGCCGAGGCGGCCCAAGCTTACCGAGGAGCCTTCCCCGGACCAGAACAAAGGAAACGATTTCGCATGGCTCATGGACGCTCTTCGCTAAAACCCTCCCGGATGGTTTCCGGGCGCCGGCATCGCCGGCCGGCAGGATGCCGCCCGCGGCGCCCCCAAGCCACGCCAAGAACTCAGCCACAAGGAGAAACAGATGTCACCCACTTCGAACAACACTAACACTTCCGGGACTGGCAGCCAGCCTTCGGCATCCAGTTCCAACACGACTCAATCGGGCAGCGTGAACGAGAACATGTTCCTGCAGCTTCTGGTTGCCCAACTGCAAAACCAGGACCCCCTCAATCCGCCCGACGGCACGCAGTTCGTCACCCAGTTGGCCCAGTTCCAAACGCTCGAACAGGACATCAACACGGGCCAGAATATTGCTTCGATCCTGTCGGATATCAATAGTTATATGGGCATTTCGTCCAGCACTACCAGCAGCGGCGCCACGCCGCAATCTTAAGGAGAAATCGATGTTTACGTCCTTTTCAACAGCACTCTCCGGACTCAATGCGAATTCCACCGCCATCGACGTGGTGGGCAACAATCTGGCCAATCTAAACACTACCGGGTTCAAGACCAGCCAGGTGGAGTTCCAGTCCCTGGTCACGCAGTCCCTGGGCGCCGGGCTCGGCGACACCCAGGTCGGGTTCGGCACCGGCGAACCGCTCACCACCATGGAGTTCACGCAGGGCGCCGTCCAGACCAGTTCGGGCGCGATGGACGCGGCTATCCAGGGGGACGGTTTTTTCGTGGTCAGCGACTCCAGCGGCAATAACTTGTACACCCGCGCCGGAAATTTCGAGGTGGATAGTTCCGGCAACCTCATGACGGACACGGGAGACTATGTCCAAGGCTGGACCACTATCGATCCCAGCACCGGCACACTGAACACCAACGGTCCCATCGGCAACATCGTGGTGCCGGTGGGAACCCTGAGTCCCCCGGTTGCCACCACACAGCTTTCGGTGGGCGTGAATCTGAACGCGGCGGCCACGGTGTACTCGTCCACCGACACATCCTCGGATTTCAGCACACCGGTGACCGTTTATGACAGCCTGGGGACGTCGCATGTCCTTACTGTGGACTTCCAAAATGCCGGCAACAACACCTGGAACTACAACGTGACCATCCCCGGCGCGGATGTAGGTTCCACGGATACCTCCGTGTCGGTGGCCACCGGCAGCCTGACTTTCGATCCCAACGGACAACTCGATTCCGCGAACGCCAGCCCGGTGACTTTGACGATTTCGGGCTTGGCCGACGGCGCCTCGGACATGTCGGTCAACTGGAATCTGTTTAACGGTACGACTGGCAACGTCACGCAGTTTGCCCAGCCCTCGGCGGAGTCGTCCAGTTCCCAGAACGGTTCGGCGGCGGCCGAGTTGGTGAATGTCGGGCTGGGAAACGGGGGCACCATTCTGGCGCAATACTCCAATGGCGACCAGGTCACGGTGGGCCAGGTGGCCATGGCTTCCATCGTCAACCCGGACTCTTTGATTGCCGTGGGAAGCAACAACTTCCAGACCAGTTCGCAAACCGCCACGCCGTCGATCGGGATGCCGGGAACCGGCGGCCGCGGCGATATCGAGGGCGGCTCCCTGGAAGCCTCGACCGTGGACATCGCCACCGAATTCACCAACCTGATGGTCTACCAGCGGGCTTACGAGGCGGATTCGCGGGTAATCACCACGGCTGACACTTTAAGTCAGGACACTATCAACTTAATTCACTAAACTGCCGATGACTCCTCAGGAAGAGATTGCATCGCTCGGCGAGATACCGGTCGAGATCGAGGTCGAACTCGACCGGCGCACCCTGCGGACGCGGGAAGTGCTGGAACTCGAAGTGGGCACCGTATTGGGCACTTCGCGGTCCGCCGGCGAGAACATCGACATCTACGTGGGCGGCGTATTGTGCGCTTCCGGCGAGATTGTGGTGATCGAGAACGCCCTGGGCGTCCGGATCACCGACTTCCGCGAAGATTGAGGAGAGTAGAAATGGAATATTTTCAGGAGTTTGCGGCCGTGGCAGGGGTACTCACGCTGCTTGGCGGGCTGCTCTGGTGGCTGCGCCGCCGGGGTTGGACCCGGAGCCTTCCGCGGCGGAGACGGGAACTGGAGTGCCTGGAGCGGCTGCCCTTAGGACCGCAGCACGCTCTGCACCTGGTGCGGGCGGCCGGGCGGCTGATGCTGGTGGCGTCATCGCCGGCAGGCTGCGCGCTGATCGGGAATCTTCCGGATAGCGAACGCCTCGACGGGCAAGGGGAGGGGAGATGACCGCGCGCTTGGGTTGCGCCCTCTGGCTGGCGTTTCCCGCGATGGCAGGCACCCCCCAGCCGTTGTCGCTGCTGGGAATCTCCGCGGGAAAAGGAGAGGCTTCCCTGAGCGTCCCCATGCAGATCCTGCTGGTGCTCACCCTGATGACCGTGCTGCCGGCGGCGGTAATGTGCATCACGCCCTTTCTGCGGCTCACCGTGGTGCTGCATTTTCTGCGGCAGGCCTTGGGCACTCAAACCGTCCCCTCCAATCAGGTTCTGCTCGGCCTGTCGTTGTTTCTCACGGTGGTGATCATGCAACCGGTTGCCATGGACATGTACCACCAAGGCTGGGAACCGCTCGAAAACGGCCAGGTGACCATATCTCAGGCCATGGAACAGGGTGGCCGGCCGCTGCGCGCCTTCCTGCTGCGTTTCGCGCGCGAGAAAGACATCCGACTCATGGTGGAGATCTCGCACGCGCCCGCGCCGCGCTCGCCCGCTGACCTGGACCTGCAGGTCCTGATTCCGGCCTACATACTTTCGGAGCTGAAAACCGGGTTCCAGATCGGCGCGGTTCTGTTCCTGCCCTTCCTGATCATCGATATGGTGGTGGCCTCGTGCACCCTTTCAATCGGCATGATGCAGCTACCTCCGGTGATGATTTCCGCACCGTTTAAGATCCTCCTGTTCGTCCTGGTGGACGGATGGAACCTGGTGGTCGGATCGCTGATGAAGAGTTTCTACCAATGACACCCGACATGGTGGTGCAGATCATCCGCGACGCCCTGCTGACGACCTTCTGGCTGGTCGCTCCGATCCTGCTGATCGGGTTTGTAACCGGTATCGTCGTCAGCCTGGTGCAGATCGCCACGTCCATGCAGGACAACGCCTTCAGCACGGTGCCGCGCCTGGTGGCCTTCCTCTCCGGATTCCTGCTGCTGCTGCCCTGGATGATGGCCCGGACCATGTCTTACACCATCGGGCTGTTGGGGAATCTGAGCCGCTATGCCCGTTAACGTTTCCCTCTCGCTCGGGACGCTGTACGGCTTTGCGCTGGTGCTGGCGCGCATCTCGGGAGCGCTGGTGTTTGTGCCCATGCCCGGCATGAAGAGTGTTGCCGACCCGGCGCGGGCGGCCTTTGCTCTGGGCTTCAGCGTGGCGCTGATGCCTCTTTGGCCGGTGGTCCCTCCGCCTTACGGCGCCGCCCGGCTGGCCGGTTGGGCCGTGGGCGAAGCCGCCGTGGGGATGTCCATCGGGGTGGCGGTGGCCCTTGTCATGGAAGGCTTCACCCTGGGCGCTCAAATCCTGGGGCTGCAGGCCGGATACGCTTTCGCTTCCACCATCGATCCCAATACCGAAGCCGATTCGGGCGTGTTGCTGGTGTTCGCGCAGTTGGTTTCCGGAATGTTGTTTTTCGCCCTGGGTTTGGACCGCGAGGTCTTGCGGCTATTCGCGGAGAGCCTGGTGAAGGCGCCGCCGGGAGTCTACCATCTGGGACCGGAGGCCGGGCTGGCCATGATTCGTCTGGGAAGCTCGATGTTCTCGGTGGGAGCGCGGCTGGCGCTTCCGCTGGTGGCCCTGCTGGTGATGGTCGACGTGGCGCTCGCGCTGCTTGGGCGGATCAACTCGCAGTTGCAGCTTCTGTCCCTGGCCTTTCCCGCCAAGATGCTGACCGGCCTGATGGTGCTGAGCTGGCTGGCGGTGCTCTTTCCGCGCCTGATGCTGCAATCGGCCGGGCTTGGCTGGGCCACCGCCCGCCGGGTTCTGGGGTTATGAGCCGCCATGGCCGACCGTTCCGGACAAACCGAAGAGCCGACCCAACGAAGGCTGCAGAAGGCTCGCGAAGAGGGCCAGTTCCCGGCGGCACGGGAGTTCGTTTCGGCGCTGCAGTTCATGGTTTTTCTGGCGCTCCTGGGGGCCGGCTCGGCGGGCTGGTTCGGACAGCTCCGGGTAGTCACGGCCTGGCTGTTTTCGCTGGCCTTTGCGCGCGAACTCGGGCCGCAAGACCTGACTCAGGTGGCCTTGCGGGTAGTCTGGCAGTTGCTGCTGCCCCTGATGATCGCCGGCCTGGGTGTTGCGGTGGCCGCCCTGGCGTTCCGCCTGGTGACTACGCGGTTCGGTTTCAGCCTCAAGAAACTGGCGCCCGACCTGAGCCGCCTCAGCCCGGCGTCCAAGCTGCGGGAACTGCCCCGCCAGAATCTGCCCGCGCTGGTGCAGGCGATGGTTTTGTTGCCGCTGTTCCTGTGGGCCGTGTACGTGGTGGCCCGCGACCACCTGGACGCTTTTATGGCGTTGCCCCTGGGAAGCGTGGAAGGCGGCGTAGCCCTGTTGTGCCATTCGTTGATGACCCTGTTCTGGAAGGCGGCGGGGGTGTTCCTGGTGTTCGGGGTGGTGGACCTGTACCGCCAGTTGCAGCGCCACCGGGGGGACCTGCGCATGAGCAAGCAGGAAATCAAGGACGAGATGAAGGAGATGGAAGGCAATCCGCAAATGAAGGCCCGCATCCGCCGCATCCAGCGCGACCGGGCCCGCCGGCAGATGATGAAGGAGGTTCCCAAGGCCACCGCCGTGGTGGTCAATCCGACGCATTACGCGGTGGCCATCCGCTACCAGTTGGACAGCATGGTGGCGCCCCTGGTGGTGGCCAAAGGCAAGAACTACCTGGCGCTGCGGATCCGCGAAAAGGCGCGCGAAAACCAGGTGCCTATCATCGAGAATCCGCCCCTGGCCCAGGCGCTGTACCACTCCGTGGACGTGGGCCAGGAGATTCCGCCCCACCTCTATCGCGCGGTGGCCGAAATCCTGGCCTATATTTTCAAGCTCATGAACGGGAGACTGCCTGGTTAAGCCTATGACGCCCACCCGATCGCTTCCGCTTCCCACGACACCCCACACGACACCCAAGTGGATGGCCAACCTGCCGCTCGGCCTGCTGCGCGAGATGGCTGTGCCGGTGGCGGTGCTGGCTATCGTGATGGCTCTGATTACACCGCTGCCCGGCTTCCTGCTGGACCTGCTGATCGTCACCGACATCCTGATGTCGGTGATCGTGCTGATGGTTTCCCTGTACCTGGTCCGGCCGGTCGAGTTTACGGCCTTCCCCACCACCCTGCTGCTGCTGACCCTGTTCCGCCTGTCGCTCAATATCTCGTCGTCGCGCCTGATCCTGCTGGACGGCAACACCGGCACCACGGCGGCGGGGGAGGTGATCGGGGCTTTCGGCAGCTTCGTGGTAGGAGGAAATTACATCATCGGCGCGGTGATTTTCCTGGTGCTGATCGCCATTCAATACGTGGTCATCAACCACGGCGCGGTGCGCATCTCCGAAGTCACCGCGCGATTCACCCTCGACGCCCTGCCCGGCAAACAGATGTCCATCGACTCCGACCTGAGTTCGGGCCTGATCGACGAAAACGAGGCCCGCAAGCGGCGTAAGGACCTGGCGCGGGAAGCGGAGTTTTACGGCGCCATGGACGGGGCTTCGCGCTTCACCCAGCGCGATGCCATCGCCAGCATCATCATCACCGGTGTGAATATCGTCGCCGGCTTCCTGATCGGCGTTCTCCAGCAT
>DATJRE010000014.1:0-13371 GCA_035505095.1 Bryobacteraceae bacterium | reverse complement strand
GGTGCTCCCGCGCGGCACATGGCCGCTGGCAAGTTGTTGCTCAGAAGGTTCCGGCTCCACAATCATGGCCACGTTCTTCATGCGCTTGCGGAAGCGGTAAGGGATGCGGGAGTAGGCCGCTTCCACCAGGCGGTCGAATTCAGCGGGCTGCATGAGAAACCTTCCTATCGCTATTCTATGGGGTCGGAACAGCCGGGGTCCCGGCGCGTGAGGGCCGGCGATGGGCGCGGCGGATGTTGTATCATACGGGAAACCGGGAAACCCATGCTGCCGCACGGAACGCAAAACGCTGGTGGCGGTGCTTCGCACGATCGAGCCCAACCACAGGATACCGGCATTTGATGAACCAGGATGGCTGCGGACTTTACACAGCGCCGTCTGCATTCCTTGGCGTTCTCCATCGCCTGGCAGAGCACGGTTGTGCGGCTGGGGCGCGGGCGGTGAATACTGGGATCCCGAAGTTGAGGTTACGATACAAGGCCAGGAGCCACTCGCAAATGCAAATACGGAATGGAAAGATCCTGTTGGCGATCACGCTCGGGATACCGCTTACGGTCTGGGGCCAGGGCGGCAGGGCCGGGCGGGCGGCCGCCGCGCAACAGGCCGCGGCCCCCGGAGCCGCGGCGCCGCAAGCCGCGCAAGGCCGCGGCGGGCGCGGAGGCCGCGGAGGTGGCGCGCCGGCCACCAGCGAGTTCTACGACTACAATACGGCGGCAGGGTCCGGAGGGGCGGTTCCCGAGACGCAACCGGTGGAAACTCACCAGAAGATCACGGTGAACGGCGAGGCCCTCGCTTACACCGCGCGAGCCGGCTTCATGGCCCTGCGTAACGCCACCTCGGGACAATCCGAAGCCCATTTGTTTTACACCAGCTATGCCAAAGACGGCGTCAGCGACTCTTCGGTCCGCCCGTTATTGTTTTTCGTGGGCGGTGCGCCCGGCGTGGCCGCCACGTGGCAGGAGTTCGGCGGCTTGGGGCCGAAACGGATGAAATGGGCCAGCGACGGCGGCGCGGGGGTCGCGCCGTATGGTTGGGTGGACAATCCTAACACCCTGCTCAACCAGGCCGACCTGGTCTTCGTGAACCCCGTAGGCACGGCGTTCAGCCGCCCCGATCAACCGGCCCGCGGCCCGAGCTTTTGGAATAGCTCCGCCGATGTCGCTTCGCTGGCGGCGTTTCTGCGCGGTTACGTCAACATGTACAACCGCCGCAATTCGCCGCTGTTTCTGGCGGGCGAGGATCTGGGCACCGGGCGGGTAGCGGGTCTGGCGGCTTATCTGGTAGAGCACGAAGTTCCGGTTCGCGGCGTGGTGCTGCTGTCGATGGCCGAGAGCCCCGATGCTCTAGCCGGCGATGCGCAATATATTAATCTGTTGCCGAGCCTGGTGATGACCTCCTGGCACCACAAGAAACTGGCGCCGGAATTGAACGCCATGAGCGCCGAGCAGATCGCCGGACAGGCGCGCCAGTTTGCAGCGCGCGAATACCTGCACGCGCTTTATAAGGGTGACCGCATGTCGCCGGAGGAGCGCACCAAGGCAATTGCCGACCTTTCGCGGCTCACCGGCCTCTCCAAGGCCTTCATCGTGAACAACAATCTGCGGATTACGCTGGAGCGTTTTAACGGCGAGCTGATGCGCGACCAGCATCGCGGAATTTCTTACTCGGATGGGCGGGTGACCGGCTTCGTTCCGACAGCCGCCGGCGGGCGTGGTTTTGGCGGAGGCGGGCGGGGCTTCGGTGGCGCCGCGCCGATCGACTTCAATTTGACCAATCTCGCGGGCGGTTTCCAGATCGCTTACGAGGACTATCTCCGCCGCGAACTGACGTTCACCCGGGATCCCAACGGCATATTCTACCTTTTGAAGGGCGGCGTCGGCACATTTACCTCGACGGGCAACGAGGACGCCAGCCTGTCCGGCGCTTTCGCCCGCGATCCTAACATGCATCTGTTCGTGGCCATCAATTACTACGATTTGAATGCGCCGTTTTATGCCACGGAGTTTACCCTGGCTCATCTGAATGTAGCGCCGGAAATGCGCGCTCATAACATTACGGTCGCCCATTTCGAGGCCGGGCAGATGACCTATGTCGATAACAAGGCGCTTGTCAAACTGCATGGCGACCTGGCCAGCTTCGTCAACGAAGCCGTCTCGCCGGCAGGCAAATAGGCGGCGCAACCAAGGAGCAATCGCATGAGAAACCACGGACGATTTCATCCTCAAACTTCGCTCATCGTCATCGCCGCCGCGGCTATGGGCGTGGCAGCCTTCGCGCAGGGACGGGGAGCCGCAGCCGGCGCCACCAACGACTTCTATCGCTTCAATTACAGCGACGAGGAAGCCATGCAGCCGATTAATTACCCGGCGCAACCGATCACCACGCAGCATGAGATCACGCTGCACGGGGAGACTATCCAGTACACCGCGCACGTAGGTTTCATGCCCATCCACCAGGCTACCAGCGGGGTTACGGAGGGGCACCTCTTTTACATCTACTATTCCAAGAATGGCGTCACCGACCATTCCAAACGCCCGGTATGGTTTTTGTTTAACGGCGGGCCCGGCGCGGCCACCGTCTGGCTGCACATGGGCGCCTTTGGCCCCAAGATGGTGAAACTGCAACCGAACGGCATGGCCACACCTCCGCCGTATAGTTACGTGGATAATCCCAATTGCCTGCTGGATACCGGCGACCTGGTTTTCATTGACGCCATGGGCACCGGCTTCAGCCGTCCGGAGAAGCCCCATTACGGCCCCGATTTCGGCGGTGTGGAAAACGACTTGGCGGCCTTCGGAGAGTTTATCCGCAGTTTCCTGAACGAATACAATCTCTGGGGATCGCCGCTGTTTGTGGGCGGCGAAAGCTACGGCACCACGCGCGCAGCGGGGTTGGCCGGTTACCTCACCGACCACGACATGCCCATTAACGGCGTGATGCTGCTTTCGGCGGTGATCGACGCCAACGCCAGCGCCGGCGAGCAGCGCCAACTGCAAACGCTGCCTACCGAGATCATGACCGCGCACTACCACAAGAAGCAGCCGCCGGACCTGGAAAAGCTGAGCGTGGAGCAGATCGCCAAGCAGGCCCGTGACTTCGCTTCGGGCGAATACCTGGAGTATCTCTTCGACGGGGCGCGTGCCACCGAAGCCGAGCACAACAAAGTGCTGGCGGACATGGCGCGATACACGGGACTTTCCAAGAGCTTCATCGATTCGCTGGACCTGAGGGTTCCGCTGGGGCCCTTCAGCACGGAGTTGATGCGCGACCAACACATGATGACGTCGCGGCTGGATTCGCGCTTTTTCGGCTACCAATTGGACGCGGGCGCCACTAACACGAGCTTCGATTTCAGCAATGCCAACATCGAAGACTGCTTCCTGACGGCATTCGAGGCCTATATCCGCAATGACCTGAACTACAAAAACGACGGACTGTATTACGTGGCGGGGAACGCGCCGCCATGGTCCGGCGAATATAACACCGTGGTCAACCTGGAGGACGGGTTTGCCAAAAATCCGCACATGCACCTGTTCGTGGGCATGGGATATTACGATTTCGCCTGTCCTTTTTACCCCGTGGAGTGGACCATCGCACACCTGAAGGTCTCTGACGCGGTCAAGAAGAATAACATCTCTTACGGCTACTATGAGGCGGGACATATGGTTTACATCGACCAGGTGGCGGCCGCTAAGTATCACGGCGACCTGGTGAAGTTTGTGCAGGGCGCGCTGCCGCAATAAGGGCCGGCGCCTTTCGGCGAGCGCCGGTTACGGTACCAGGGCCGACTCTCCAGTAACTACATTCAGTGTCCACGGCTGCGGCGCGGGCAGCCGCAATTGGCCGTTGCCGATTGCGAGCGGCATCCATAGATACCGGGAATCCCACTGGGTCCTCGGTTTCCAGATGTCGCCCATGAAAATGACCGTCGTGGCCTTGGTGCCCACCACTTTCAGTAGCATGCTGGATTGCGAGCCGTAAGTATTCTTATCCGGCGGGGCGATGTCGCGGAACTCCGACCAGGGACCCTCCAAGCTGCGCGCCGTGGCGTACTTATTCGGGTTAGGCGCCCATCCCGTAAGGGCCGAACCGATGACATAGTACAGCCCCTGGTAATGCGCGATCGCGCCGCCTTCCATGTGTTCCGGAATCAGGCACATTTGCTTTTCCACGGTGAGATAGTCATCCGACAGGCGGGCAATCCGGAACCCGTAAGGGCGGTCTTCGAAAATCAGGTACGCGGTGCCATCGTCGTCAATGAACTGGCCGATGTCGCGGCTCTCGTGGCCCAGCGGTCGGAAGCTCTTAAGATAGCGATAATCGCCATCCACCGTGGGGCTGGTGGCCACACCCACGCGCGCAATCTTATAGGAGCCTTCGGCAGTGCGCCCGTCGATGTGCATGTACATGACAAACGTCTTGGTCTTGCGGCTGTAGAAGACTTTGGGACGCTCCAGAACCCAGCCCGGGCCGAAGTTCTCCGGGTCGGCGAGTTGGATGACCTGCTTCCGGAACCTCCAGTGGGCCAGGTCGGTGGAGGAGTAGCAACTGACATATCGTTTGGAAGGATCGTTGTCCTTGCCTCGATCCTCGCCGAACCAGTAAAAGGTATCGCCCAGCCGGATGATTCCTCCGCCGTGCGCCTGGATAGGTTGGCCGCGGTCATCGGGCCAGACCTCTCCGGGGTGGATTGTGGGCAAGACCGCGGCGTGCAGCAACAACCACGCGGCGCCTAAAGCGCCGAGCATCGGAAGTAATCTCTTCATAAGTGGCTCATAAGGGAGCTACCGTGGCCGCAGAGGGCGATGGTCTTCGATGCGCCACAACCCGGCCCGATACGCAGATTCCACTGCGGCGGCATACTCGGCGCCGCTGACATGCCGGTTGATTTCCACGAACGTTGCGTCGGACACCCGCCCGGCGGGGTAGTATTGCGCCATTACGTTGACGTAAGTGTCGGGCGAAATTTCCTCGGCGAGGAACCGCATGATCTGCTCTGTTCCCGCGATTCCTCCGGGCATTACCAGGTGGCGCACTAGCACCCCGCGCCTGGCAAGCCCGCTTTCGTCGCATTGCAACGTGCCCGTCTGGCGATGCATCTCTCGGATACCGCGGCGCGCGGCTTCCGGGTAGTCCCGTGCCTTGATGTATTGCAAGGAAAGCGGGCTGTCCCAGAACTTGAAATCCGGCATGTAAATATCCACGATTCCGTCCAGCAATTGGAGGCTGTCCAGCGAATCGTAACTGGAGGTGTTATACACAGTGGGCAGCCGCAATCCCTGTTCCGCGGCAATCGCCAGCGACTCGATAATCTGCGGCACCACGTGTTCGGGAGTTACAAAATTGATGTTGTGGCAGCCGCGGGCCTGTAACTCCAGCATCATTCCGGCCAGCCGCTCTGGCGGCGTTTCCGGACCGCGTGCGGCCTGGCTGATGTCGTAGTTCTGGCAAAAGACACACCGCAGGTTGCACATGGAAAAGAAAATCGTGCCGCTGCCGGCCCAGCCGCGCAGGCAATCCTCCTCGCCAAAATGCGGAAAGTAGCTGTTCACCTGGGCGTATCGTCCGGTATGGCAGGCGGCCGTCTTATCGGCCAGGCGATCTACCCCGCAATCGCGCGGGCAAACCAGGCAGTGGCGCAAACGTCCGAGCGCTTCGCGGGAGCGCCGCTGCAATTCGCCCGAACGGTAGAGGGCCAGATAAGCCGGCTCGAATTCGCCGCTGGGGACCAGGAACCTGTTAGTGGTTGCGGCCAGGCTTGCCATGCCGCGATTGTAGCGCAGGGCGAGGGAGCGGCGGAGATCTCCCGCGGCGGCGCTTGCCTCTCCTCCCGATGAACCCGGCGAGAGCGTCCTGTTTGCGGCCTTTCACTGACTAATCGTGGTGTTAACCCTAGACAGTACTGTTGGTTTCAGACGGATTTCTTCCGCGGCTAAGTGGAAGTGCAGTAGGTACTTAGGTGGTCGTACTACTGGTTATATGTCGACCGGAACTTTGTATCCTGAACCGGTTTTGGAGAGCTATGAAACGTTACACTGCTTCCGTTTTGCTGAGCCTGCTGTTACCGGCAACGCATGCGATGGCGCAATCGGGCGTTGCCACGATCAATGTCACCACCGCGCAATCCACACCTCTCAATCCGGGTTTCAGCGGTTTCAATTACGAAGCCTCTGTACCGTACGAGCCGTTCGACCCACTTTTCAACGCCCAGGCGGCTAAGCTGTCGCCCGGCTGGATCCGCTATCCCGGCGGCATTCTGAGTGACGCCTTTAACTGGCAAACCGGATCATCGGTCCAAGGTCTGCTGGTGCCGGCGTGGGTTTCCCAATTCCAGACCACGAACTACTACGATACGCTCTCACAGGCTCTCGGATGGGTAGCCGGCAAGGGCGGACAGCAATTTCTGGACGTCGGCAACCAGGCGATTTCACTCGGCGCACAGGTGATCGTATGCGTAAACGGCTTCACGGATACACCGGAATCGGCCGGCCAGATGGCGGCATATGCCAAAGCCAACCACATTCCGGTGGCTGTTTGGGAGCTATCCAATGAACCGTACCTGTTTGTGCCAACCTTCTTTCAGTCGGGCGCTGATTATGCGGCTAAGATGGAGCCGTACCGCGATGCCATCAAAGCCGCGGACCCGGACGCTGTAGTGGCGTTGTTCTTCTCTGACCCAGCGCTGAACGATGTTAAGTGGGACCAGTCCCTGGTCTCCTTTACGCCGCAGTATTGGGATGCCATCACCTATCATCACTATGGCGCTCAGAGCACCGGGGCATTCAGTCAATGGATGGAGGATGAAGCCGCGGTTCTGTATTCGCAGTCCTCGAGGTACCTGGTTTCGACCATCATGCCGCTGAATCCGCCCGGGATGAAATACGTCATCAGCGAGTTCAACCCCACGGGCGACGACCTGGGCCAGTCTCCTTCGCTCACCGACGGAACACTGTGGGGAGGGATTTACGCCTCGGAGTACATCATGCGGATGTCGACCGTGCCATCGTTGATGCACATCGGGATGCATGCACTTTCCGCCACCTATGCCGTGGACGCGAATAACCGGCACTTCAACGACGTGGAGAGCGCCTATGAAGCAGGCACTTCGATCAACACGGCGACGCTGAGCTTCGGATACTTCATCGGAGCGCAGGGGGAAGGGGTGGCAATTCTGAACAGCGTTTTGATAAACGCCGCGCAGGTGGAAGCCACGGCGGTAACGGGTGGCTCCACCGTGCCCGCCACGGGACTGGGGCAGATTCCGGCGCTCTACGCGCAAGCTTATGCGAACGCATCGGGCCAGCAGAGCATCGTGATCACTAACAAAGGGGCCGTGGCGCAGACGGTGACGTTGCAGGTGAACGGGACCGCGGTGTCCGGCCTGCTGCCTGTGCAGTACATCACCGGGACCGACCCGAGCACGCTGAATACCGCTTCGACCGACACGCCCATCACCATCCAGACAACCACGGCCAGCAATCCGATTACCGTGATGCCTTATAGTGTTACCCGAGTGGACCTGAACTCGGGAGGGATCACAATCCAGACCAATCCCCCGGGCCTGAGCTTCAGCGTGGATGGCGGCGCTGCCCAAACGGCTCCGCAGACGCTTTTCCTGGCGCCCGGTCCGCACAGCGTTGCGCTGGCCGCCACACAGGCTGGCGGCGCCGGTACGCAGTATGTCTTCACTTCGTGGAGCGATGGCAGCACGGCCAACCCGCGCACCATCACGGCAGGCGGTTCTCCGGTCACTTACACGGCCGGCTTTCAGATTCAGTACCAGCTTACTTTGGCCGCATCTCCCTCTACCGGAGGAACGCTCTTACCCGCGGCAGGCACTTACTATTACAATGCCGGCTCCCCGGTGAGTCTCACGGCGACGGCGGCGGCGGGATATCAGTTCACTGGCTGGAGCGGCGGTGTGAGCGGTTCCGCCAACCCGCAGTCCATCACCATGAACTCGGCCCAGAGCGTCACGGCCACTTTCGCTACCTCGGGCGGTTCCTGTTCCTTCAGCCTCTCGCCGGGCAGCGTGAGTTTGCCGGCCACGGGTACCTCCACCGCCGCCGCTTGCCCTTCCTCCGGCCAGCCCAACTGTGGTTTCGTCCCCGAGGTTCCTCGCGCCTTTACTGTGGCTCCGGCGGCGGGCTGTGGCGGCTGGACAGCCACCTCCTCCAGCCCGGGAGTTCTTCAGATTGTGTCGGGAGCCAGCGGAACCGGCGCCGGCACCGTCGGTTTCACGCTGATGAACAACACTCATACCCTGCCGCAGAACTACACCATCACGGTGTCCAGTGGGGCGGCCACGGCGACTTTCGCGGTGACCGAGGCCGGCTCGGGAGACACCCAAATCTACCGGGAGGTATATGCGCTCTACGAACAGCTTCTCGGCCGTGACCCGGACTCCGGGGGCTTCGCCTTTTGGACTGGTTCAGGCGGCGCAGGCCTGGGGCAGATGGCGGATGCTTTCCTGACCAGTCCGGAAGCTTACAATAGCGATTTCGCCGTGATTGCGGCCTACCAGGCGGCTTCGGGAGGGCCTCCCACTTACCTGCAGTACACTGCGGCGGTGAACGCGATGCGGGCGGGAACCGGGACCGTGGCCAACCTCTTCACTTCCCTGCTCGGCGCGGGTTACTCCGCCACCACGCTGTATGAGAATCTGTTGAACCGGGCGCCGGTGGCCACCGAAGTGACCGCGTACAACTCCAATGGGCCGCTCGCAACGTTTGAGAGCCTGATCGGATACCCGTCCAACGTCACCCCGGTGGGCGCATCGAACAACGAGTTCCAGAGCACCGGCAGCTATCACATCGACCACAGCAACGCCTTGTACATGGACATGCTGTATTTCACGATTCTGTCGCGAGACCCCGACCCGAGCGGCTTCAGCTTCTGGCTGGGCATCGCTAATAGCGGAGGCCCGGGGCTCCTGTTCCAGGGGGCGGCAGGGTTCGGTACGCGCATCCAGATCCTGGGACCGGGCACACCGAACCAGGGCTTCATCGGTAGTACCGAGTTCCAGGGACTGTTCGCGAATTAGCGAAGGGTCATTTCGTGGCTTCCAGCGCCGCCATGGCCTGATGCGCAGCTTCCAGGGCTTTGGCGGCGCCGATCTTCATAGCGGCCAGATCGTTGATGCAGAACAGCAGGTCGATGCCCTGCCGGATCCAAAAGGCCACATCCTGCGGCGCTACCCCGGCGGCGGTTTGCTTGCCGTGCGCGCGGGCGGCGGCGATGGCGCGGGCGGCGGCTTCGAACACCCGTTCGTGGCCGGTCTGGCCGGCAAGCCCAAGGCTGGCCGAAAGATCGGCGGGGCCCAGGAAAACGGCGTCGATGCCCGGAACCTGGCAGATCTCATCGGCACGCTCGACCGCTTCGCGCGTCTCCACCTGAACCATCAGGCATAGCTCGTGGTTGAGCTTCTGCTGCTCTTGGGCGACCGGTCCGCCAACGCCGTACTTCACTGCCCGCGACACGCCGAAGAAACCCCGCACGCCTTCCGGAGGAAACCTGGCGTTGCGCACCAGCTCCGCGGCCAGTTCGGGCGAATTGACCATCGGCAGGTCCAGGATGTCGGGGCCGCATTCGGCGGCTTTCAGCACGGTCTCGCGCTGCGCGTCCGGAATGCGGAGCATGGTGAGCATGCCGAATCCCGTTGCGATGCGGCAAAGATCGGCGGCCTGGGCGAAGGTGAGGAAGGTATGCTCCATCTCAATCCACGCCGCCTTGTAGCCCATCAAGGCCGCGATTTCCAGGAACTCCGGGTTGTAGATGTAGGCCGCCGCGCCGAGGATGGGGGCGCCGCCGTTTTTCTGAATGGCTTGCTGCAGTCGATTCATTGGTTAACCTTTTGGGTGCTGCGGGTAGCGAGGCGCGAGGCCATCCGGGCGGCCACGCGCATAGCCTGCTTCATGCTCCGCGCGTCGGCCAGATTCCTGCCGGCGATATCGAAGGCCGTTCCGTGATCCACCGAAGTGCGGATGATGGGGATTCCCAGCGAAATGTTGACTGTGCCTTCGAAATCGATCAGCTTCATGGGAATGTGCCCCTGGTCGTGATACATGGCCACCACCAGGTCGTAGGCGCCGCGCACGGCCTGCAGGAATACCGTATCCGGGGCATGCGGGCCGCTGCAGGCGATCCCGCGGGCTCGCCCGGTTTCCACCGCCGGCAGAATCGAGCGGCGGTCTTCTTCGCCGAACAGGCCGTGCTCGCCGGCATGCGGATTCAGCCCGCAGACGGCGATGCGGGGCCGCTCGAAGCCCAGCAGTTTCATGGCATCGTTGCCCAGTTCAATAGTGCGCAGGATGCGGTCCGTGTCCACCTCACAGGCCTGGCGCAACGCAAGGTGAGTGGTGACATGGACGGTGGAGAGCCGCTCGCTCCACAGCAGCATGCGCGATTCGCTGGCGCCGCACAGCTCGGCGATGTACTCGGTGTGGCCGGTGAAGGGGCGGCCCGAAAGCGCCACGGCTTCTTTGTTTATGGGCGCGGTGACCATCGCGCCGGCCTCGCCGCGAAGGCACATTTCGGCAGCGGCGCGGACGTACTCCAACGCCGCCCGGCCGCAGCGGGCATCCAACTTGCCGAAGGAGAAGTCGCCGATCGATCCCAGCGCGTGCTCGTCGTGTAGCTCAGCCGGCAGGTCAAGCCCGGTGATCCGGCCTGCCATTTGGAGCACAGCGGCGTCTCCAGCCACAATCCAGCGGGCTAGCGGGGCCACTTCGGGGTCGGCCAGCGCTTTCAGCACGATCTCGGGGCCGATCCCCGCGGGGTCGCCCATGGTCAGGACGATGGTGGGCCGGTGGTCTATCGATGGGGGCATGAGAAATAATCCGCTATCTCAATCAGAGCATCGCAATTTCCAAACCCGCCGGATTTGGTCACGACGGGCATTCCGTCCAACGCGCCGCCTTGCAGGACGCCGCGCGGGATCCCTGAAACAATTTCATCACAGAGCGCGATGCTCGTCACGCCCAATGCGCGGCAGACGAGCGAGGCGGTATCGCCGCCCGAGAGGACCAGCGCCGCGGCGGGCGCCCGCGGCAGCCATTCGCAGAGGGATGCGCCTGCCTGCGGATCGCGCGGAATGCGGAGGAGCACGTGTTGTCCGCGGACCAGCGCCTGGGAGATCGCGGCGGCGGGGCATTCCAGCGGGACGGTATTGCGCGCGGACAGCAACGCAGCCTGCTGCGCCAGGGTGACGGCGTGGTCCGACCCGATGCAGAAAAGCACGGGCCCGGCGCGGGCCGGCTTCGGCGCGCGGTAGGAGCCGGGGTTCAGGGAACGCGCCAGCGCCGCGGCCAGTCCCGCTGAGCCGGCCCACAGGATAGGCCCTTCCAGCGCCGCAATTTCGGCCGCGATGCGGTCCAGGTCGGCATCGCATTCGGCATCCAGAGAGACCATGCGGTCGCCGCCGGAAACGGCCGCGCGAAGTTCGCAGGCTGCCCGATGCGCGCTCGATAGATGCGTGGGCACGTGGACCGGCCCGAAATCCGCGGCTGTGGCGACGTGCAGATAGCCCTGCCGCACTACACGGTGCATGGCCGGGAAGGCCGGACATACCACGGCTGCGCGGCAGCCGAAAGTCTCCAGCGCCGCCGCGATTTCCACCGCGGTGTTGCCGCGCAGGGTGGAATCGATTTTCTTAAACACCACTTGGGCCGGTATCGCGGGCAGGAGTGCGGCAGCGGCGGACATGGCGCCGCGGATTTCGTCCGCCGGCAGGCCTCGGCTGTCGGTAGTCACGGCCAGCACGCGAGTCTCGCCCACATCGGCCTCCAGCGCGAGCATCACGGTGGCGCGTATTCCAGCCGCGGCGAAGGGTGCGGCGGCATCGCAGGCGCCGGTCAGATCGTCCGCAACCAGCAGAACGTCGAGGGCAGTCCGGGGCATCATCGTACCGCCGTAGTGGGCGTCCGGCGCGGCCGATGGAGCGGGCCAGGTTTCGGTCGGGCGGCAGGGCGCATAGGGAATGCCGGCGGTGAGGCCGCCCTTCATGGTACACCCCGCGGCGGGGGCCGGGACCGCTTTTGCCTGAGCGTTACCTCGACCAGGGACCGCCCTGGATGACCATGCCTTCGGCGGATCTCCTCAGTGGTGCGCCGCACCAGCGAATGGTGCGCCGCACCAGCATATCGCCCGGGCAAAAGACATACCCTGCGGGCTCCCGCGGCGCGTCCTAAGTTTCCACCGTGGGAGTCTCCACCATCCGCAGGCGCAGGTCGCGCAGATTGCGCAGCAGAAAGTCGGGCGCGGCGGCGGCCAGTTGCGCGGCGGGGGTCAAGCCGGTGGCCACCGCGATGGCGCGGGAGCGGCTGCCATGGGCCGCAGCCACATCGGCGGGAGAATCGCCGATTAGCGAAATGAGCGTGCCGCGCGCAATCCAGCCTTCGCGGCGGGCCTGCCGGATAGCCAGTTTGGCCAAACCGGTACGCGTCGCGGCCATTTCTCCGAAGGCGCCGAACCGGAAGTAGCGCCCAATTCCCGCGCGCGCCAACTTGCGCCAGCCGATGCGTGTGAGGTTGCCAGTCACCAAGCCGAGCAAAATGCCGCGCCGCGTGAGCCGCTCCAGCAGCGGCGCCACGCCGGGGCAGTGCCGGTCCTCCAGCGCCGGACAGACACGCAGGTAATAGCGTTCGGCGGCGGGCCAGATGTCGGGCATCGCGCGGCGAATCTCGGCCGGCCGCGCGCCCGCCCGCCGCATCATGATGGTCAGGATATCGGGGTCGAGCATGCCCTGTACGGGGATGCCGTCGGTGGTGGTGTCCAGGCCGGTGGTCTTGCGCACGCCGTACGCCAGCGCGTCGCGATGATGCGGCCCGGCCCGCCGCACCAGCGTGCCATCGATATCGAACAGAACCAACGCCCGGTAGCTCAAACAAAATCATACGCCGGTACAATGGGTTTGTGCACCAACATAAGTTCCGCCTCGGGTTGATCCAGATGGCCTGCTCGCCCGATCCGGCCGAGAATCTGGCCAAGGCAGAATGGCGCATCCGCGAGGCTGCCGGGTCTAAAGGACGGCCCGGTGCACAGATCGTCTGCGTGCAGGAACTGTTCCGTTCGCAGTATTTCTGCCGCGAGGAAAAGCCCGAGTTGTTCGACCTTGCCGAGCCCCTCCCCGGCCCCACCAGCGAAAGCTTCGCGCGCCTGGCGGCCGAGTTGTCTATCGTCATCGTCGGCTCGGTGTTTGAGCGCCGCACCGCGGGGGTGTACCACAACACCGCGCTGGTGATCGATGCGGATGGCAGCCTGCTGGGCCTATACCGCAAGATGCACATCCCCGACGATCCGCTGTACTTCGAAAAATATTACTTCACCCCCGGCGACCTGGGCTTCCGCAGCTTCTCTACGCGCTACGCGCGG
>DATJRE010000013.1:0-7556 GCA_035505095.1 Bryobacteraceae bacterium | reverse complement strand
GGGTCCACGCGATCGAGAGAGACTTTCAGCGCGCCGTTGTGGGTGTCGGCCACCACGGTGCCGGAGACGTTGGTGGCGGTGATGGCGCCATTATGGCTGGTCAGGTCGAGTTCGCCATGCACGCCATCCACGGTGACGGAGCCGTTGGACGATTCGAGTTGCAGAGAAGTATCCACCGGTACGGTCAGAATGAGGCTGCCATTGCGCGCTTCGCCATTGAGGCGCACGGTGATCACGTTGTCGTCCTGTTCCACTTCCAGGCCGCGGGGCGGCAGGTTGAGGCGGCGCAGGCCGTCGTAGGTGCGCTCGGGCGACCGGCTGTGCGACCCGGTTTCCACAATCACGTCCTGGGTGGCGTGGGTGGTCACGGTGATGCTTCCGTTGCTGACGTTGGCTTTGATCACCCTCGGGCGGGAGGTGTTGCGGGCCGGCACCACAACTCGGTCGCCAGCTACATCCTGGGCGCATACCAGCGCACCGAGGTTCAGTATGAGGCCCGTGAGGACCAGGGTTCGTTTCATCGCATTCATCCTTTAGACAGCTCTCTCAGATCGCTTTGGAGTGCAGGCGGATAGACCCGTTGAGGGTCTCGAAATCCAGCTCCGGCCCGCCCTTGCCGGCGCGTCCAGCCGCATTGCGGTCGGAGCGGTAGACAAATCTTCCATTGAGGTCACGCAGGCTGCCGGATTGGGTGG
The DNA here is from genome assembly GCA_035505095.1 of Bryobacteraceae bacterium. Lineage (GTDB taxonomy): Bacteria > Acidobacteriota > Terriglobia > Bryobacterales > Bryobacteraceae > JOPF133. The sequence goes on along the minus strand of DATJRE010000013.1, from coordinate 6,861 downwards.
GCAGCAGGGTGACATCGAAATCGGTATAGATTTCGCCGTTCAGTTTTTTGAAGTGCAGATCGGCATCCACGGGCGGCTGGAAGTACACATCGATGGAGCCGTTCAAGGTTTTGAAATGGGTCTCGCGCCGCGGGTTGCGGGTGTAGGCCACCTTCACGCCGCCGTTCAGCGTCTCGACGGTGCCGGAGCCGGAGACCGCCTCCAGGTCAATCTTGCCGTTCAAGCCATGGACATCGTAATCGCCGCTGGTGTTCTTGAGCTCGATGGGGCTGTTGAGGTTCTTCAGCACCACTTCGGTATCGGCCGGGACCTCAATTTCGAAGTTGAAGATTACGCGGTAGCCGTAATAGTCGTCGCCGCGATAGTTGGTGCCGTGGTTGCCGCGGAAGGGGCCATCGGTGTACAGGCGCACGAAGTTGCCCTGCTGGGACATATCGATTTTGACTTCGCGGGCGGCTTCGGCGGCGGCCTCACTGGACCAGGCGCGGGTTTCGCGATCGACCGAGACGCGCACCTGGTTACCGGACGCGCCGGTGACGTGGATGAAGCCGTTGATGTTGTCCACCAGCAGGCGGCGCGGCCCGGCGGCGGAAGGGAGGTCGAAAGTTTGGTTGACGGACTCGTGCTGGTCGTAGCGCCAGTTGCGATCGTCGGCTCGGGCGAAGATGGCGGCGGACAGCAGCGCGAGAGTGGTCAGGAGCAGGGGTCTCATTTGGGCGTCTCCAGTTTTTCGGCGGCCGAAGCGGCGCGTTGGCGGACGGCTTCATCGGTCTGCGGATCGGCCGCCAGTTTCTGTAGCGCCGGGATGGCGCTGGTATCGTTCAACTGCACCAGCAGATCGACGATGGAGATCTGGACGAGCGGCGAATCCTGAACCGGCAGCGAATCCACCAGGGCGCGGCGCACTTCGGGGTTCGAGGCGAATTTGGCCAGGGCATCCACGGCCGAGAGGCGCACATTGACGTTGGAATCGTGATTGACGGCGTAGAGCAGGGCCTGCTGCACCTGGCTATCGGGCTGCGAGACCTGGTAACTGTAGGTGACGCCGCGCAGCCGCGAGCTGGGGGATTGTTCCTGCAACAGGGAGAGCGCCACAAGCTGACGCAGACTTTCCACCTGGCCTCTGAGCGAGGCGATCTCAGGGTTGGATTCGGTGCGCGGGGCGGCCAGGTAGCGGCCGGCCATAATGCCGGCGATCACCAGGCCGGCGGCGAGGGCGGCCTGCCAGACGGGACGCGTGGGCCACCAGCCCTGCCACCAGGCGCGGGCCGAACTGGAGTAGGACTGGCGGCGCTGGGCCTCCTGGTATCCTTCCTGGTAAGCCGCCAGGGTTTCCATAAAGCGGGACCGCATGGAGCGGCCGGGTTCGGGTTGTGGCATGGCTTCGAGGCCCCTCCAGACGACGTTCAGCTCGGCCAGATCGGAGCGGCAGGCGGCGCACGTTTCCAGGTGCTCAATGAGGCGCTCGCGCGAAGCGGCGTCCAACTGGCCGGCCAGGCATTCCGGAATCTGCTCTCGAATTCGTTCGCAATTCATGATGCTCGTTCTCCGCCGAGCGCGAAGAACCGGTCCCCCAGTTCCCGCAGCGCGCGGTAGACTCTGACTTTGACCGTGCCGACCTCGCATTTGAGGATGGCGGCGATCTCGTCGTACTTCAGACCGAGGAACCGGCTCATGACCAGGACCTCGCGTTTTTCGGGCGGCAGGGAGGCCAGGGCACGGCGGACCATGGCGGCTTCCTGGCGGCTCTGCACCTGCTCGTCGGCGGGCGTTTCACCGCTGGAAAAGGCGGCATCGTCGGGCAGCGCCACCTCAGGCTTGCGGCGGCTGGCCAGATCGGCGTGGGCGTTGCGGCCCACCTGGTACATCCAGGCGCGGAAGGAAGTTTCCGGCTGGTAGGTGTGGCGATACTTCAGGATGCGGAAGAAGACATCCTGAACCAGGTCCTCACTGGCGGCGCGGTTGGCGGTCTGGTGCATGAAATAGCCGAACAGGGCCTTGTGGTGGCGATCGAAAAGGACCTCCAGCCTGGCGATGTTGCCGGCCCGGACTTCGAGCATGATCTGTTCGTCCTCCACGTGCCTCCGTTTACGTTAAGGGATACCTGCGGATGGCAAAAAGGTTACATCGGAAAATGGAGTGGGTGGTAGGACCGCGGCGGCGGGTGGCCCGGGGACGTTGCCAGCAGCCGGATCTCCGGCCCGTGGGCTGCCTGTTCCGGCCGCAACCTCTTTTCCAACCGGCACTTGTGTTTTCAGGCACGCCACGCGGCCCTGAGCGGTTTGGGACATAGGGGACCGGCGTGCCTGATTCGAGGAGGGCCCTGAAGAAAGGGCCGAAATTCCTCGTAAGAATCAGGAGAAAATATGAATTGGGACCAAATCGAAGGCAAATGGAAGCAGTTCGCCGGATCAGCCCGCGAGCGTTGGGGAAAGCTCACCGACAACGACTGGCACACAGTCGGCGGCAAGAAGGACCAGTTGGTGGGGCGCATCCAGGAGCGCTATGGCATCGCCAAAGAGGAGGCGGAGCGGCAGACGGACGAATGGATGCGAACGCTGAAGGTTTCCGAACACGATGTTCCCCCCGCCACCAGGCACGCCGGGACGCGCACGGATGTGTAGAAGCTACCAACGGCCGGCGAGCGCATCGTCTGAAGGCGACGCTCTAAGGTAAGGTCAGCGGCCGCGGCCGCCCACGGCTCGGTAGCCGGCGGGCGGTTGCGGCGTTGGCCGGATCAGCGAAACACGCCGGTGTGGCCGAGGGAATAGCGGCCGGGCTGCGGAAAGACGCAGAGGCCGTGCGGGCCGTGGCCGACCGGGATGCGCGCCAGCAGTTTGCCATCGGCGGTGTCGATAGCGTAGACCTCAGAATTGTAGCGGCCCGAGAGCCAGAGTACTTTGCCATCGGCGGAAACACCACCCATGTCCGGACTGCCACCGCCGGGCAGTTCCCATTTGTGGATGATCTTGCGGGTGGCGAGATCGATGACGGTGATGGATCCCTCGCCACGATTGGAAACGTACAGCACTTTGGAATCGCGGCTCACGTACAAGCCGTGGGCGCCCTTGCCGGTGGCGATGAAACCGATCTCCTTGGGGACGTCGCCATCGATCAGGTGGACGCCATTGGCCTTCATGTCGGCCACGTAGAAGACGCGGCCATCGGGCGAAAGCTTAACGTCCTGAGGCATGCCACCGTTTTCGAGGGGCAGGCGCGCGAGGAGCTTTTGGTTGGCCACATCCACCTTAATGACGGCGCCGGCGAACTCGCAGCTTGCGATCAGGTAGCGGCCATCGGAGGAGAAGTCCATGTGGTCGACGCCCTTGCAGTTGACCCAGAGCTGCTTTTTCGGCTTCATGGTGGCGGGGTCCAGGAAATTGAGGCGCTCGCGCTGCTCGGCGACCACGATGGCGTACTTGCCGTCGGGTGTGTAGTACATGTTGTAGGGGTCGGTGACGGGGATGGTCTCTTTGAGCTTGCCGGTGAGCGGGTCGATGCGGGTGAGGCTGTTGCCCTTGTCATTGAGCACCCAGAGCCTGGTGAGGTCGTAGGAAGGGGTGACGTGCTGGGGCTGGCGGCCGACCTTGTAATGGGCGATCACCTTGTAGGTTGCCGGGTCGATCACATCGACGCTGTTGCTCTGCGTGTTGGGAACGTAGATGCGGGGTAGCGCCCTGGCGGCCACGGGGCTGATTTTGCCGGCGTGATCTTCTGAGTATATGTCGGCGGGGTCGATCACCGGCGGCATGCCGGGCAGGGGGTTGACGATGGGGTGCCCGGCGGCGGCGTGAGTGACCGCCTCGCCGCTCTCTTTGGCAGGCGCCTGGGCGCTGGGCTTGCTGGAACAACCGAAGAAAAGAAGTGCGGCGGAAAGCAGGGAGAGAACCGTTACAAGACGCATCTACTGGCATCATACCGTAGCGCACCGCGGCAGAAATGCAGTAGCAAATGGATGGTATGCAGCGTTACAAAGCGTGGAGTATCGTTCCTGTCGGCGCCCCGACGGGTTTCTCCCGATTTCCGCTACGGCCGAGATCTAGCTGGGTAAGGCGCTCGCCTTGATCGCCTTGGCCGGCGACGCGAGACCGGCGCTTCCCGAGAGGTTCATCTTGCCGGCAACATCTTCCGCGATGCGAATGTGATCCTGGATGACCGGCAGCGCGCTTTCCGCGTAAGACTTGTAGGCCGTATTCTGGCCATGCTCAATTTCGTTTTCGAACGTGTCGATGGCCTGCTTGTGACCCGCGAGCATGTGCTGGAGGTAGACCTGATCAAACTGGGATCCCGAATCCTTGGAGAGTTGCTGCTGGAGAGTAGCTACCGCCGATGCGGGCTGGGCGGGCAGGTTGACTCCCTTGCTTTTGGCGAGGCTCTGAAGCTGGGCCTCGAGTTTGGAGTGGTCCGCTACCATACGTTTTCCGAAGTCGCGGATGGCGGGGTTGTTTCCTTTTTGTTCGGCCAGCTTTCCCAATTCGATCTCACCGAGGTTGATTTGATCGGCAGCGGTGAGGAAGTTGCTGCCGGTGGGCATATTTGCGGCCGTATGATTGTCGCGCGCCAGACTCGCCACGGGCGATGCCAGCGCTGCTACCACAGCGGCCAAGGCGAACCGCTTGAGGATGACTGAAACGTTCATAAAAGCCTCCTATTTCAATCGATGTGCAGGGGAGAGCGGCCGTTCCCAGCCAGTGGGCGCAGGAGTCCGGTGGGATGGGAAAGAGTGGTTTTCGGAACGGGGTACGGCGGATAGGGGCGGGCGGGAGGAACGTCCAGATCAGGGCCAGGGAGATCGGACTTGGTACGCGGGCAGGGGGCGTGTTAGCATCAGAATATCTGCGTGACCTTGCGGGGACGTAGTTCAGTTGGTTAGAACGCCGGCCTGTCACGTCGGAGGTCGCGGGTTCGAGCCCCGTCGTCCCCGCCATTTCTTTTCAACGTTTTCCCCACCTTTTCAATTATTTGCGGCACTATGCCGCCATACGGGTCGCGACGCCACGCGACACCAACCGTCACGAAAAGCCCTCAATACGCGGGTCGAACTGTAGCAGCTACTGTAGCACTTGAGGCATGGAGTCGAAGGGAATCGTTAGGCGCTATGCAGCCGCATCGGCCGAATCTCCTGCATGCTCGAGTTTGTTTGGAATCGGGCAACGATTCTCGGAATTTTCCCGCGAGGTGTCGGGGCTCCTAACCCAACACGAGTAGCCCGTCCTCACAAGAAAAGGACGGGACACGGGGGCAAAAACTCTCGGATTAACCGGCCAATCCGGTGAAAGTTGACGGCAGAAGACGCTTTTCTACCGCCCATCTCATGGGCTCTTCACCACATCCGGCCGCAGCGCGGCGTTATTCTTTTCCAGGTGAGATTGTGTAGGAGGAAGGGCTTCGCGCCGGCCTGTGATCCTGGCAAGATGACCAGGCCGGGCGGAGCCCTCATTGCTACGATTCTGTTTATCCCACTCTCGGCGGCGCAATTCAACCTCGATGCCGATTGGGCCGAGGCCGGCATGCAGGTCATCCTGCGCCATTGCCCGATTTGCGCCAAGGATTCTATCGTCGGTCACGGCCGCCGCCGCAAACAGGCGCACGATCAACACCATGATTGGATCGGGATTCGCCGCGGCCTTTGCAACCGGTGCGGGAAGACGTTCACGTTCCTGCCGCCCTTTTCTCCTCCCTACGGCCATTACAGTTTCATCGCCCGCAGCCAGGCGCTGCAGCGCCGCTTCCTGGAAGGCCGTTCCTGGGAAACTGCGGTGCCCAGCGTCAAAGACCCCAATCGCGTGGCCGATCCCTCCACGCTGCGCCGATGGTGCCAAAGCCTGGATTCTTCTCAGCCGCCGTTTTCCTTCCTGCGCAAGACGATCCGGGCTGTCGGCACGTGGTTCACCAGAACAGAGGTGCCCGTGCACGATTCGCTCCCCTTGCGCTGGCACACCGTGTTCCCGTTTCTCGCCCGGTTCTGGCCCTTGCGGATTTAGCTCCCGCCGCCCACCATCCTCGCCTTGGAAGAGGGCTGCGTTCCGCCTAAGCTCGACTCCGGAGGCGAAAACAGCGCCATGGCCGAGAATCTGGAGCGGCTCAAACAGCGCGTCCCCCTGCTGGAGTATTTGCAGCGCCACAACTGGAAGCCTTGTCGTACCGGCTCACGCCAGGAGTTTGTAGGGCTGTGTCCTTTAGGAACTGGGGCTGACCACCAGTCAGTCAACCGGCGGGGTTTCGGCGATGGGTTGCGCACGTGCCCTCCGAAATCGCGTAGAGCGCGGTCCTGACAACGCGGACCAGTTCTCGCTTGCAGGCGCGCCTATAGCGGAGCAGCGCTTGCATATATCGCCTTCTCCAACGAGGCGAGCTCAAGAGTGCCGTTCGTGTCGGATTCGTGCCCCCCGGGTGTCAAGCCGGCTCGCCATCGCGGACATGTTCTCGTCATTTCTCCTGACTGCCGCGTCCCGAATCCGCCGCCTAAACCTTCTCGATTCGGTCGCAACTTTGCCGCCCGAGGATTGGAATTTCAGTTGCGACTCAAGCTATCGCTGTGGAAAGTGCACACCAAATGACAGACCGGCGAATCAGCGGCCCGGCGGACTATCTCGCGGCCGAACGGACCTTTCTCGCCTGGATCCGCACGGGCTTGGCGCTCATGGGATTCGGCTTCGTGGTAGCCCGCTTCGGCCTCTTTCTGAAGGCACTCCAATTCGGCAACTCGAATCTTCAGACGCGGCCTTACGGACCTTCGTTCTGGTTCGGGACGGCGCTCATCCTGCTTGGGATGGTCGTGAACATCCTCTCTACCCGGAGCCACACTGGCCTGGTGCGAGAGTTGAATCGCGGCGGAACCGGATACAATCGCCCATCATC
>DATJRE010000012.1:0-3894 GCA_035505095.1 Bryobacteraceae bacterium | reverse complement strand
GTTGCACTATGCCCGCCAGGGCGTGGTCACCGAGGAGATGCAGTACATCGCCCAGCGCGAGCGTCTCTCGCCGGAGCTGGTCCGCGCGGAAGTGGCCCGCGGCCGGATGATCATTCCGGCCAACATTCATCACACCAACCTGGAACCGATGTGCATCGGGGTCGCCTCGAAGTGCAAGATTAATTCCAATATCGGGAATTCCGCAGTCACATCGAACATCGAGGAGGAACTGGAGAAGCTCCGCTACTCGGTGAAATACGGCGCCGATACGGTGATGGATCTTTCGACCGGCGGCGACATTCCAGCCATCCGTAAGGCCATCCTGGCGGCGTCGCCGGTGCCCATCGGTACGGTGCCCATCTACGAAGCCCTCTCGCGGGTCCGCCGGGTGGAGGACCTGAGCGCCCGGGTGATGCTGGACGTGATCGAAGAGCAGGCCGAGCAGGGGGTGGACTACATGACCATCCACGCGGGCGTGCTGGTGCAGTACATTCCGCTGACCACGCGGCGGGTTACCGGCATCGTCAGCCGCGGCGGCTCCATTCTGGCCGAGTGGATGGTCAAGAACCACCGGCAGAATATGCTCTACGAGTGCTTCGAGGACATCTGCAAAATCTTCCAGAAGCACGACGTCACGTTTTCGTTGGGCGATGGCCTGCGGCCCGGCAGTGTGGCGGACGCCAGCGACGAAGCCCAATTCGCCGAGCTGAAGACCCTGGGCGAGTTGACCAAAAAGGCCTGGGAGTACGACGTGCAGGTGATGATCGAAGGCCCCGGCCACATCCCCATGGACCAGATCGAGCTACAGGTGCGCAAGGAAGAGGAGATGTGCTACGAAGCGCCTTTCTACACCCTGGGACCGCTGGTGACGGATATCGCGCCGGGCTACGACCACATCACCTCGGCAATTGGCGCGGCCATGATCGGCTGGTACGGCGCTTCGATGCTCTGCTACGTGACTCCCAAAGAGCACCTGGGGCTGCCCAACCGTGAGGATGTGAAGGCCGGCATCATCGCGTACAAGATTGCGGCGCACGCCGCCGATGTGGCCCGCCATCGTCCCGGGGCCCGCGACCGCGACGACGATCTTTCGCGGGCGCGCTACCGTTTCGACTGGAACCGCCAGTTCGACCTCTCGCTGGACCCCGAAACAGCGCGCGCCATGCACGACGAGACGCTACCCGATGATGGCTTCAAGGACGCGCACTTCTGCTCCATGTGCGGGCCGAAGTTCTGCTCGATGAACATTTCGGCTAAAGTGGAGGCGTTTACGCCCGAAGAGGCTGCCGCCGCCGCGGCCAATGGCGGCGCGCCGGAACCGCTGGTGCGCATCGAGTAGGGCAGGCCGCCGCCATGGCTGTGGCGCCGGCCGGACCGTGGGGCCGGCGGCCGGCGGGTATGATGGCTGTATGGTGCGTCCCGCGAAGATTGCCGCCGGCCGGTTACCGGCGGGAGTGTGGGATGCGCCTGGGCCGCAATAGGCCGTGCCGCTCCTCGAACTACGTCCGGACGGCATTTACTGCGCGGCAGGAGACTTTTACATCGACCCGTGGGCGCCGGTGGATCGCGCGGTAATCACGCATGCGCACGCGGATCGCGCACAGCGCGGATCGCACCGCTATCTGACGGCCGCGAGCGGTACGGCGCTGCTCGGTGAATGGCTGGGGCCGGAGGCGGCGGTGCAAACGCTGGATTACGGCCAACCACTGACCATCGGCGATGCGCGCGTTTCGCTACACCCGGCGGGACACATTCTGGGATCGGCGCAGGTGCGCGTGGAACAAGGCGGCGAGGTATGGGTGGTCTCGGGCGATTACCAACTGGCGGCCGACTCCACCTGCGCGGCGTTCGAGCCGGTGGTCTGCCACACCTTCGTAACCGAAGCGAATTTCGGGCTGCCCATCTTCCGCTGGCCGGCGGAGGCCGAAGTGCTGGCCTCCATCCACGCCTGGTGGCGCGGCAATCGCGAGGCAGGCCGGGCCAGCGTGCTGTATGCCCAGGCGCCGGGCATGGCGCAGCGGCTCCTGGCTACGTTGGATGGGTCGATCGGGCCGATAGTGGTGCATCCGGAAATCGAACGCTTCAGCCGGCACTACCGCGCCCAGGGAGTCCGGCTGGCAGCCGCCGCGGAGGAAGGCAGCGGCAATGCGGAGCTAGTGCTGGCGCCGCCCGCGGCCCATGGCGATACCTGGCTGCGGCCGTGGGCGCATGCCTCGCACGCCATGGCTTCGGGATGGATGCGCATCCGCGGGCCGCGGCGGCGGCGCACGCTGGACCGGGGTTTCGTGCTTTCAAGCCACGCCGATTGGCCGGGGCTGCTGGCGACCATCGAGGGGACGCGCGCCGAGACCATCTGGGTGACGCACGGCCAGACATCGCCGCTGGTGCGCTGGCTGGCCGAGCACGGCCGCGCGGCGGTGGCGATTGAGGCGCATTACGCGGAGGATGAGGCATGAAGGCCTTCGCGGAACTGTACCAGGCGCTCGATGAGACCACCAAGACCAGCGCCAAAATCGCGGCGCTCAGCGAATACTTCCGCAAGGCGCCGCCTGAAGATGCGGCCTGGGCGGTGCACTTTCTGATCGGGCGGCGGCCGAAGCGGTTGCTGGAATCGCGCAAGCTGGCAGAGTGGGCCATGGCCGAAGCAGATGTTCCGGAGTGGCTGTTCGCGGATTGCTATCACGCGGTGGGCGATTTCGCCGAGACCATTGCGTTGCTGCTGCCGGCTCATGCGCCCCAAGAAGGCATGGCGGGTGGCGGCACGGACCTACCGCTGCACTACTGGGTGGAATCGCGGCTGCTGCCGCTGGCCACGGCCGACGATGCCCTGCGGCGCGCGCGGCTGGTGGCGGCATGGCGCGAAATGGACGAGGCCCAGCGCTTCGCCTGGAACAAGCTAATCACCGGCGAATTTCGCGTGGGGGTTTCACAGAACCTGGTGGTGCGTGCCATTGCGGCGTTCAGCGGCTTCCCGGCCGAAACCGTCTCTCACCGGCTGATGGGCGATTGGCAGCCTTCCGCGGAGTTCTGGCAGCAGTTGGTGGCGCCGGAAATCGCCGCAGCCGATATTTCGCGTCCTTATCCCTTCTTTCTGGCGTATCCGTTAGAGGGGGAAGTAGAGGAATTGGGCGAGCCCGCCGGTTGGCAGGTGGAATGGAAGTGGGACGGCATCCGGGCGCAGTTGCTGCGCAGGCAGGGGAAGGTTTTCCTATGGTCGCGGGGCGAGGATCTGATGAACGGCCGCTTCCCCGAACTGGAGGCCATGGCGGCGGGGCTGCCGGAGGGCACAGCCATCGATGGCGAAGTGCTGCCGTGGAAGGATGGCGCGCCGCTGCCGTTTGCGCAGATGCAGCGGCGCATCGGACGCAAGGTGCTGGGGGCGCGCATTCTGGCGGATGTGCCGGTGGTGCTGATGGCCTTCGACCTGCTGGAATGGGGCGGCCAGGACGTGCGCGAGCAACCCCTGGAATGGCGGCGGGCGCACCTGGAAAAGCTGGCGCCGGCTTCGAACAGTCTGGTGCTTTCGCCGCTGGTAGAGGCGGGCACCTGGAAGGAGTTGCGGACGCTGCGGGGCGAATCGCGCGCCCGCAAGGTGGAAGGCTTCATGCTCAAGCGGCGCGGCTCGCCGTATCGCGTGGGACGGCGGCGCGGCGACTGGTGGAAGTGGAAGATCGACCCGTATTCGGTGGATGCGGTTCTCATCTACGCGCAACCGGGAAGCGGCCGGCGGGCCAGCCTGTTTACGGACTATACCTTCGGCATATGGGAGCAAGGCAAACTGGTTCCCTTCGCCAAGGCCTACTCGGGCTTGAGCGACGAAGAGATTCGCGAGGTGGATGAATTTGTGCGCCGCAATACTATTCAGACCTTCGGGCCGGTGCACGCGGTGAAGCC
>DATJRE010000011.1:0-3267 GCA_035505095.1 Bryobacteraceae bacterium | reverse complement strand
AAGGTGTGCCGGGACGCCCTCCGGAAAGGCCAGGCGGTAGAAGGCGGCGTGCTGGCTCACCGTGTATTCCACGCGGATGTCGTGGTCGTTCTTTGTAAGCGTGACTGCGTAGTAGTAGGGTGTGGCCGTCTCCAGGTCGTGATCGTACCCAGCCGCATACTGTGCCGCAGCAGTCTGTGGCGTGCCGGCTTCCGGCATCAGGATCACACCTCCCGTCGGGAAGCCGTATATGTCATCCGCCAGGTACCGGTCCGTAATCCCAGGCGTGGTCAATGGCGCGATCCGCATCATGCCGTACGGATACTGGACGGCCGGCTCGGTCGCCCGGAGCAGGTGGCCGATGCCGCCGATGTTCGGGTTGACGTAATCGACCGGCTCCTTCGGTTGTCCGGCTTGCCCCCCGGCGCTCCATAGCAGAATCACGAATGACGCCGCCAACACGGGCAGCGGAATTCGAGTGTCCTCTTTCATGTCACCATCCCTCTTCAAAGCGCTACTTCCAGGGAGGCCCCGGATGGGCCGGCATGGTGGCGCTCGGCTTGATCTCCCCGTGGAACATGCGGGTGATTTCCCCCGCCACTCGCAGGTACCAGTCGCTGGGCAGTTTCTTCCCGTCTGCATCCAGCGTCAGCCAATAGCCCTGATCCGGCGCATCCTGCCTCCGCGCGGCGGCCTTCAATATTGCCGTTCCCTCGTTGACTTCGTCGAACATGGCAATCTTCAGCATGGTGGCGCCCGCCACCTTGGCGTTGTACGCCTGCCGCCAGAGAAATTCGCCGCCGTCCCGCGGAATCCGGTTGGGCGGCGCATCTTTTTTCAGGTTGTGCCACGAAAATCCGGGGTACACCACCGGCATATAGCCTTGACGATTCTTGGCGGTCAGCGCCAGGTCGGGCAAAATCATGGTGTCCTTCCACTGGTCCGCGGCCGCTTTGTTGGCGTACCGGCCTACACTCCAGGGCTGGATGATGTCCATACTCTGGAACACGCCCGCCCATGCCGGGTCTTTGCGTGTCTCCACCGTCAGAGTTCTCCAGTGCGACGGTGTGCCGCCCATATAGGTCACCTGGTATTGGGCCGGCGCTTTGGATTTGAACCATTCGATCAACTCTTTGGCGACTGCCGGGTCCTTCGGCACATGCCGGTCCTCTTCTTCGCCGATCCCCCAAATGGAGAGCACCGGTTTGCCGTTCTGGTGCAGGTAATTCGGAAGCGAGGTCACTTTCAGGTCGTCCACCAGGTACTTCCAGTCGGCTTCGAGAGTTTGGGCAAACGTGGCTGGGTTTCCGCCGGTGATGTCGTACTCGATAGCGAACACGCGCCCGTACTGCCTGGCCCCGGCGATCACGTTTTTCAATACCACGTCGCCGCTCGCTCGCTTGCCCGCGATGCTCCCCACGAAGCGCTGTACCAGCACCCCGTCCAGCCCATATTGCTTCATCCAGAGAAAATGCCGCGCCACGGTCTTCGGGTTATACGCCGAGTATAGGTACGCCGGTTTTCCGCCGATGGTCATACCGGGAACTGTGCAGCGTTCGTCGGCGCCCAGCTCCCGCAAGTCCGGGTAAATATCGATTGTCAAAGTGTCGGCGGCGGGCACCCCGCGCGACCACGTGCGCCAGTTGTTGCCCGGCGCGCCGTCCCCCGGGCAATCGAACCAGCCCTGATATCCCATCAGCACCTTGCCCTGCACGGTGGAGGCATCCACCACGTCGGCTGCGGTGGCGCAGGCGCAGGCCAACGCCCCCAAAAGCAAAATGCGGCCCCAGCGCGTCGCATGCAAAGGACGGTGCAGCTCTTGATTTCCCATGGTTCCTCGACTCTCCGGGGTTGTGAAAGATCTGGCGCAGAGGCATCGCCACAGAGCCTCCGCGCGGAGGTGTGGCGTGCGGCGACGCAAGAAGAACTCCGGCAAATTCATTCTCCACCCAAACGGAAGCTGCCGGGTAGGGGGAATACCGCAGATACTCCCCCGTAGCTACCGTTTCCAACGTTACGGAACCGTTAACAGCAGAGCGGCTCTATAGCGCAATTGGCTATTCAGCCCTTCGCATTCCTGGCGACCGCGAACCTGTACCCCATCTGCTGAAGATAAGCCTTGCTGGTAGCCGCGGTCTCGAAAGGAGTCATCGGAGGGTTACGGCTCGAATCCAACTCCACCATAATAATTTTCATCGCCTTGGCCGTCTCCAGCAGATCCAGGATGGCTGGCAGGTCCACTTTCCCCTTGCCCAGCGGACAATACTGTTGCCAGTTCGGGCCGCCATCCCAATCCTTCAAATGGACGTGGCGGATCAAGGGGAGAAAATCCTTCACCACTTTGACCGGATCGGAGCCTCCTTTGGCCAACTGGCCCACATCCGGGCCAAAGAAAATATATTTCGTGTCCATCGAGTCGAGAACCGCGTACACTTCGTCCCGGTATTCGATGCAGGTGCCGGTGTGCTGGTGCAGTGCGCCGATCATGCCCATGTCGGTGAGCGCGCGGCCGATCTCATTCAGGGACGCCACGATATCCGCCTTGCTGGCATTGAAATCGTAAGCCGGGCGTTTGACGCCATTCGGCCCCACCACAGCCGTCGTGCCGCCGTATTTCTTCACGATTCCCGCCCAGCGGACGATTTTGGCCACCTCATCCTTACGCTTCGCCGGATCGGTCAGATTCACGCCGCAGTATGCCGAAATCAACGGCAGATTGGCCGCGTCGAGCATCTCCCGGAGGCCCTTTTGGTCCCACGTTTCGAGTACGTCGCCGAACGTCTCATAACCCCTGTAGCCGAGTGCGGCGATATCGTGGATCGCCTCCGGAGGTTCGCGCCAGGTGATCCCGGTATGCCCGATCTTCAGCCTGCGGGCCGGCGCGCCCGAAAGCAGCGGCGCGGATTGAGAGGCGATGCCCAGGCTCAGGCCAAATCCCCCCAGAAACGATCGCCGATCCATCCTGTTATTCATTGTTGCTGCCTTGTTTCGAGCGGTCCTGCCCCAGCCCGAAAACATACAGTCGCGGGTGCTCGGGGTTGCGGCCTCCGGAACCGCTCGCCATCACCGCCACGTACTGTTTGCCGTCCTTGCCCAGATAAGTAACCGGGATGGTGGTGCCGTTGGAATTTAGGGTGGTCTCCCACAGCACCTTCCCGGTGCGGGAATCGAAGGCCCGGAATTTCTTGTCCACGGTCGCGGCGATAAACACCAGATCTCCGGCCGTCGCGGTCGAGCCGCCGGAATTCGAGGTTCCCGTGGTGGGCACGCCCAAAGCGTCCAGTTCCG
>DATJRE010000010.1:0-21460 GCA_035505095.1 Bryobacteraceae bacterium | reverse complement strand
GCTGTCCGGGTAGGTGTATAGTGAGGATAGATTGCGGATAAGTGCGATTCTGGCGGCCGCGCTGGCGGCTGTGGCGCAGGCCGCGGCCTCGCCTGCGCCCAAGGTAGTTGTGGTCGATCTGGACGGGGTGATACACCCTGTCACCACGGAGATCGTGAGTGGAGCCATCGCCCAGGCCCGCGCGGAAAACGCCGCGCTCGTGCTGGTCCGCCTGAATACGCCGGGCGGCCTGATGGACGCCATGCGCGAGACCATCGAAAAGATCCTGGCATCCCCGATTCCGGTGGTGACTTACGTCGCTCCCAGCGGCGGACGCGCGGCCTCGGCGGGCTTCTTCATTCTGGAATCCGGCGACGTGGCGGCCATGGCCCCGGGCACCAACACCGGCGCCGCCCATCCGGTGGCCCTCACCGGTGAAATGGACGCGGTGATGATGCAAAAGGTGCTGAACGACGCGACCGCTTACATGCGCAGCATTTGCACGGCCCGCGGGCGCAACAGCGCGCTGGCGGAGACCGCCGTGCGGGAAAGCAAATCGTTCACCGAGCGGGAGGCCCTCGACCAGCACCTCATCGACCTGGTCGAGCCTAACGATGCCGCGCTTCTGGCGGCGCTCGATGGGCGCACGGTGACGCGCTTCGACGGGACCAAGGTAACCCTGCACACGGCCGGCGCAGTCGAGGAGCAATACCGGGAAACGCTGCGCGAGCGAATTGTTTCGGCGATTGCCGATCCCAACATTGCGCTGATCCTGCTGGTGATCGGGGCTTTGGCGATTTATGTGGAGTTTTCGACGCCCGGCATGATTGCCCCCGGGGTGATCGGGGCGATTATGGTCCTGTTGGGGCTGTCGGCGCTCTCGGTGCTGCCCATCGACTGGCTGGGAGCGGCTCTGCTGATCCTGGCGTTTGCGCTGTTCGCGCTGGAAGCCAAGCTGGGCGCCCACGGCGTGCTGGCGATTGGAGGTACGGTGTCCATGGTGCTGGGCGCAGTGATGCTGGTAGACAGCCCGCTGCCGGAGATGCGCATCCATTGGGCTACGGCCATTGCGGTGGCGCTGCCGTTTTCGCTGATTACCGCCGTGTTGCTTTCGTTGGTGGTGAAGGCGCGGCGGAATAAGTCCCAAACCGGCCCGGAGGGCATGATCGGGCAGACCGGGTCGGCAGTCACCGAACTGGCGCCCTCGGGCAAAGTGTTCGTACATGGGGAATACTGGAATGCGGTGGCGCAGGTTCCCGGCGGCACTCCCGCGGGCACTCCGGAAGGCGTCCGGGTGCCGCTGGGCGCGCCCGTGCGAGTGACGGCCATCGACCGGCTTACGCTAACCGTGGAAGCGATTGGTCCACACACTGGAGGCTGAAATGGGCGAACAGACTGGTTTACTGGACTCGAGCACACTGATCGGAGTGGTGATCGTGATCGTGTTGCTCTACCTGATGAGCTCGATTAAGATCCTGCGCGAGTACGAGCGCGGCGTGATTTTCCGCCTGGGCCGCGTGCTTTCGCAACCCAAGGGGCCGGGCGTGATCCTGGTATTCGCGCCCATTGACCGGATCGTGCGGGTTTCGCTGCGCATCGACACCCTGGAGGTGCCGGGGCAGGACGTGGTAACGCGCGACAACGTGACGGTGAAGGTGAATGCGGTGATCTACTTCCGGGTGATCGACCCGCGCCTGGCGGTGCTGGAGGTCACCAATTTCCTGTACGCCACCTCGCAGCTTGCGCAAACCACGCTGCGCAGCGTACTGGGAGAGGTGGAGCTGGACGAACTGCTCAGCCAGCGCGAGAAGGTCAACGTACGGCTGCAGTCGATTCTGGACCAGCACACCTCGCCATGGGGCGTGAAGGTGACCATGGTAGAGGTGAAGCAGGTGGAGCTGGCCGAGCAAATGATTCGCGCCATCGCCCGGCAGGCCGAGGCGGAGCGCGAGCGGCGTGCCAAGATCATCAACGCGGAGGGCGAATACACCGCGGCCGAGAAACTCGCCATGGCCGCGGAGGTGATCCAGAAGCAGCCGGCCGCCTTGCAACTCCGCTATCTGCAGACGCTGCTGGATATCGGGGTCGACAAAAATACCACCATCGTGTTCCCTTTGCCAATCGATATAATTACACAGTTAGGGCGCGTTTTGGATCGCTATGGGAATGGCGCGCCGCAGGACGCCCCCAAGCCGTAGGATATGCGCAACAACGAGACTGGCGAATACGAACTGGTAGTTGGCAACAAGCAGCTTTTGAGCGGTTTTTTCATCGTGGTAGTTTTGTGCACGGTGGCCTTCGCCATGGGATACGTGGTGGGGCAGAACTCTCCGCGCACGGCCAAACTGGCGGCGGATCAGCCGGCACAGGCGGGCGTGGCGCAGGACGCCCGGCCGCAGCCGGCTTCGCCAGCGGTGCCGGTGGCCAGCCCGCCGGTCGCGCAGACCGAAACGCCCGCCACGCCGGCAGGGGCAGGCGATCCGGGCAGTACCGGCTCTGCCGCCACCGCTCCGCCGCCGCAGCCCACCACCCAGCCGGCGCAGGAGGCCGCGCCACCCGCCACTCCGCCGCCCGCGCCAGCGGCAGTGTCACCCGCGGATGCCCCTCCTGGCACCTGCTGGCAGGTGCTGGCCACGGTGAACCAGGAATCCGCCCGCGACCTGGTACAGACGCTCAAAGACAAAGGATTCCCCGCGGCGCTCAGCCCTGGCCCCAACAACCTCACCCGCGTGCTGGTGGGCCCTTATACCGATACGGCGGCCATGGGACGCGCCAAGACCGCGCTGGAGAAGGCCGGCTTCCAACCGGTGCGCAAATAGCGTGAGCGAGCCGCTGGTGCAAATCGGAAACACCGCGATCGCGGCGGGGCGCCCGGCTGCGCCGCGCCTGCCCGATTGGGCCCGCAAGGGGCGGGTGCATTTCGATTCGCTCCACCGCCTGAAGCAGGGGCTGCGGGACCTGAATCTGCACACCGTGTGCGAATCGGCGCGCTGCCCCAATATCCACGAATGCTTCCACAGGGGCGCGGCCACCTTCATGATTCTGGGCAACCGCTGCACGCGTGGCTGCGGCTTCTGCTCGGTGCCCAAAGGCAATCCCGAAAGGCACGATATGCGGCTGGACGCGGCCGAGCCGGCCAACGTGGCGCGCATGGCGGCCCAAATGCGGCTGCGCTACGTGGTGATCACCAGCGTGAACCGCGACGACCTGGCGGACGGCGGCTCGCGCCACTTTGCGGAAACCGTCCGGGAGGTGCGGCAGGCGCTGCCCGAGGCTCGCGTGGAGGTCTTGACCCCGGATTTCTGCGGCGACCTGGACGCCGTGGCGCGCGTGCTGGATGCCGGGCCGCACGTGTTCAATCACAACATGGAGACGGTCGCGCGGCTCTACCGCAGGGTGCGCCCACAGGCGGATTACCGGCAGTCGCTGGCGGTTCTGCGGTTCGCCCGCCGATACTCGCCGGCGCTGACCAAATCCGGCTTCATGGTGGGGCTGGGCGAGACGCCCGAAGAAGTGCGCACCCTGCTGGCCGATCTGCGCGCGGCGGAAACCGACGTGGCCACCATCGGCCAGTATTTGCAGCCCACGCGGCGTAACCTGGCGGTGGTGGAGTACGTGACGCCGGAGCGATTTGCGGAATACCGCAGCCACGGCCTGGCGCTGGGTTTCAAGGCGGTGTTCAGCGGGCCGCTGGTGCGCAGCTCTTATATGGCGGATGCCGTCAGCCGTGACGCGGAGGACGCCCTGGGCGACGCCGCGCGGCGGGGGTCGTGCTGAACTGGACGCTGCCGCTCGTTTCGGCGGTGCTCCTGATCCTGATTTACCCCAGGTTCCAGATTGCCTGGCTGGCGCCGGTGGCGCTGGCTCCCATGCTGGTGGCGGTGGCGCGCGAAGACCGCCCGTGGCGCCGTTTCCTGATGGGATGGACGGCGGGCATCGTTTACTGGTTCGGGGTCTGCTATTGGATTCAGTTTGTGCTCTCGGCGTACGGCGGCATGGGCGAGGTGGAGGGCTGGGCGGTGTTCCTGCTGTTTTGCCTGGCCAAGGCCCTGCACATGGGCGTATTCGCGCTGTTGGCGGGCATTCTGATGCGCCGCTGGTGGGCCGCGCCGGCGGTGGCCGCCTTGTGGGTGGCCATCGAAGTGACGCACGGGTCGCTGGGCTTCGCCTGGCTGGCGCTGGGCAATGCCGGAATCGATATGAGCGTTCCGCTGCGGCTGGCGCCGTTCACAGGCGTGTACGGGCTGTCGTTCGTATTCGCCCTGCTCGCGGCGGCGCTGGCGCTGGCCATCCTGCGGCGGCCGCGGGTGGAATTGGCGTGGCTGGGGCTGCTGCTGCCGCTGGTGCTGTTGCCGGCGCTGCCTCCGGCGGAACGCGGCGCCGACAGCGCCTTACTGGTGCAGCCCAATATCCCCGTGACCGAGGACTGGACGCCCGATTCGCTCAACCGCTTCGAGCGCCAGCAGGTGGTGCAGAGCCTGCAGGGCGTGCTGGAGGAGCGCGCGCATCCGCCCTCCATTGTGGCTTGGCCCGAGGACCCCGGACCCTTTTATTACTACGAGGACCCTCACTTCCGCGACTACGCCGACACCCTGGCCCGCACCGCCCATGTCTGGCTGCTGCTGGGGGTCGTGGCGCACGCACCCGATGGAGCGCCGCTGAATTCGGCCACCTTGATTTCGCCCGAGGGCGTGGCGGTGAGCCGCTACGACAAGGTGAACCTGGTGCCCTTCGGGGAGTTTGTGCCCGCGCCGTTCCGCTGGCTGACCCAAAAGATTTCCCAGGAGGCCGGCGATTTCGAAGCCGGACACAGCGTGGTGGTGTCGCCCGTGGGCAGCCATAAGCTGGGCACGTTCATCTGCTACGAATCGGTGTTCCCGAATTTCGTGCGCAAATTCGCGAACGACGGCGCGGAAGTGCTGTTCAATCTTTCGAATGACGGCTGGTTCGGCAAGAGCGCCGCGCGCCGCCAGCACCTGGAGATCGTGCGCATGCGCGCCGCCGAGAACCGCCGCTGGATTCTGCGCGCTACCAACGACGGCATCACCGCCACCATCGATTCGGCCGGCCGCCTGCGCGGAACGCTGCCGCTCTACACCGAGGCCACCTCGTACACGGGCTTCAGCTACATTGCGCAGAAGACCGTCTACACGCGGTTGGGCGACTGGTTTCCGGCGCTGTGCGCGCTGCTGGCGCTGCTGGGGCTGGTGGCGGAGCGGGTGCTTTGAGCGGCTGGCGGCGGTGGAGAGCGGCAGGCAGTTCTGCCGCCAGCAAAACGGGCTTGTCTAAGGGGCGCATCGTGCGAGAGGAACTGGAGCGAGCGTGGAAATCCGCCGTTCGCCCCTTCCTTCGCCTGGCTGGCGCGGTTTCCGGACCGAGCGACCTCTCGACGCGCAAGGGCTTCTCCCGTAAATGAAGGCCATTGCAGATACTGGTTTTCTGGCGGCCTTCGGGAACCGGAAAGACCATCATCACCTGGTTCTGGCGATGGTGCAAGTTGGCGGAACGCTATGCCGATCGCAAGCCGGATTTGGCGGACCTTTGCCTGATTCGTCTCAGCGAATTCTATCCGCGGTACCCGGTGATTACCACGGATGTGGCCGGCTTTCGGATTTACCGCCGCGCTCGCCGGGAGGCGATTCCTCTAATCCATCCGTCTTAGCCGTCTCGCGCGGGCGCGCCTACTTGCGCTCGCGCGGCTGGCTGGCCAGCAGCATTAACGCCTCCAGCGTGCGGGCCTTCTGGGCGTCTTCCAGAATCAGGTAACGGCGCTTGCCGCCCAGCGCGGCGGTGAAGTGGGTCTGGCCCTTCTCATCCACTGCTACTCGGCCCTCAGGGGACAGCGCAAAATAACCGCGACCGGGGCGCACCGCATAGAGCACCGCAGTCAGGTCCCAGGTGGGGCGGTCATAGGGCATGCGCATGTAGGTGCGATAGGCCTCCGCTACCGGGTGATCCGGCGCCCAGGAGAAGTCGTGCTCGATGCAGGCGGCCGGGAACCGCAACGCCTCACCCACCTCGAAGCCGCTGAAGATCATCGGCGAGGGCCATTCGGCGAACACCTTGCGCGCGGAGGGAATATCGGTATCCACGTTGAACTCCGGTTGGCCGATCGGGAAATGGCCGGCCATGGCGCTGAGCAGGCGCACCTTGCGGGCCACCAGTTGCGCGCCGGGCAAGGGACTGGCGGCATCCGGCGCGGAATCCAGCATGCGCGCCAGGTTGGTGCTGAAGCCCACCTGCACCATGGTGACGCTGCCATCGGGCTGGGCGGCCAGCGTCCGGCGCAGCACCGCTACGGCGTCAGGCGCCTGGGCGCCATCGGTCAGCTTGTGCGGATAGACGTAAGCTCCCGATGCCGTACGCCGCTCAGAGGGAATGCGGATCATAGGCGTATCGTTGGGCGTCTTGCCGTTCTTGACCACGCCTACCGGAATTTCGGGACGGCCGTAGAAGGTGTTGACCAGGTCCACGAAAGGCGCTGCCGAGCGGCTGTCCTTGGTCACCGTCACGGCCAGCAGTTGGGCCTCGCCGCGGCTTTGGAAGGCGTGAATCATGGCCAGGGCCAAGGCATCATCCACGTCGTTGCCCATGTCGGTGTCGAAAATCAGCCGCACCGGACCGGCCGCGGGTGCGAGCGCCGGCGCCAGCAACAACGCGGCCAGCAGGAGCGCCCGGCGCTTCGCAAGCAGGGAACACGTCATGCGAACAGTGTAATCGCAGGCGGGTGCTACGATGAAGCGATGAGGGGCGCGCTGCTTTTCTGGCTGTTCTGCCTGCCCGGCCCGGTGTTCGCCTGCAAGTGCGCTGTGGAGCAGTCCGCGTGCCACGCAACGGCTTCGAGCGAGGTGGTTTTCGTCGGCACCGTGGAATCGGTGGAACCGGCGTTTCTGGACCCCTGGAGCATCGCGCAGCGGCCTTCGCTTCTAATGCTCAACCAGCAGAGCCAGGCTATGCGGGATGAGCCGGCTGGGGGAGTGCCCCAGCTCAAACAGAGCCTGCAAAAGCTGTTCCCCGATCTCCCGGACTATTACCGGAGCCAGCTCGATGTCAGCAAGACCTCGGGCGAGGTCGTGTCGTTGTTCTACTCCATTCTCAGCCAGGGGCGCCGGGCGCGCTTCAAGGTGAAATCGGCGTTCCGCGGCGATGAGGACGAAGACGACACGGTGGACGTGTGGACCAGCTTCGACGATTGCGGCGTGGATTTCCAGGTGGGCGAGACGTACCTGGTTTACGCCGATGACGACGAAGAATCCGGGAAGATTGAAACCGACCGGTGCTCGCGCACCGAGCGCCTCACCGACGCCGGCGCGGACCTGGCCTACCTGTTCTTCTATCGCGACAACGACGACGCCGGGCGGCTGGAAGGATTCGTGACCTCCAATCCACTGTACCAACGGGATGTGGACCCGAACCGCGATGCCGAGAGCATTGCCTCGCCCGCGCCCGAAACGGTGGTGGAACTGCTCTCCAAGAGCGGCGCCCGTTACACCGTCGCCGATAGCGGCGGCCGGTTTCTCTTCGATGGATTGGCCAAGGGGACGTACCGGGTCTCGGTGTATGAAAAAGGGTACCCGGGCAAGGTGAAGAAGCTGGCGGGGCCGCAGGAAGTGGATGTGGACGAGAAGGGCTGCGCGAACGTGGTGCTGGTGGTGCCGAAAGATTGAACCGGCGGCTCCCGCGCCCCGGACGCGCCCTACGCCATTTGCAGCGCCTGGCGCAAACCCGGATCGTGCCGTACGCGCCAGATGCGGCTATCCAGGTAGTAGTGGGTGAGGCCGAACCCGCAGAAGAAACCGAACGCCAGGTCCGAGACATTGCCCAACTGGAACCCCGGAATGCGGTACAGCGCGCTGAACGCCAGACCGATTACAGCATACGCCGCCAGGCTCTTGCTCACCGCCGCCGGAATGCGGCCATTGCGCTGCGCGCTTTCGGCATCGCCGTAGCGGTTGCGGTTGTGAAACCAGACGATGGCGTGGTATTGCAGGTTGTGCACGATGGTCACCGTGGGCACGGCCGCCTTCCAGCTCATGAACGCGAAGGTGAGCCAGTGCAGCGGCACCACTGCCGCAAACAGCAGGTACTTCGGTAAATTCAGCGGCTCTCCAGAGCGATAGCGCATCCACTGCCGCCCCAGGTAGACCAAACCCGTGGCTGCCACCAGCAGCATCAGCGGAAGCTCCGCGTGCGGGAAGGAAAATGGCAGGCCCAACTCTTCGGGGTGGTGAATGAAGAACCGGTGAAAGGGCGGCGCCACCAACATCACGCCCAGGAACACGCGGTCCAGCAGGTTGTCCGCCGGGCGCAGGTCGCGGTTCTTCACCTTGTACAGGACCATGAAGCCGTAGTGCTGGCGGATGACGTGATAGTAGGCCCAGACGCCCACCAGCAGATACAGCCAGCCCTTCCATCCGGCCAGCACCATGGCCGGACCGAGGGCGAAAAAGAACAGCAGGCTGCCGAACAGCAGGCCCCTGTGGCGGCGGCGCGCCTCGCTATCGAAATAGGTGCGCGAGGCAGTGGCGAAGATGTGGGTGCCATCAAACCCCACCGACCAGAACCACCACAGCATGCCGATGGGCACCTGGCACACCGTGTAGAGCAATAAGTAGAGGTAACCGGCGCCGGCGCTGCCAATCACCAGCCACAGGTCCACGCCCCGGCCGATGATCCAGCGGGAAGAGAGCCGCGCCAGCGGAGGCGGGGCGGATGCGGCAACGGCGGCCATAGTGTCTGTAGCGCCGCGCTAGACGAAGTGGTACGTGTTGGCTGCGTCGTCCCAGACAATCTTCTTCTGGTTCTTGTACGACAGCGTGGCCATGTGGCCCGAGATGGCGGCCTGCTGCCCCACGGGCGGGGGCGCGACGATGGTTTCGTTGCCCTTCACCGACTGGATGAAATTGCGGAAATGGTTGATGGCGCCGTCGCTCTCGTTGAAATCCGCCCGGCCGTTCAGGTGGATGGCCGCGCGCGCCTGGATGTTGGCCGGCGCACGGTCGGCCGCGCCCGGACGCCGCGAATTGTAGGTTTCGTGCTCGAAATAGAGGTCCTGCCGGTTCATCACCCGGATGGTGCCTTCGTTGCCGCAAATCTCTTCGCCATATCCGAAGAACTCGTTGCCCAGATAGCAACTGTAGTTGATCTGCAGCTTGTCGGAATAGTCGTACACGGCGGAGAGGCAATCGGGCACATCGCGGTCGTCGCCCTTGCCGGTCCAGCGATAGATGCCGCCGGACGCCATGCAGGACTGCGGCACGGTCTTGCCCAGCATGAAGTTGACGATATCGGTCTGGTGCACCAGCAGGTCCGTGGAGATGCCGCCCGAATAATCCCAGTACAGGCGCCATTGGAAGTAGCGGTGCGGATCCCAGGGGCGCTGCGGCGCGGTGCCCAGGAAGCGCTCCCAATCGGTGTTGTGCGGGTTGGCGTCGGGCGGAATCACGTAGCGCCAGGAAGGTTCGTTGGGCAGCCCGTTGCGATACCAGAAGGCGCGCACATAGTGCACGTCGCCCACCATGCCCTGCTGGATCAGCTCTTTGGCCTTCTTGTAGAGCGAAGAACTGCGGTTCTGGGTGCCCACCTGCACGATCTTACCGGCCTTCTGCCACTCGCTGACCATCTCAAAGCCCTGTTCGATGGTATGGGCGAGCGGCTTTTCGATGTACACGTGCTTACCGGCGCGGAGCGCGGCGATGGTCATGTCGTGGTGCAGGTGCTCCGGCGTCATGATATAAACCGCGTCGATGGATTTGTCCGCCAGCAGGTCGTGGTAGTCCACATAGGTGGTGGGCTTAGTTGCCCAGACGGTCCCCATGCGGTCCAACGCGCGGGCGATGTAGCCCTGGTAGGTATCGCAGATGGCTGTGATCTTCACGTCATTGGGAGCGGCCGTGTGCAGCCAGTCCAGAGCCGCATAGCCTCGCGTGCCCACACCGATCCAACCGATGTTGATCTTCTCGTTGGCGCCACGCGCCGTAATGACGGCCGGTCCAGCCGCCAGCGCGGCCGCCCTCAGAAAATTTCGGCGATTCAGATCTTCAGCCACAAGAACCTCCCGCTTCCGATCATACCAACGGAATGGGCGGGGTGGGCTGTGGGGATGGGCCGATTGGGCGCGGGGCAACAGGGGGACGGGCACGATGGCAGCCCGTGCGACGGAGTGGGCACTGGGTTCATGCCCGGGTAGGCAACGGGAAGATGGGCACGCCGCCGGCGGCAGGACGCCGTGCGATGCGGCGCGGTCAGCAGCCCGGGCTTCCCGCCTTGATTTGGGGCACTCATCGTTTGGGGCACTCATTGGATGGCGCTCGAATGATCGTGGATAATCTTCCACCCGGCGCCGGTGCGGCGCAGCACCAGGGTAAATCGGCCGGTGGCATCCCCGCCTCCCGCGGCGGTTCGCTTCAGCGAGTATTTGCCGATAGCCAGAGCCACGCCATCGGCCAGCGGGCGCACCTCGATTTCGGAGAATGTCAGCACACCGCGCGCCGCGGCCGTCGGATAAGCCCGCCGGTAGCGCTCCAGAATCGCCTGCGTGCCGCCGCGGGTCACTTCGCGGCCGATGAAGGTGGTTTGCGGCGAGTCCGCGTAGTAGGCCGCCACCGCCGCCAGGTCGCCGCGGTTCCAGGCGACCTCGGTATTTTTGAGGATCGCCCGAATTTCCGTGTCCTGGGCAAGCAGCGGGAAACAGCACAGAAGAAGCAGCCAGCGCACCATGGGGCGATTATAGTGCAAGCGGTCTGCGCCTGGGACGCGGGGCAGCGTGGGTGCTGCGCCGCCGGCGTAGCGTTCAGTAGCTTAGGGTACCGGTGCGGTGCGGCTCTTCGGCGTTAGGCAGGTACAGGGTTTTACAGTGCTCGCAGCGATAGACTTCAGCGTCCGCGCCGAATTTCTGTTTGAACTCGTCGCCGAAGAAGTACCACCGTTTCAGATGGCCCGCGCAGAGCTTCCCTTTCTCGTCTTTCTCATTACAGGCGCGCATCCGCGGGATGCGGCGCTTGATCTTGGTGCCGTCGCTCAGCGTAGCCACCAGTTCCGCCACGGGCACCGGCTTATCGGAAACCGCGTATTTCGGATTCGCCATAGGGGAACGTCGAGTATATCAGGTGTCGGCGCGCGCCTGCTGCCGCGGGCAGTCTGGCTGTCGCCACGCAATCTCGCGTTCGCCGCGTCCCGCCCACCGCGTCCTGCCTTATCCTGAAGTTTAACGGGGGGATCGGCATGCAGCCACTGGAAGGAAAGGTTACCGTAATCACCGGCGCCAAGGGCGGCCTGGGCAGCGTCGTCACCGAGGCGTTTCTGGCGGCGGGCGCTCGCGTGGTCGGGGTATCGCGCACCATCCGGCAGGCGGACTTCCAGCGTCCGGAATTCCTTGCCATGGCGCTGGAACTCTCGAATGCGGACGCGGCGCGCGCGCTGGCTTCCGACGTGATGGGCCGCTTCGGACGAATCGACGCGCTGGTGCACGTGATGGGCGGCTTCGCCGGCGGCCAAAGCGTGGCAGAGACCGACGATGCCACCATCGAGCAGATGCTCGATCTGAACTACCGCGCCGCCTTCTATGTCGCGCGCGCGGTGCTTCCGCACATGCGCCAGCAGGGCAGCGGGCGGATTCTGGCGGTGGCCAGCCGCCAGGGCGTCGAACCCGGCGCGATGGTGGGTGCGTATAGCGCGTCAAAAGCCGCTCTGGTGGCGCTTGTCCGCGTCATCGCCCTGGAAAACAAAGACCGCGGTATCTCGGCCAACACCGTCCTGCCCGGTACCATGGACACGCCCGGGAATCGCGCCGGTGACCCGAATGCCGATCGATCCAAATGGGTGCAGCCCGCGCAGGTGGCCGCGCTGCTGGTGCACCTGGCCTCGGACGCTGCCGCGCAGATCACCGGCGCGGCCATCCCGATTTACGGCCCGCAGGTGTGACGAAGGAGCGCCACGCGGTGCGTGCCACGTCTGTGGCGGCTTGGCGCCTACCCACCTGCAACACAGATAGCAGACGCCACGCCTTACCGCGCGCATCCAACCCGGGTAGATTGCGCCGCCTGGGCAAGCCAACCGGAAACGTCGCCCTCACTCCGGCCGCATCCCGCCATCCGCCCCAGCCCCGTCCTGCGGAGGCAGCCGCGGAGAAACTCCCAGAGCTTTCTCCGCGCTTCCTCCTCCCTCTCCGCGTCTCCGCGGTGAATGGGCCCTGGCTGAACGGTCGCCCCTACTGCGCCGCTGCGATCGAGGCCACCTTAATCGTATTGGTCTTGGCGTCCAGCGTGCCGGTGACGGTCACTTTCTTGGCGGCGAATTTAGCCGGCGTTTTCTGGTCGCTCAAGGAGTACGTCTTGCTCCCGTCGTACAGTACGTATTTGCCGCCCATGGTCTTGATGCATTCGGTGACGCATTTCGCGTCCGACCCCATCTTCATGTCGGCGTGGTCGCCCTTGGCGCACATATCGTCGGTAATCGTGCCGGTAAAGGATTGAGCGCCAAACATCAAAGCCGCGGAAGCAGCGAAAACAAACAGCGTCTTTTTCATTAGATTCTCCTATCGTTCTTTCGATTGTAAGCCAGACGCGGTTGGAGCCGCGTCGCCTGTGAGTTGATTCGAATGTAAACATGTGAACCGGGAACTGCCCGGAACTGCCAATACTGCGAGAGCGCCGTATCGCCAGGGGCGCGAATCGCGGACGCGGCCGTGCCTGTGGATCTTCCTTGAACCCGGTGCACTTCGTGGAAACCAGCCAGGGCGTGGGATTCGCCCAATACCACAGGAAGCCGCGCCAGCTTGCCGGGCTAGATGCGGAGGCTGGCGTGGAGGGCGAGCCGGTCGAGGGGGACGTACAGAACGTCGGGCGCCATGCCCGCTGCTGGCGCGACGGCTTGCGCCAGGAATGAAGCCACCGGCGCGGCCGATGCCATCAACGGCGCCACGGGGCGTGCCGTACTCTTCACGAACTGCTGCAGCACCTGCGTCTGGCATTCCTGGGAAGCCTTCTGGCTGTGGTGGCAACAACGGTGCGCCGGCTGGTGCGAGTTCAGCGCGAGCAACATCTGCGGGCAGGAAAAACAGTTCCCCAGGAACAGCGCCATAACCATCAACGCCGCCAGGAAAGCTGTAGAAAACGTCCGCATCGCAATTCCATTGTAAGCAAGGGCTGTCGGATAAATCAACAGAGTTGCAGATTTTATTAGCTGAAATCGGCGAGCGCAGCGAGTGATGGGCCGAATCCCCGTCACACTGGGCGCACCGGCCGCCTTGGCGCGGGCTACGAGGCTGATACACTGAAAACCGTGGGCCACCTTTACAGCCGCGCCGAATTGCTCCAGCAGCGCGCTCTCTGGCGCGAACAAGGCAAGCGGGTCGTCTTCACCAACGGCTGCTATGATCTGCTCCATCCCGGGCACATCCGGCTGCTCGAACAGGCGCGCTCGCTGGGGGATGTCCTCATCCTGGCGCTGAATTCGGATGCCAGCGTGCGCCGGTTCAAAGGACCTTCGCGCCCGCTGCTGCCGGAAGAAGAGCGCGCCGAACTGGCTTCGACCCTGGAAGCTGTCGATGCCACCACCATCTTCGACGAAGATACGCCGCGGGAACTCATCGCCGCCGTCTTGCCGGATGTCCTGGTGAAGGGCGCCGATTGGTCCCATTTCATCGCCGGCAAGGAAGAAGTGGAAGCCGCCGGTGGCCAGGTACTCACATTGCCCCTGGAGCCGGGCTATTCCACAACGAACCTTGTAGAACTTCTCGCCAAGCAACCTTGATACATCCTGCCGTCCGAGACCTGTTTCTGGATTTGGGGAAGCACCCCAGCTTTCAAGAGGCCCTGCGCCGGCTGGCCACGGGCACCGGGTCGTCCCTCTCCGGGTTGACCACTACCGCCAAAGCGGTCTATACGGTGCTGCTGTGGCAATCTGCCGGCCATCCTCTGATCGTTGTAGTGGATGGCAACAAGCAGGCCGAGGCGCTGTTTGAGGGCGTCCAGACGTTCTACAAACTGCTGGCCGCCGATGAACGCGACGGTGGCCCGCAACTGCTGCCCGCGCTGGATGTCCTGCCGCTGCAAAATCTTTCGCCGCACGCCGAAATCCTTGAGGAGCGGGCCATCGGCTTGTGGCGGCTGGCCACTCAAAAGGTGCCTATTACCATCCTGCCGGTGGCTTCAGCGCTGCTGCGCATCGAGCCGGGGGATTTCTACCGGCACCTTGCACTGAAGCTGCGCGTGGGCGAGGAAGTCCCTCTGGATGAGGTGATTGCCCACCTGGAAAGCGTGGGTTACGAGCGCCGCGAACCGGTCGAAATGGTGGGCGAATACTCGGTCCGTGGCGGTATTCTGGATGTCTTCTCGCCGGAATCGCCCAAGCCCGTCCGCATCGACCTGTTCGGGGACCAGGTGGAATCCATCCGCCGCTTCGATGTCGAATCGCAGCGGTCGGTGCTCAAAATCGAGGATTGCACTCTACTACCGCTGACGGAGTATCAGAAATCGCGCCAGCTTCTGCTGCGCCTGGGCGAGCTGATGCGTGATACCGATATCCCCGGCCGCGATCTGCCGGCCCTGGGCGACCCGTTTCCGGGATGGGAACTGGTGGCTCCCATGCTCCGGCAACGACATTCGTCGGTGTTCTCCTTGCTGGATCGGCCTCTGGTGGTCTGGGATGAGCCGGAGCAGGTGCAGAGCGCCGCCGAGCGGTTCTGGAAACGGCTGGACCAGATTCCCCGCTCCCCGGCTTACGACCCGGCGCGGATCTACTTCCACTGGGAGGACCTGCAAGCGCAGATTCAGGCCCAGCCGCGCATGGAATTCAAGGAACTGGAGATCGGCTGGACCCCGCCCGATGCGCAGAGCAGCCACCTGCATATTCCCACCCGGCCGTCGCTGGCCTTCCGGGGCAACATGCGGGTGGCCATTGCGGAGGCGCGCACGCTGGTGGAAACCGGCAACCAGGTGGCTTTCTTCGCTTCTTCTACGGGTGAAGTAGAGCGTTTGGGCGATATCCTCAACGAGTACCGCACGCCCTATCAGCTCGGCGTGGAGCAGTTCGATTCCACTCCCGCTTACCTGGCCGAGCGGGCCTATATGTCGGGCGCGGCGGCCAGCATTTACCTGATTCGCGGGCTGATTCGCCACGGCACCGTATTCACTTCTTCGAAACTTGTAATATTCGGCTCCGAGGATCTGTTCGAGACTTCCGAAATGGTGGCGCAGGCGCCTTCGGGCAAGTCGGCACTGGCCACTTTCTCAGCCGATCTGATCGACCTGAAACCCGGCGACTACGTGGTTCATTCGGAGCACGGCGTGGCGCAGTACCTGGGCCTCCGCGAAATCGCCCAAGGCGAATCGCGCGGCGATTATATGCTGCTGGAATACGCCGGCGGCGCCAAGCTGTACGTCCCCTTGACCCGCATGGACCTGGTGCAGCGGTTCCGCGGCGCAGGTGAAGCCGCTCCGGCCCTGGACCGCATGGGCGGCGTCACCTGGACCCGCACCAAATCTCGCATTAAGGCCAAAATGCGGGACATGGCGGATGAGCTGCTCAAGCTCTACGCCTCCCGCAAAATGGCCGAAGGCTTTGAATTCTCGCTGGATAGCAACTGGCAGCGGGAATTCGAAGACGCCTTCGAATTTACTGAGACGCGCGATCAGTTGAACGCCGTGAAAGAAATCAAGCGCGATATGGAGAGTCCCCACCCCATGGACCGCCTGCTCTGCGGCGATGTCGGTTTCGGCAAAACCGAGGTCGTTATGCGGGCCGCTTTTAAGGCTTTGGGAGATGGCAAGCAGGTGGCTGTGCTGGCCCCTACTACGGTGCTCGCATTTCAGCACTTCGAGACCTTCAAACGGCGTTTCCAGCCGTTTCCGGTGCGCGTGGCGATGTTCAGCCGCTTCCGTACTGCCAAAGAGCTGAAAGCCGACCTGGCGGATCTGGCCGAGGGCAAGGTGGATATCGCCATTGGCACGCACCGGCTTCTCTCGAAGGACGTCCAGTTCCGCGACCTGGGCCTGGTGCTGGTGGATGAGGAACAGCGCTTCGGCGTCAAACACAAGGAACGCCTCAAGCAGCTCAAGAAATCGGTCGATCACATCAGCATGAGCGCCACCCCGATTCCCAGAACACTACATATGTCGTTGTTGGGGTTGCGGGATATGTCGGTGATCGAGACACCGCCCAAGGACCGGCTGGCCATCCACACCGTGGTGGCGCCCTTCCAACCGGAGCTGATTCGCTCGGCGCTGGAACTGGAGCTGGGCCGCGGCGGGCAAGTCTATTTCCTGCACAACCGCGTGGATTCCATCTGGATGCGCGCCGCCATGATCCAGCAACTGGTCCCCAACGCACGCATCGGAGTCGGCCACGGCCAGATGGGCGAGGCTGACCTGGAGAAAACCATGCTTCAGTTCATGCGCCACGAGTTCGATATCCTGGTATCTACGACAATCATCGAAAATGGGCTGGATATTCCCTTGGCCAACACCTTGATTGTCGAAAATGCCGAACGCTACGGGCTTTCGGAGCTGTACCAGTTGCGCGGGCGGGTGGGGCGGTCAAACCGGCGCGCGTACGCTTACCTGCTGGTGCCGCCGGATACCGAACTGACCGAAATCGCCCGCAAGCGGCTGGCGGCATTAAAGGAATTCAGCGACCTGGGCGCCGGCTTCAAAATCGCGGCCATGGATTTGGAACTGCGCGGCGCGGGTAATCTGCTGGGCGGCGAGCAGCACGGCCACATCAACTCGGTGGGCTTCGATACCTATGTCCGCCTGCTGGATGAGACGGTCCGCGAACTGAAGGGCGAAGAGATCATCCCGGAGGTTCACTCCGCGCTTAACCTGGGGCTGGACATCCGTATCCCACCCGATTACATTTCGGATGAAAACCAACGTCTGCGCGCCTACCGGCAGATCGCCAACGCGGTTACCGCCGAGGCCCGCGACCGTGCCGAAAAGGAACTGGAGGACCGATATGGCCCAGTTCCCGACGCCGTCCAGAACCTGTTGCAGTATTCGGCGCTCAAGACGATGGCCCAGGATCTCGCCGTGGAGGCCATCGACCGCCGCCACAACCTGTTGAATATAAAGTTCCACCAGGGAACCCGCGTGGATCCGGGGCGGCTTATGTCGATGGTCGGCAAAACCCGCGGAGCGCAGTTCACACCGGCAGGCGTATTGCTGTTGCCATTGGATGGCCAGGCGGGCGCGGGAGAGATTCTGCGTTTCCTCTCGGCCAAGTTGGAGCAGCTTAAAGCATAGGCACGGGCAGGCGGCGATGGGGCGTTGCCTGCCCCGCTGGCGTCCCGAGGGCCGTGCGGGCGCCGGGGGTCCGTGCTTCGGGCTAAAATGGAAGGATCGAATTATGCTTCGCAGGCTTGTAGTACTCATCCTGGCGACCTTGCCCGTCGCCATGGCGCAAAATACGCGAGTGGTGGAGGAGATCGCCGCGAAGGTCAACGGCGACATTATCACGCGTGGCGAACTGGAACAAATCCGCAAGGAAAGTGAGCAGCGCCACCGCGCCGAGGGATTGACGGGGGCCAAACTGGCGGAGGCCGTGCAGGCGGATTCGGCGCGTGCGCTGAGCGACCAGATCGATCTGCTGCTGTTGGTGCAGAAGGGCAAGGACCTGGGCATCAGCGTGGATGGCGACGTCACCCGCGAACTTGCCGATATGCAGGTAGCCAGCAAAATCTCCGACCCCGACAAATTCCACGACGCCATTCGCCAGCAATACGGCATGAGCTTCGAGGAGTTCCGGGACAAGATGCGCCGCCAGTACCTGGCGCAGCGGGTGATTGGCCAGGAAGTCGGCTATCGCATCCAGATTCCCGACGCCGAGATGCGCAAGTTCTACGACGAGCATAAATCCGAATACGTGCGCAAGGAGCAGGTCTTCCTAAGCCAGATTCTGATTTCCACCGAAGGCAAGACGCCGGAGCAGGTGGCGGTGGCCGAGCAGAAGGCCAAGGATTTGACGGCCCGCGCCAAAAAAGGCGAGAAGTTCAGCGACCTGGTGCGCGACAACTCCGACGACCCGGAGACGGTCCGTACCGGCGGCGCCCTCCCGCCGTATCAGCGCGGCATGATGGAGAAATCCTGGGATGACCAGGTGTTCGCGGCCAAGAAAGGCGATATCGTGGGACCGCTCAAAGGCCCGCTGGGCTTCGTGATTCTGCGCGTCGACGACCGCTACGAGGCCGGGCAGGCCAGTTTTGAGGAAGTCCGCAACGACATTCAGGACCGCATGGCGCGGCCCCGGATGGAGCCCAAGATCCGCCAATATCTCACCACGCTGCGCCAGGAAGCGTATCTGGAAATCAAGGAAGGCTACACCGATGCCGGGCAGGCGCCGGGCAAGGATACGCGCTGGCATGATGTAGCGCAGTTGAAGCCGCAGACCATCACCAAAGAGGAAGTCGCCGCCCGCACCAAGCAGCACAAGCGGTTTATGAACCTGGTGCCCATTCCAGGAACCGAGAAGCCGATCGTGGGGACCGCACCGGTGGCTCCGGCTGCCAAGCCGGCTACCACCACGGGCGCCGCCGGTGGCGCTCCGGCCCCGGAGAGCAATCCCGCGCCCGTCAAACAATGAAATCTCCCTATGTGAACGAGCTCGAGCCGAACAAGGTCATCACCACCAGTTTCCTGGTTCACTCGAAAGAAATCCGCCAGAAGAAGGGCGGCGGCGAGTTCTATCTCTCGCTGCTGCTGGGCGACCGCACCGGCGAACTCGATGCCAAGATGTGGGATAACGTCGCCGAGGTGCTGGATAGCTTCGACCGCGACGATTTCGTCAAAGTCAAAGGGCTGATCCAGGTGTTTCACAACCGGCCGCAGTTGACTATCCACAAGGTCCGCCGGCTGGACGATAGCGAAATCGACTACGCCGATTATTTTCCTTCCTCCAAACGCGATCCGGAGGAAATGTGGCGGGAGCTGCAGGGGGTGGTGGCGGGCATCGCTAATCCGCACTTGCAGGCGCTGCTCAGCCGCATGCTGGCCGACCCCGACGTAGCGCAGCGTTACCGCCGCGCGCCGGCCGCCAAGCAGATTCACCATGCGTTTCTGGGCGGGCTGATCGAGCACGTCCTTTCGCTGTGCGGGCTGGCCCGCCTGGTGGCGCCGCACTATGCCAATATCGACGCCGACCTGCTGCTCACCGGCGTGGTGCTGCACGATATCGGCAAGATTTACGAATTGAACTACGAGCGCGGCTTTTCTTATTCGAACGACGGCCAGTTGATCGGCCACATTTCGATTGCCATGCGGATGGTGAGCGAGAAACTCCGCGACCTGCCCGATTTTCCACTTCCGCTGCGGTCGCTGGTGGAGCACATGATTCTCAGCCATCACGGCCAGTTGGAGTTTGGCTCGCCCAAGCTGCCGTTGTTTCCCGAGGCCCTGCTGCTGCACTATCTGGATGATATGGATTCTAAAATGGAATGCATGCGGGCGCTGATCGCCAATGATCGCCAGGTGGAGGGTTGTTTCACTACTTACAGCCCAACGCTGGACCGGCCGGTGCTAAAGAAAGATCGCTATTGCCAGGATGCCGCGAGGCCAGAAAGCGCCAAGGCAGTGGCCGCAGAAGGCCCGCGCGTCGCAGTGGAGATGGCGGCGCGGATCGACGCCGGCGCACGTCAGGCGGCTGTCCACCAGGTGGAAGCTCCGCGCGTCACGGTCGAGGCGGTTCCGCCTCCCAAGCCGCCGGCGCCGCCAGCGGTGGTTGTCGCGCATCCGTTATTTGCTCCCAAGCCCGATTCGCCTTTCGGCGATAAGTTGAAAGAGGCGTTGCTATCCGCCGGCCCCAAACAGGAAAGCTGATGCCGAAGCCCGCGCGCGATGTCCCCCCACCTCTGGAGCTGGAATGCCTGAAGGCCTTGTGGTCGCTCCGTGAAGGCAACGTGAAAGATGTACAGCAGGTAGTGGCGCAAACGCGCCCGCTGGCTTACACCACCATCATGACGGTGCTGGACCGGCTGGTGCGTAAGGGCAGGCTGGTGCGCCGAAAGGAGGGCCGCGCGTTTGTGTATTCGCCGGTAGACTCGCGCGATAGCATGCGGCGGGCGGCCCTGCGCGAGTTGCTGGATGGCTTCTTCGATGGCTCGCCCGACCAGCTCCTCCTGTTCCTCCAGCCGGTCCCGCAACCCGACGGCGAGCAGGCCGCCGCGGCCGTAGTGGGAGGCGCCCCGCAAGTGCCCGCACCGCCCGACGACGATACCCGCATCGACACCGTGCTGCTCTAAACCGCCGGCTGGCTACTTCGCCGGCGAGGCGGGCGAGAGCACCAGGACGCTCAGAAGCCCGAGCAGGATCAATACCACGAAGCCCATCATGAAATACTTCTGGTTGCGCTTGTTGCTGATTTCCGCGGCGGAGAAGGCCAGACCCATCTGGTCGAGCGGCGGCAGCGTGGCTTCCACGGCGGCGCGCTTTTCGGCGTCGTACAGCCCCTCGGCGTCCAAACCTGGCACCGGAAGAAGTTTCACCGAGCGCTTGATGTAGCCGAAAATCTGGTCGGCGGTGTTGATCTGGCGCATTTCGCCCGGATCGCTAAACCCCACCACCAGGGTCCCCGGCTTCAGGCGCCGCATGATGTGCGCGCCTCGGGTAGGCGAATCGTAGAGCGCCACCGGCTGCTCCGACAGCAACCGGTAAACGTTGCCCGCTACGTTCCCTTTCTTGAGTACCTTGAACTGGTCGGTTACCACCGAAAAAGCAATCTTTAGCAGTGTCTCTTCTGGCACGACTTTGTCCCGTCCTGTGGCACAGCGAAATTCTATTGTGCCGCGGTTGCGGTGCTAAGTCAGCATTGTCACTGGTTGACGAGGTTAACCCAAAGTTCCATACCCTAACCCAGGCACTTACCGTACTACCGGGAACTCCGGTGGGATAAGAGTGCCGCGCGCCGCAAGCCGCCGGGTGACGGGACTTCCTTGCCCAAGCAGCACGGCCGTTATTGGCTGACCGGTTCCACCGCCATGGTCACCTGGTTGCTAGCAGTCTGCTTGCCGTCCGGGGTGCTCACCCGGAGTTGGACCGGCACGGCGTCGCCGAAATCCGTGAGCGCCGGTACGCGCACCTGAATCGTGAAGACGGCCGCCGACCCCGGTACGGATTCCACGGATTCCACCGCGGCATCCATGCCCCCCACTGTGACCTGAATGGTAGCAGCCGATGGGTCGGTCGCCGATCCCAAACCGCTGCTCCAGACCAGGATTTCGTCGCCTGGTTGGGCCGGATGCGCGGGCACGCGATAATTCCGCGCCATCGCCAGAGCGTCGTCCCGGTCGGTGGCGGCGAACGAGATCATCCCCTGGTCTTGGCCCGAACCATCCAGCGAGACGATCGCCGGAGTCGCCATGAGCATCGCGGCCGTTACGGGATTGCTGCTGCCGGCTTCCGTTACGACAGTGGCCGCCAGCGGAGTACCCGGTTCCGAGGCCGGGCAGAGGAACGTGACCCGCGCCTCCGAGACGGCCAGCACGGGCACGGGT
>DATJRE010000009.1:0-12458 GCA_035505095.1 Bryobacteraceae bacterium | reverse complement strand
GGTTACGGGCTGCCGCGGGCCTCGGGGGCGGCTCCTTGCGCAACCGCGTGTCCGGTTGTGATAAATTGAACCCCATATGCGGATACGGATTTCCAGAGGAGCGTTGTATTTGTTGGCTGCCGCCGGCGCTGGGTTGGCCGGCACGGCATGGGCACAGGGGCGCGGTGCCGGCGCGGAAC
Organism: Bryobacteraceae bacterium; assembly: GCA_035505095.1. Classification (GTDB taxonomy): domain Bacteria; phylum Acidobacteriota; class Terriglobia; order Bryobacterales; family Bryobacteraceae; genus JOPF133. The sequence continues at coordinate 12,279 of DATJRE010000009.1, read as the reverse complement.
CGGCTTCGCCGCCGGTGAACGAATCGAACGATCCGCTGCTGCGCGGATTTGAATTCCGCTCGATCGGGCCGGCGGTGATGATGGGCCGTGTGGACGACATTGAGGGCGCGGAAAAGGATCCGATGACCATCTACGTCGGATTCGCCACCGGCGGGTTGTGGAAGTCGACCGACGGCGGGCTGCACTGGAAATCGCTGTTCGACGCCATGGCCGACGAATCGATCGGCTCGGTGGCCATTGCGCCTTCGGATACCGATACGGTGTACGTGGGCACGGGCGAAGCCAACAACCGGCAGAGCGCCTCGATTGGCAATGGTGTGTGGGGCACCACCGACGGTGGTAAGACCTGGAAGCACCTGGGCTTGGACGATACCCAATCGATCGGGCGGATCGTGGTGGACCCGGCCAATCCGAAGGTGGTGTACGTGGCGGCCGACGGCCACCTGTTCGGGCCCAACGCGGAGCGCGGCCTGTATAAATCGACCGATGGCGGCGAGCACTGGACCAAGTCCAAATACATCGACGAGGATACGGGATTCACGGATGTAGCCATCGATTTCTCGAATCCGAAGATTCTCTACGCGGCTTCCTACCAGCACCGGCGCACATGGTGGGGATATAACGGCGGCGGGCCGGGCAGCGCACTGTGGAAGACCACCGATGCCGGGGCTACCTGGACGAAGCTGGAGGGGCCGGGATGGCCGAAGCCCAAGGACGGAATTTACGGGCGCATTGCGATTTCGATTTTCCGCGCCAACCCGAAAATCGTTTACGCGCAGGTGGAAGCGGGCGCCAGCGCCGGTACCGGCGGCGGCACCACGGCGGAAGGCGGTCCGCAGCGTGGGCGGGGCGGATTTGGCGGATTTGGCGGCGGGGAATCGGCGGCGGCAGAGGCCGCCGGCCGGGGCGGCGCAGCGGGAGCGGAAGGACGCGGCGGCCGGGGTGGTGGCGGTGGCGGCGGGCGCGGGAACATGGGCATGCCCCCGGGACCGCCTAACCCCAATTCCAGCGGCGTGTTCCGCACCGACGACAGCGGCAAAACCTGGACTTTCGAGAGCAACCAGGACGAGCGGCCCATGTACTTCAGCCAGATCCGCGTGGACCCGGCCAACGACCAGAAGATTTTCGTGGGAGGCAATCCCGGCCGGATCTCAAAGGATGGCGGCAAGCACTGGGCCAACATGACCGGCTCCCACACCGACTATCACGCCATCTGGATTAACCCCAAGGACCCGCGGATTGTCTTCATCGGACACGATGGCGGCGTGGATAGCAGCAACGACGGCGCAGAGACCTGGGATTACCACAACGATATCGCGGTGGGGCAGTTTTACCAGGTGTCGGCGGACATGCGGCGGCCCTACTACGTGTGCGGCGGGTTGCAGGACAACAATGCGTGGTGCGGGCCTAGCGCGCTGCGGTCGAACACCGGTCCGGTAAATACGGATTGGTACACGGTGGCGGGCGGCGACGGGTTCTACACGCGGCAGGATCCCACGGATTGGGCGATCGTGTACGGCGAATCGCAGGATGGCAACATGAGCCGGCACGACCTGCGCAGCGGTACCCAGAAGAGCATCCGGCCCACCGCGGGACGGGGCGGACAGGCGGCGGAGACGGCCAACGAGATCACCCGCGCGAATAACCCCACGCCCGGCGTGGCGATATCGCAACCCAACGCAGGAACTCCGGCGGCGGAGCCGGCAGAAGCCAATGCAGGCCGCGGCGGCGGAGGCGGAGGACGCGGCGGCGCGCCCAACGTGCTCAACGCTCCGCCCAATGTGGATCCGTTCCGCTTCTATTGGAATGCGCCAATCGAGATTTCGCCGCATAATCCGGCCAAGATCTTCATGGCGGCGCAATACTTTTTCAAATCGACCAACCGCGGCGACACGTGGTGGATGAATCCCACGGACCTGAGTAAGCACGTGAACCGCTGGGCGCCGGAGATGTCCATCATGGGGGTGGCGGGCGACAAGCCGATGGCGGAAAAGCACGATGGCTATTCGGCCAGTTCGCTGGCGACCCAGGTTCGCGAGTCTCCCTCGCGGCCGGGCATCATCTGGATCGGAACCGACGACGGCAATTTGCAGTTGAGCATGGACGATGGCGAGACGTTTACGAACGTCTACGGCAATATCGCCGGGGCGCCCACCGGGTGGGTGCAGATTTCGCGCATCGAGCCTTCCCATTTCGATCCGGCTACCTGCTACGTGGCCCTGGACAACCATCGCAACGACGACTGGAAGCCGTACCTCTTCAAGACCACCGATTACGGCAAGACCTGGACGAGCGTGGTGGGCGACCTGCCGGGCAAGGGCAACATCAACGCGCTGCGCGAGGATTACGACAATCCCAACCTGCTGTTCGTGGGGACGGAGTTCGGGCTGTTTGTGACCCTGGACGGCGGCCGGGAGTGGAAGAAGTTCATGACCGGGCTGCCCAGCGTGCGGGTGGACGACATCCTGATTCATCCGCGGGATCGGGACCTGATCCTGGCTACCCACGGCCGGTCGATCTGGATCTGCGACGACATCACCCCGCTGGAACAGATGGGCGAGGCCAGCAAGACGGCCGGCACTCGGGACGTGACGCTGTTCGACCCGCGTCCGGCCATCGAGTGGAAGAACAATCTGGAGAACCAGCGCCACGTGAAGAACGTGGAGTTCGTGGGGCGCAATCCGCAGGGCGGAACGGCCATCAGCGTATGGGCCAAGTCGGACATGGGCACCGGCAAGCTGGATTTCCTGGAGAACAACAAGGTGGTGAGCACGATGGAAATTCCGATTAAGGCCGGAATGAATCGCGTGCAATGGGCCATGCGCGGCTTGCCCACCGCCGAGGCGGCCGGCGGGCGCGGAGGCCGTGGAGGCCGCGGGCGCGGCGGCGAAGCAGGACAAGGCGCCGCGGGCGGTAATGCGGCAGAAGCGGCGGGCGGCCGTGGCGGTGGCGGCGGCGGAGGCGGGCGGGGACGCGGATTCACCGGTGTGCCTTTCGTCGCGGGCGGCGGCCGTGGCGGCGGTGGTGGTGGCGGAGGCTTCGGCGGTTTCGGCGGAGCGGCGCAAGGAGCGCTGCTGGAACCGGGCACTTACTTCATTCGGCTGACAGTGAACGGCCAGACCCTGACTTCGTCGGTGGACGTGCTGGACGACATCTGGATGCGGCCGCAGTAAGGCTGGCAAATCTGGTGCGGCCGCTCCGGTAGGTTTTCGGAGCGGCCCGCCCACGCCAGAACGGCGACGGGGACCACTGGGGATTATTGAATCGCCATCAGCGGCTGCAGGCGCCGGGCATTTTCGGAGCGGCGTAATTTCTGGAGCGCCTTTACTTCGATCTGGCGGATTCGCTCGCGGGTGAGGTCGAACTCGTGGGCAATTTCCTGCAACGTGTGTTCCCGCTCGTAGCCGATTCCGAAGCGCATCCGGATGATCTTCTCTTCGGCTGCCGAAAGCGCCTTCAACACGCCGGCGGTTTCCTCCCTGACGTCACGCGCCATCAGGGGGTCCAGGATGGACGAAGGCGAACCGCCCTCGATCAGGTCTCCCAGCGCGGATTCCCCATCCTTTCCGACCGGGATGTCGAGCGAAACGGTGTCGTGGGAAAGCTCCTTCAACAGCCGGACCTTTTCCGCGGTCACCTCCATCCTATGGGCGATCTCTTCGTTTTTGGGAGCCCGGCCCAGCTCCTTTTCCATCTCCCGCGAGAATCGTAAATACTTGTTCAAACTCTCGTTCATGTGGACGGGAAGGCGAATCGTCCGGGACTGATCGGCCAGGGCGCGCGTGACGGCCTGCCGGATCCACCAGCTCGCATACGTGGAAAACTTAAAGCCCAGATGGTAATCGAACTTTTCGGCAGCGTGCATGAGACCGATGTTGCCCTCCTGGATGAGGTCGAGCAGGTGGAGTCCGCGATGGATATATTTCTTGGCAACCGAAACCACCAGGCGCAGGTTGGCCGCCACCAGGGCGGACCGCGCGGCTTCCGCTTCGGCTTCTCCGTCCCGGGCCACCTTCAGCCAACGGCGCATCTGGGGCGCGCTAGCTCCGGCGGCCGCCTCCAGGCTGCGAAGCTGTGGCCTCGCTTCCTGCGCGGAGGCGTGCCGATCCGGCGGTGGAATCTCCGGTTGCATCCGGCCGATTTCCTCGACGGCGCTCTCCATGGAGGCGCGGAAGCGCTTCCAATGCGCCGGCTGAAACGGGATTGTGCGCAGTTCCCGGGAGCACTGCACCTGCACACGGCGAAGCTGGCGCGCCAGCTTTTCGCGCACGTGGATGTAGCGCCGCGGCGTGGCGTCGAGTTTTCGCCGCAGGTTCAGGAAGGCGTGATACTGGCGCTCGAATTGAGCGAGCCGCCGGGCAACTTCCTCGCGGGCATGCTCTCGCGCGGCATCATCGGGCCCACTCGCTTCCAGCAAATAGTCCCCGCGCCCCCGGCTTTCGGAAATGTCCTCCAGCAATGCGAGGGCACACCGCCAAATCATCGGGGAGCGGGCAAGCGCCTTTCGCATCCGCAAGTTGCCACGTTCCATCCGCCTGGCCAGGTCGATCTCACCCTGACGGTTGAGCAGGCGGACTGCCCCCATTTCCCGTAAATACACGCGTACCGGGTCGTCGCTGGAGGCGGTCTCTTCCGCTGAGGCAGGCTCTTCCGCCTGGTCTTCCTGCTCCGGGAACTCGCTGTCCAGTGAAGTGCTTAGCTCGTCTGGCGGATTTTCGAGCGATTGAGCCGGATCCGCCAGGTAATCCTGAAGTGTTTCCATGGGGCTTTCGGGTGGCCTCTGCCAGTTGTCGCCGTCATATGGGTTCCTGCAGTGGTGTCGCTGGAGCTGCTTTGGAAAAGGCCCGCCAAAGGCCCATGCTGGAGAGAGTGTACCCACAACAATCGACGTAAAATGAGCCGGTTAGGTTGCAAGCAGGTCCGATTCCGGTCCTCGGCGCCGGCGATCTGCTGCCGCAGTTCGCGCCGGGCCGGTCCGCGAATAGCCCGCGCTGGTGGCAGTAGACTTTTCCTTGGGGGTGAAGACGGTGTAGCGCGGTCGCGGGGTGGCGGGGTGGCGGGGCTGGGCTTGTGCTATATTCTGCGCTTATGAATCAGATCGACCGGCGGGATTTTTTCAAAACGGCGGGAATGGGCGCCACGGGTCTGGCCGCGGCGGCTGCCCAGACGGCCACGGCCGCCCCTCTGACGGAGAAAGAAAAGCTGGCACGGATCGCCTCCAACACCTGGCCGCTGCGGTTCCTGTTTAAGAGCCGCATGGGTTTCGGCGCGGCGCACACCGCCGAAATGAAGAAGAAGTACGGCGAGATCACCATGCTGGACTTCCCCCAGTTCACCAAAGACACCTTCCCCGGCGTCACCCACATGGACATCTTCTCGGGGCTGTTTGGGGACGTGACGGACGACAGCATGTACGTGGCGGTGCCGCTCCTGGTGGGCGCGGCCACCCGCACCACCTGGGAGTTCGACCCCTCCAGCGCGGCGGGAAAGCGCTGGCTGGACAAGCTGGCGAATAAGATGGCGGCCACCGGCACGAAGTGCCAGCATATTTCCAACAATGCGCCGCGCGACATCTGCGAACTGGACGCCGAAAAGCGCCAAGCCGGCATCGCAGTGGCTAAGAAATGGCTGGACGGCGCGCGCATCCTGGGAGTCAAGTCGATGCGCGTGAACAGCGGCGGGCCGAGGATCGCTCCCTGCGCGGTGGCCACGGCGGATTATCCCAAGAACGATGAAATCGCCAAGTACCTGTCCAACTGCATCGAATCGTTCAAAGAGATGGCCGATTACGGCGGCAAGGTGGGGGTGAAGGTGACGCTGGAGAACCATTGGGGCCTGACGGCCAATCCGATCAACATCCGGATCATCGTGGACTCGGTGGGCAGCCCGTTCTGCGAAGCCTCGCCGGATTTCGGCAACTGGGAGCACGAATATCTGATGTACAACGGCCTGAAGGATCTGGCGCCATACGCGCACACCAACGTCCACGCCAAGTATTGGAACCGCTGGAAGGATAACGACGTGCGGCGCTCGGTGCGGATCATGAAGGACGCCGGTTTTCAAGGCACTTACGCCCTGGAGTATGAAGACGGCCCGTGGGACTGCGTGGAAGGTCCCAAGTACCTGTATAAAGAGGTGCTGGCCGCGCTGTAATTACGCCCCGACTAAGTCCACATCCACCGCGGCGGTTTCCGCACCGTCCAACGCCAGGGCCACTTTCACTGTGCCCGGCGGAATGCCGGGAGGAAGCAGGGCATTGATCTGGCGCAGGCCGACGGCGTCGGCATCGGAGACCCAGATGGCCGGAAGGTCGGTTCCATCCAGGCGCAGAGAGACGCGTCCGGCGGCGACTGCGCCGGGCAGGCCGGCGGCCCACATGCTCATGCAGGCATCGTCCCCGGCGCGCACGCGCGATTCCGCAAAGGTGCGGCCGTCGGTGACCGATCGGATACGCAGACCTTCGGCCGGCGGACCAGCCGACCGGCGGCGCTGCTCTACGGTCAGATCCACGGCCAGCCGCACGGTGTTGCTGAAGGCGCTGTCGCGCACGCGCAGGCGGGCGTTGTGCCAGCCAGGGTCGAGGCCGGGAGGCAGCTTGCAGTTCACCAGCCAGCCCTCATCGGAAGACGGGTGGACCTCCGAAGGGCGCACGCCATAGCCGCCAATTTCGGGGAAGACATTGGCGGCGCTCAGGTCGCGCTCGGCGCTGCGGACCCAGAAGGAGACGTAATCGTCCGCCGCCGCCGAAAATTCGTGGTCGCGCGAAACGCTGTTCTCCACGCAGAGGATTCCCGGCGGCGGCCCGGTACCCACGGCCGCGGGCCATTTCCGGTAGCAGGCCACGTGGGCGCGATTGGCAATCACGCTGCGCAGTTCCACGCGCGCGAAGCCGGCCGTGCGGCACATGGCCAGCAGGCAGGAGGTGTTCGGCCCCACCCAGTTATCGAACTGCCCCGTCAGCTCGGTAGTTTCGTAAAACTCCATGACCGGCGGCGCATCGGGGTGGGAGCCATCGTCGGTGACGTAGGATTCCACCAGGGCGACATCGGAGCTCAGGTCGCAGACGGTTTCGAGCGCCCGCATGGGGTGCTTCAGGTGGTAGAGCACGCCGAAGAAGAGCACGATATCGAAGCGGCCCAGGTCGCGCGCGGTGGCGCGGCAGATATCGGCGATCCGGTAATCCACCTGCGAGCCGAGCAGCTCGCGGGCCTTCAGAAAGCGCGTGCGCCGGGCGTTGTCGATGGCCAGCACGCGGGCGCCGCGGCGTTCCATTTCGAAGCTGAACCAGCCGTCCCAGGCGCCGATATCGAGCACCCGCTTGCCGGCGAGATCGGGCGGGATAGGAAACTGGGCGATGCGGTGGCGGAGCTGTTGCAAAGTCTGAATGCCCTGGACGACCTCACCCGTGGGAAGCTCGATGCTGTGATACCAGCCCAGGCGCTGGAGATCTTCGATGAGCTTGCGCACGTCCTGGGTATCGGTAAGGTTGCGGGCTTCCATTTCATTCGGCTCGCACGGGGATGGAGGGCGAGGCCACGCCGCCGCACTCGATGCGGAACGGCAGATCACCGCGCGGCGCCTGGGGGTTCAATGCGGCGTTCACCTGGCGGAAGCCATCGCCGCCGGGTTCGCCGATGAAGGTGACGGCCAGGGGCGCAGCGCCAAGGAACGCGCGGACGTTGTGGCAATCGCAGTTTTCGGGCAAGCCAGCCACCCAGCAGGTGGCGTGGCCGGATTGGATGCGGCGGGGCGTCCAGGTGTTGCCATCGGCGACGTCTTTCACCGCGAGGGACTGCACCTGCAGCGGCAGGTCTATGGCGATGCGCCGCGGCGGGGCGAAGCGGCTTTCGGCGAAGCGCAGGCGCACCGTGTTCCAGCCGGCCTCGGTGCCCGGCGGAATCCGGAAGGTGGCGCGCCAGGCGCCGGTTCCTTCGCGTTGCAGATGCACGGCGGGGGCGCCGAAGCGGCCGATTTGCATGCGAAGCTGCTCTTTGCTGAGGCGGGCGTCCAGATCGGCGGGCGCGCGGAACCAGCAGGCCACGTACTGGTCGCGCCGCGAATTGAAATTGATGCCGTAAGTATTGACGTTGGCGAGTCCGAGCAGCTCGGGCGGGTCGCAAACGGGGGATTCGGGTTCGGCCTCCCAGTGGCGGTAACAGGCCACCAGGGCGCTATCGCGATCCACCGCCAGAGTTTCCACGCGCGCGAAACCGGCCGCGCGGCACAGACCCTCCAGGGCGCCCACGCTGGGGCCGAACCAGTTATCGAACTGGCCGTTCAGGTCGGTGGTCTCGTAGAACTCCAGCGTAGGAATTTCGCCGCGGTGATCGCGCCAGGTAGGGCCATCGATGACGAAGCTCTCGACAATGGCCAGCTCGGTGGCCAGGCCGCACACAATTTCCAGTCCCAGAAACGGATACTTCAAGTGGTACAGCACGCCCAGAAGGAGCACGATATCGAAGCGCCCCAGCCCGGCGGTGGGAATTTCGTAAAGGTCCAGGTTGCGGAATTCGGCGCGGGAGCCGAGGCGCTCGCGCATTTGGAAATAATTCGGAAACTCCACGCAATCCACGGAAGTGACGGCGGCGCCGCGGCGCTCGGCTTCGAAGCTGAACCAGCCATCCCAGGCGCCGATATCGAGAACGCGCTTGCCCTGGAGATCGGCCGGGATGGGAAAGCGGGACCAGCGCTGGCGCTGCCATTCGAGCGGCATGACGCCTTCGATACGCGTGCCATCGGGCAGTTCGAAGCTGTGGAACCAGCCCTTCTCGAGCAGCTCGCGGCTGAAATCGTTCTGCCGCCGGCGCAACTCGCGCAGATCGACGGGCGGGGCGGCGGCGGGCGGCGGAGGGATCATCTGGCGAAAGTCAGCCGCAGCCCGGTGGCAAGCAGCACGTCGTTGCGCAGCCTGCCCAGCACGGGATCGCTGAGGTAGCGGTCGCTGGCGGTGAGGTGCCAGCCCAGCCACTTCTTGATGAGGGTGACGGCCGACAGGTCGAAGTTCATGCGGTACTGACCCGTATCGGTGAGGTTCGGGTAGATGCGAAGGTCCTGGGTGAAGCTGGTGGCGGCGGAGATCTTGTAGGCGAAATCGTCGCCGAAATAGGCTTCGCCGGAATCCCGTTGCAGGGTGGTGAAGTTCTCGCGCTCGAAGTCGCCGCCGCCAGTGAAGCTGAGGCTGGCCTTGCCGTGCTTGACCGCGTTCACACCAAAGCCGCCGCCGGCCACGAATCGCAGGCGCAGGCTCTGAAACTGGTCGTGCTCATAAGTATTCAGAGTGCTGACAAAAAACCGCGGCGTGAAGTCGCGGTTATAGGTCCAGGCGCCACGGATGGCGTTGGCGGTGGCGCTGTTGATGTTGTTCACCAGGGCTTTGGCATAGATTTGGGTGAGGTTGACGGTGATCTTATCCTTGCGCGTGGTGCGGCTGGCGTTGAAGGTGTCGGTGAGCGTTTCGGTGCGGGCGTTGCCGCGCGCCAGAGCCAGGCCGGTATCGAAGAAGCCGGTCCACAAGTCGAGCAGGCTGGGATGCTCCAGGCGCTCAAAATTGTGCTCCTCGGCGGCATTGCGGACGGCGCTCACGGTAGCCAGCGGGGTGGTGCTGGTGGCAGTCGGGGTGGCCACTTCGAGGTTGTCGCCGCTGGTGCTCAGTTTGCCCAGAACGGATTGTCCGCCCGGCAGCACCACGGTCAAAGGCTCATCCGATTTCAGGCTTTTCACAGCGGTCCAGGGCATGGTGACATCGCCCAGAAATTCGCTGTGGATGGTCAGCTTGGCGCCGTCCTTCTTCACCACCTTGCCGGTGATGGTGTCGCCATTTTTGAGCACCACCTGGTCGGCGAAGGACAGCGAGGGGAGAAGGCAGAGGAAGAGCAGGTATCGCATGGATTGTACGGACACGAACAGATCTCCTTTAACGCACTCTTTCCATTATGAACGGTGAAGGGCGGTTATCAAGGGGCGCGGGTGCCGCGGGTTACGGGTGCGCAGTGTACTGCTGCTGGGGCGGATTCAGCGTAACCTCGACGGTTTTCTGCTCCTCGTCGACATCGAATGTCTGCCCGAACGTCTGGTAGCCCTTAGCCATCACCTGAATCAGGATGTTGCCCTGGGGGATGGCGGGGATGTTGGCCTCGCCTTCCTGGTTGGTGCGTAGTTCGAAGGTGGTGTTGACGGCTTTGCCGAAGCGTACCGCTGGGTGCTTCTTGTTGGCCGACCAATGCACCTTCACCCCCGCTCCGATGATGGCGTGGCCTCCATGGGTTTTGACCACCACGCTGATTTTGGTCATGGGCGGAGGCGTAGACGTCGCAAAAGCCGCGGACCAAACCAGCGTAGCAAGGACGAGTGTGAGGGCAACCCGGTTGCGCATAATACCGATTATACGCCGCGGTGCTAGAATGGGTGTGTAGACCCACCTTGCAGACGCTGATTTGGGGGCGCAACGGATTCGACGGGATTGAATCGTGGTGGGGAGGCGTGCCGGGTTCCGAGCTCCCGTTAAACGATCGGAAAAACAGAACTGCCAACACACAGTTCGCATACGCTGCTTAAGTAATTAGGTAGCCGCTCCAGCCGCTGAGCCCGCGCGGCGGTGAGTGAGCGTCATTTTGCGGGATAGGCCAAAGGCTTCGGTCCGGAGCCGGCGGTCGAGATCCAATCGGGCTAAGCCGCCGCCGCTCTCGCCGGTTCTGAAGCGGTGGCTGACACTTTTGAGCCGGATACGCACGTAGGCTCTTCATGGCGGGCTTTCTCGGACGGGGGTTCAACTCCCCCCGCCTCCACCATGCCATTTTCGATAACTCTCAGGTAACAAACGGCTTTTCCCCATGCCAAATCCTGCCACCGCTGGTTTGGCGTTTTCCACCAGGAGAGTCCGGGTTGCGCCAATCTTCACAACGGACACCCGCGTGCCCCATATTGCTGGAGGGAACACCATGAACAATCTATCTGCTATTACCGAAACGGCCGTGGAGTTCGGCAAAGAGGCCAAGGAATCCATCGAGAAGTTGGCGCGGTCCGCGGAGAAATTGGCTCAGTCGGCCAAGGAGAGCCTGGATCAGAAGCGCGGCGACGCGGGAGGGGCGCTCCATTTGGCGGCTTCCTCCATTCGCGATGCGGGGCAAAAGAGCGCCAAGACCATCGACGATCTCAGCAGCGGCGCGGCCGACAAGCTTCATTCCACGGCGTCTTATATCGAACAGACCGACGTGCGAGGCATGCTCACGGGGTTCGCCAGCCGGCATCCGGCGCCCTCGCTGGTGGTCGCGGCGGCGGTGGGCTTTTTTGTGGGTTCCGCCCTGATGCGCATGCGGCGCTGAGGACTCGGGATCGGGGTTGACCGCTGCCACGGCACTGTCACCGGCCGGCGGGCGCCAGGCAGAACACCGGCGCGCCGGGCAGAAGGCCGCGTGCGTGGCCGCAATCCGGGTCCGCCAGGTAGTGGATATGTACAGCGGCCTGTTGCCGCCGGGTGTAGCTGCCGGTCAGGAACATCACCGGCTGCGGGAGCATATCGGCGCCCGGCGGCGTCACCACGTATTTGTCTTCTTCGCGAGGCAGCCGGTTGATCTGCCAGGCCAAGCCGGCGGCGGCAACATCGAAAAACTGCGGTATGGCGGGGTTCCGCGCCCACACGTCGAAGTAGGTGTGATACGGCTCCCAGGCCAGCAGGGCCAGCAATAGCGCGGCCGTGGCGGCCACCATCCGCCGCGGCGCCCGCTGCGCCAGAAATTCGTACGCAGCCTGAGCGCCCAGTGCCGCCAGCAGCATGGCGGGAGGCAGCATCAGGATGGAGCGCTGGGCGTGGGGCACATCCTGCGCGGATAGAATCGCCGGCAGCGCGGCCACAGCCAGCCAGGTCAGCGGCACCCACTTCTGTTTGCGTTTGGCGACCAGGCCGAGCACCAGGAATACGGCCACCGGCCAGAAAAGTTCGGCGCGCCAGGGCAGATTCTGCCGCCAGTTATAGTCGCCATGGGTGAAGAGCATCCGCGCGGTGCGCCAGGTATTCCGTGCGGCCTCCGCGGCGGCCTGCGGCGTTGAATAGGCGCGCCATACCGAAAGCTGCGCGGTCCTTCCGAGAAACGTACCCGGGTGGCCGGCGAAGTACACCGCCAGCGGCGCTGCCACCACTGCCGCCGCAGCAGTGAAGACCGCCGCGCGTTTCCAGCCCGTGCGCCGCAAAAGCAGGACCACCAGCAAAGGTGTAGCCCGGTAGGCGATGTAGGTATAAAAGCCGAGTCCGTACACCGCTCCGGCCACGGCCAGCAGCCAAGG
>DATJRE010000008.1:0-21213 GCA_035505095.1 Bryobacteraceae bacterium | reverse complement strand
GAGCGCGGCGCCGCTTTCGGTCTGCTGGATGGCTTGCGCCTCGGTGGCGAATTCCAGGGCGCGGCCGGCATCTCCCGCGTCCAGCGCCTGGCGGGCGGCCTGCCGCAATTGCCAGGCCATCACCGTCAGCAGCATCACCGGTTCCAGATCGGCGCCGCAGCGCGAGCAGGTACGCATGCCGCGAAAGCGGGCCTGGCAGACCGGGCAGCGGTTTTCGACGCCGGCGCTACGCAGCCCGGCGGAAAGCGAGGCGCGCGGCACAGCGGGCATCGGGATCGGGATTCTGCGGGCGGGGACAGCGGACTTGCGAGGGCGCTGCGGGAGCGCGAGGGTGGACCAGAAGGCCTGCGCAGCGCGGAAGAGCGCCTGCACGCGGAGCGAACCGGTCAACGGCGGCCCTCAACGAAGAACAGCAATTCCTTGAGGGCGCCGGTGGCCTGCTGCAACGCGGCGCGGTCTCCGGATGCCAGGGCCCCGTCGATCTTATCGTGCAGATCGATGGCTTCCTCGCGGTCGTCGGGGTGCATTTTGGCGAGCAGGCCGCGGGAACGCTCCAGCAGGCTCTCGATTTCGGCGTCGCCACCCACGCGTGCGGCGGCAGGCATTTCGATCACGTTCGCCGCGGCTTCCGCGGCTTCTTCCGCGTCTTCCGCGATCTCCTCGCCTGCTTCGAAGTCTTCGCCTTCCTGGATGCCTTCGACGCCTTCGGGGACCTCCCACTCGTCATCGGCCATCTCGCCGCGGGTCTCGTACAGCTCCTGAATGCGCTGGCGCCCCGCCTCAATCTCCTCCGGGCTCTTGGCGCGCAGGGCATTGGCGATCTGGATCTGCTTCGATTTTCCGGTCAGCTTCTCGACCGCCGCGACTTCCAGAATGCCATCCAGGTCGAGGCGCATCCGGCATAGAATCTCGTTGCCATCCTCCATGGCGGTCAGGCCTCCGATGCTGAAATCGCCCACCAGGATGTTCTTCAGCGCATCGGCGTCGTCACCCTGATAGACGTGGATATCCACCTCGGTCTGGTAAGGGTGGCTGGTCATGTACTGCTCGGTGCGGGTCAAGGGCAGCGGCGTATTGCGGCGGATGATGGGCTTGTAACAGTGCGGATAGGGAATCCCGTCGCGCTCGCCGATGTAGGAGACGCCGAAGGAGTAGGGGGAAACGTCCACAAGCACGCGCTCCACGGCGCGCCCGGCGAGGCGCGAGGCCATCACCCCGGCGCCCAGGGCCACCGCGAGGTCGGGATGGACGTCCTGGCGCGGCTCCAGGCCGGTTTTTTCGAACAGCAGGTTGGAGACCAGCGGCGTGCGGGTGGAGCCGCCCACCAGCAGAATGGCATCCATATCGCCGGGTTTCTTGCCGGAATCCTGTAGCGCTTTGGAGACGCTGTCGAGCGTGGATTCCACCAGCGGACGGATCATGGCCTCATATTCGCCGCGCGAAATTTCGACTTCCAGGTGCAGGGGCCGGAACAGCCGGGTGACCAGGGCTTCTTCGCGGATGGTGACGTACGGCTCGAAGCTGAGCTTCTTCTTGGCCTCTTCGGCGGCCCACCAAAGCCGGGCCTTGGCCGCCGGATTTCCCTGGCGGACATCCACGCCGTGCTGTTTTTCGAACTCCGCCGCCAAGCGCTCGGCCAGCAGATCGTCGAAGTCGTCGCCGCCCAAGTGGTTGTTGCCGTGGCTGGCCAGCACTTCGGTGATGTCGCCTTCCACGGTCACTACGGAGACATCGAAGGTGCCACCGCCGAGGTCGTAAATCAGCGCCGTGTGGCGCGATCCGTCGCCGTAGCCGTAGGCCAGGCTGGCGGCGGTCGGCTCGTTGAGAATGCGGACCACCTCCAGGCCGGCCAGGGCGCCGGCTTCGCGGGTGGCGTTGCGTTGGGCATCGGAGAAATACGCCGGCACGGTGATCACGGCCCGCTCGGGGCGCTCGCCCAGAGCGTGGCCGGCCCACTCGGCCAGCTCGCGCAGGATGAGCGCGGAGATTTCCTGGGGCAGAAAATCCTTGCTGCCCAGGCGGACTTTCTGCTCGCTGCCCATCTGGCGCTTGATGCTGCGCACGGTGCGTTCGGGATAGAGCGCCTGCTGGTTGCGGGCCGCCTCGCCCACCAGCAGTTCGCCACTGGGCGAAAACCCCACGCAGGAGGGCAGCATGCGGGTGTCGCCGGGGCCGAGCACGCGCACCTGGCCGCGCGTGAACGCGGCGATTTCCGAGTTGGTAGTTCCTAAGTCGATACCGGCAATCAGATCACTCATGTTCTTTCCCCGCCGGCGCGCAGGCCACCTTCACCTGGGCCGGCCGAAACACTTCTCCGTTCCATTCGTAGCCGTTGCGGTAAACCTCGATCACGGTGCCTTCGGGAACGGCGGTGGATTCCTGGCGGTCTACGGCGTTCATGCGGCGCGGATCGAATGCCAGCCCTTCGCACGGAATGGCGCGGGCGTTGAATTCGTCCAGGGTTTGATCCAGCCGGTCGAGTCCCAGCTCGTAGCCTTTCTTCAAGGCCGCCAAGGTGTCGCCGCTGGGATCGGCGGACGGACGCGCAAAGAGGCGCGCGCGCCAACCCCGGCGGGTTGCCGAGGCTGCCGTGGCGATGCCCGCTTCGCTGGCGCGCACCGATTCCAAGCCGCGCGCCAGGCGGTCGCGCAGGTCGATCAAGACGCCCAGGATTTCCTTGCGGCAGCGGCGCTCGGTCTCGCGCGCCAGGTTGCGCTCGCGCTCGGCCGTTTCGCGCTGGCGTTCGGCCCCGCGGCTGGCCTCTGTGCCGAGGGTGTCGCTCAACTCTTTGAAGGACCGGCCTTGGAGCTTGACCTCCTGGGTCAGCGCGGTCATGGCGGCCCACAGTGAATACGTGGTGGCCGGCGCCTGGCGCGGCGGTCCCTGGCTGGCGCCGGTCACCGCGGCCAGGATTTCCGCGGCCACGCCGGTCGGCGGATCCTCGCTGGCGAGGGCGCAGTCCAACCATTGCTCCAGGCGCCGCTGGATCTCCTCCCGGCTCATCCCGGTCACTTGCCTTTGAGGACCTCCAGCCACGGTTGCGGCCCGGCGAAGCGGCGGGGCCGCGTTTGCAGGTCGATTACCGAAACGAACGGCGCCCCGGGGTCGATGGCAAACAGGCGGCCCTGCATCCGGCGGCGCGGGTCGCGCAGGCTGCCGTAGGCGTCGCGAATGCGCTCGAACTCTTCGGGCGAACGATCCGGCGGATGCTCCTTCACCTTGCGCAGGTAGGCGGCGCGGATTTCTTCTTCGCCGGCGTCCGGGCCGATGCCCAGCACTTCCCTGGGGTTCATTATCGGCGCCTGCCTTTCTTAGTTCGCCGGCTCGCCGCCGCAGGGCCGAACAGACGCTTCAGCAGGGAATCCAGCGACTCGCCGCGCTGGACGGATTTTTGGGTCTCCTGGAACATGATCTTAGCCACTTCCGGCGGCATGTCCGGCGGGAGTTCCATTCCGTTCATCAGCGCGTCAAAGTCGACGTCGTCGTCATCGTCGTCTTCGAAATCCTCGCCGTAGGGACCGGCGGCTTCGGCGCGCGCACGGCGGCATTCGGGACAGTTGCACAGCGGCTCGCCGAGGAACTCCTCATACCGGGGGCCGGGCTGGCGGTCGGTAGGGAAATCCCGCGCCGCCTTCTCCGTCCGGGCCACGGTGGAGGCCTGTTCGGGGGTGAGGGAGAGATCGTCCAAAGGGCAATCGGAAAGCAGCTCCACGGCCTCATCGAGCACGTCCATCTGGCGGTCGCGGCGGGCAAGCTGGGCCGCCGCCGCGGCGCACACCGCGCTCCTTTCTTGCTGGACCTCCAGCAAAGCCAAGGCCCGCATGAGCAGGAAGGCGGCTTCGGAAGGGCCGCCGCGCTCCAGCCCGGCGGCCGAAACCGCGTAAGCCAGGTCGAAGCGTTCGGCGCACAGGGCCGCTTCGCCCAGCGTTTGAAGCTGGCCCACATTGAGCGACTGGCTGCTTTGAGCGAACTGCTTAGCCGTTTCGAGCAGCCAATCGCCGGGGACGTCCTGGGTGGTTCGGAAGTCCTTGACCAGTTCCAACACGCGAATCAAGGCCTCGGGGAGAGCGGCGCGCTCTTTTTTGCCATAAGTGGCGATACGCGGAAGAATTCCCAGGGGGTCCTGCTTCGCAGCATGGGCCACGCCGTAAATCAGCAACGCGGCCGCCACCTTGCTTCCGAGGGCCCGCTCCACTTCGACGCGCTGCGCGGCGGCCTGGTCGGCCGCGCCGCGAATCGCGCAGACCAGGTAGTGCAAGGCGGCCAGGTAAGCCGGCCTGTCGCCCTGCTGGGACTGGGGCAGCGCGGCCATCTCGGCCAGCTTCTCCTCCGCCAGGTTGAGCTTATTCTGCTGCACGTGCCGCAGAGCGCTGCCCGCCAACAGGCGCAGGCGGGCCCGGCGAACGGCGGGGTGCACGCTATCGATGCGCTCCGCCTTAGCCAGATATTGCAGCGAGGTATGGAAGGCGTTGCGCTTTTCTCGCTCCTCCATGAGGAGCAGAATCGGCTCGATATCGGTAGGGCGGATTTTGTGCCACACTTCGGCCACTTTTTCGGCCTGCCCCGCCCTTCCGCGTTTGGCCCATTCGGTCCATTGCGAGAACGATTCGAAGTGGGGGTCGAGCGCGCAGGCACGTTCATAGAGCTTGCCGGGATACAGGAAATACAGGTCCTCGCCCGACTGGCGGGTTTGCCGTGAGGCGTCTTTTTGCAGCGCCGCCAGCAACTCCAGCGGCAGCTTGCGCAGCACTCCGGCCATATGGAGGTAGAGCGTGGCGGCTTCCGGGCCGTTGGCCGTGAACCAACCTTCGCGCACCGCCTGCTGGCGGAACTGGTCCCAGGCACCGCAGGCCAGGGCGAGATTCTCGGGATCGCCGATTTCCTCCATCCCGCGCGCGAAGAGCCTCAGGAAATAGGCGTCTGAAACGGCAGGCCCGCCCATGGCCGCCTGGGCCTTTTCCTTCTTCACGCTGGCCATCGCGGCGCGGATGGAAATGTGCTGTTTCAGCTTTTCGAGCTGCCCGGGCGCAGTCTCCCGGCAGACCTGTACGGCTTCGCGGATGGCTTTGACCGCGGCCGCGTCTTTGCCGGAGCGGATACCCGCCTCCAGTGCCTCCAGGGCTTTGCGCAGCGCGGCGGGGTCGGAGGTGGTGGACGATACCAGCGCGGCAGCGGCAGGCGTCATCCCGGCCGGTTCGCCGCCGAGCATGGCCTGCATCGCCGGAACCAGGCGGGCGGGGGCGGTTTCCGGAGGAATGGCGTCCAGGTATCGGTGGCAGGTGTCGTCTTCGCCGCGGTAGAAGCAGGCAATGGCGCGCACCAGCAGTTTCCAGGGCGCCAGGGGGCTGCGGCGGGAGACCTCCGGCAATTCCACGGCTTCCTCGGCCACCGGACCTGCCGTCACGGCCAGGAACGCGCGCTGCACTGCGGACGCGGCTTGGCGCAGAGGATGCTCCGGAGGCAAGGCGGCACACTCCGCCAGCGCCGCGGGTGCGCCGGGTTCGCGGGCGATGGCGGCTTCGATGGCGGAGCGGCGTTCGGCGCTCAGATCCGGGTCGTTCAGCGGCCGCACCAGTTCCTCGAAGCGGCAGGCGTCGATTCCTGCGCCGTTGCCCGCATGCAGCCGCGCGCGGGCAGAGGGATACCGCTCGCACACCAAATCGCTCAGAGCCTTGGCTTCGGCTGCCAGGTTCTTGTCGAGGAGGGATTGAATGCGCGCCGCGTAGGCATCCAGTAGCAGCGCTTCGGAGGCGGCAGTGCCGTGCGCTTTGTGGATCCCCTTGGCCGTTTCGACCGCGACTTTGTGTTTGCCGTTGGCGATCAGTTGGCGAACGCTGGCCTCGGCTCCCGCGCTGAGAGCGGGCGTTTCCAACGCGGGTGCTGCGGAGGCGCCGGAAGAGGACGGGTTCTTCTTAGATTTGTCCCACACGCAGTTGCAGTCTCTTTCTTCTCAGGGGGGTTGTACCTTAATTATGCCTGGATTCGCGCGGAAATGCCACGAGGATGTGGGGCCGATTGGGGGCCGGTGGGGCGCGGCTGCCTGATATCATCGAAAGCGGCGTGGATGGCTTGCCTGTAACGATCGACCGGCCCGATGCCGCCCGGTTGCCATTGCACTCGCGGACCCCCATCGAGTGGGGCCGGGCGGTGCTGGCGGAACCCCTTCGCCTGCTGACGGACCACGCGTTTCTGGAAAAGAAGGCCGCTACCAATGCCATGGAACTGCTGACGCGCTGGCCCAACGACTGGCTGGATGGCTGGGTGGAAGCGATGACCGCGGTGGCGCGCGATGAAGCTGCCCACCTGGCGCAGGTGACGCGCATCCTGCTGGCCCGCGGCGGGCGCCTGGACCGCCATCATAAGAATCCCTACGCCAACGGGCTGCGCCAACTGGTGCGCAAGGGAGAGCCGACCGAGCTGCTGGACCGGCTGCTGGTGGCGGCGCTGATCGAGGCCCGCTCCGCCGAACGGTTCGGCGTGCTCGCTGCCGCGTCGGACGACCTGGAGCTGGCGGCCTTCTACCGCATGCTTTTCACTTCGGAACTGGGGCATTACCGGGTGTTCCTGCGCCTCGCCCGCGGCTTCACGGATGAGGCTGTGCTGGACGCCCGCTGGCAGGAAATGCTGGACGCCGAGGCAGGGATCCTGGCGGAGCAGGAACCCGGACCGCGGATTCACTCCGGGCTGCCGCGCGAAGGGGCGGCGCTGCGGTAGGCGGGCAGGATTTCAGGGGAGAAAGATGCTACGGGCGGGAGAACCGGTCCGGGAACCGCTTGAGCGACTGGCCTGCCAAGGCCGGGAGAGGCAACCGAGGCGGGATGCCTCTCCCATTGGAGAACCCGGCCGGGGAACTACTCGCCGAACTGGAGGGTTTCGTCGGAGCCGCCGAGGTCGATGGAAGTGATGTGGGCGCTGCCCGCGTCGCTCTTGGTCTCGATAGCGGTGGTTTCGTGCTTCTGGGTGGTGGCGACCTTCACCGGGGCCACAAAGGAGTGGCGGGTATCCACGCTGGTGAAGACGGCATTGGAGCCTTGGACCTGGACGCGGTACTCGCCGGCGGCCAATTGATTGCTGCCCGCCTGGGCGGGGGCGAAGAGCACGATGTCATAGGACTTGGGTCCGGCAAAAGCCAGGGTGGAAAGCGCCAGGGCGCCGATGAACAACAGAGATTGCTTCGTCATTTGGGTGGGTTCTCCTCGTTTTAAGTTCTTGATTTTGCAAGCGGTTATTGCTTGCAGTGAGTAAGGCGGGATGCCCCCCGGAGCGGTAACTACCGTCTACAGGGGATATGTGGCGCCGGCCGGGCGGTAGGGTGTCCGGGGTTGTGGGACCGGCCCTAGAACACTCTGCGCTTCAACCGCGCCACGTTGAACTTGGCGGTATCGGCCACGGCCATCACGGCCATTACGCCGGCCTGCACGGGATCGCCGATCACCAGGTCGGCGGCATCTGGCACGCTGCCGGCCATGTTGAGGCTGATCACCAGGAGGCCTCCCGCGCGCACCTCGCGCACGGCGGTTTCGATCTCGCCGCCCATCAGCGACCCCGCCAGCACCAGGGCTTTGGCACGCGGCAGACGGGCCACCGCGCGAACCGCATCGGCCAGTTTTTGTTCGCCCACCAGCGGAATGGTGTCCACCGAGATGTGCTCGCCGCGGATGTTATGGCGGTCGGCTTCGGAGACGGCGCCGATGGCCACCTGGCCCACCTGGGCGCCGCCGCCCACGATGATGATGCGCTTGCCGTAGACCTGCTCCAGCGTTTTCACGCGCTCCACGCGGCGCACGATGGACAGCTTTTCCAGGTCGGTCACCAACTCTTCCGGGCCGCCGGGCAGCAAGACCTCGAAATAGGTGCGGGCTTCGGCGGGCCAGTTATCCAGAATCTCCACCGAGGTGATATCGCCGTCGTGCGCGGCGATGACGCCGGTCAACTGGTGTAGCACGCCCGTGCGTCCTACGGCGTGGACTAACAGGCCGATGGTCTCAGGCTCCATGGGGTTCTTTCAGTTTAGCTTGCGGGCCGCGCGGCGCCGCGGGCATAGGTTGACTGCCCCAACGGCCTTTCGGTGCGGGCAGGCCATGGAACTGACCCGCGTAACGGCCGCTATCGGAACGCGTGGCCCAATGGCGCAGGTCTGGCAGGGCAGGCTACATGCCCCACACTTGCGGGCGCAGGACTGGTTACCGGGAACGGACGCCTGCGAACCAGCGCGGACGGGCCCAATCCTCGCGGGTTTCGTAGCCCAACCGCAGCAGCAGCACGTTGTAGAGGTTCTGGAAATACGCCACGTGACGCCTGGTGAAATGATTGCGCCAGTCGCCGGGCGTGCCTTTCCGGAAGTGGTGCTGCAAATCCTCCTGGCCTTTCTTGCGGCCGCCGGACAGGCGCTCGAAGGAGTGGCGTTCCACGATCTCGCGCACGGTCCATTCGCTGACGCGCTCCGGAAGGATTCCGAGGTCTTCGAACATCTCGCAGAAGGAGGCGGCCGGGCTGGCGATCAGATCCTCGAAGCGGACCAGGCGAATGCCGGGCGGATGCTCGTCCCACACCAGCATGTCGGCCATCACCGGAGCGCTGAATTCCATTTCGCGCAAAATGCCCTCCTCCGGCGAGAGCGTCTGCAAGAAGCGCCGGTAATGGCGCAACCTGGGCCAACCAGCTTCGGGATGGCTGTACAGGTGCGAAAAATAGGCGGAGATAATCAGGTCCCGCGGGTCACGCACCACGTGGAAGCCTTGCACATCCACGCCGCGCACAAAGGTGTAATCCGCATTAGTGTAACACCAGAAATCGAAGGGGTGTTCCTTGTGCCAGTTGAGAATATCGCCTTGGAACCGTGAGTCGTTATCATGCCGCGCGATAACCAGACCGGCGGCGGCGCTTACCTCCTGAACAATAGATGCAACCCAAACCGTGCCGCATTTATGATGACTAAAGTATCCGAACATACGGTCCTATAGATATGTGCGCCACGGTCGAGTAATTCCCAAATAAGTTTCCCCTGAGAACCCAACTGAGTTCGCAAAGTTTCCTGGTTCATTGGGGCTATCTTTAGGGCAGTGGCGGAATGCCGCCTGGCCAGCCCCTTGGGTTTCGCGGCCGGTGCGACCCGTGCGATGCCCCGGCCCTGTAGACACGGCCCGCCCTGTAGTACGATACGGACAGGAGCGTGTTCTGACCAAGGCAGACCTCAAGGAAAATCCCGAGATCCAAGCCGCCACCCCATCCTGGCTGATTGCCGTGCGCGCGGCGGAGTCCAAGAAAGCCACCGACATCAAGGTTCTGAATCTCACCGGCATTACTTCGTTCGCGGATTATTTTGTCATCGCGACGGGCGCTAACCAACGGCAGATTCAGGCCATTGCCGACGAAGTGGGCATGCAATTGAAAAAGTCCGGGGAATTGCCGATCAGTATGGAAGGATACGATCAGGCCGAATGGGTGTTAATGGACTACGCCGATCTGCTGGTCCACATCTTTTCGCCCAAAGCGCGGGCTTATTACGACCTGGAACGGCTCTGGCGCAACGCCCGGACGGTCGAAATCCCCGCGGAGTGAAAATTTACCTTTACTTTATCGGCAAGCCCAGGGACCCGCACGCCAACGCCATGGCCGCCGATTTCGTGAATCGGATCTCGCGGTATGCCCCGGCCGAGATGCGCGAGATTCGCCCGGACCGCACCGACCTCTGGCAAAAGCATCCCGCGGCGCAGAAAATCCTGCTGGACCCCGCCGGGCAGAACATGGCTTCGGCGGGATTCGCACGGCTGATTGCCAAGGCCGAAATGGAAGGGCGCGAGCTGGTCTTCCTGACCGGCGGCCACGACGGCCTGCCCGAAGGATGGGCCCGCCGCGCCGACCTGCTGCTATCCCTTTCGGCCATGACCTTTCCGCATGAACTGGCGCGCGCCATGCTGGCCGAGCAGATCTACCGCGCCTTTGCAACCTTGCGGGGGCATCCCTACCCGCGTTAAGGTAAGACGTTGCATGTCGTGGTTTAAGCGGGAAAAGTCCGAGGGTGACAAGCTCTCCAAGGTCGAGGATAGCCAGAAGAAGGTCCGCACCGAGGGCCTGTGGCAGAAGTGTGAGAGCTGCCGCCAGATCATCTGGAAGAAGGACCTGGAGGCCAACTGGAACGTCTGCCCCAAGTGCGGCCACCATTTCCGGCTGGACGCCGCGGCGCGCATCAAGCTGCTGCTGGATAGCGAAGTGTACCAGCGCTTCGACGCCGATCTGCGATCCTCAGACCCGCTGGAGTTTGTGGAAAAGAAGCCTTACCGGGAGAAACTGCTGGAGCAGCAGGCAGCCACCTCGCTGTCGGATGCGGTGATTTCGGCGGCGGGCCTGCTGGATGGACGGCAGGTGCAGATTTGCGCCATGGACATCCGTTTCATCGGCGGCAGCATGGGATGCGTGGTGGGCGAGGCCATCACGCGCTCGATCGAGCGCGCCATTGAGTGGCGGACGCCGCTGGTGATTATCTCGGCTTCGGGCGGCGCGCGCATGCAAGAGGGCGCCATCAGCCTGATGCAGATGGCCAAGATTTCGGCCGCCCTGATGCGCCTGGACCAGGCGGCACTGCCGTACATCAGCGTGCTGACCGATCCGACCACCGGCGGGGTGACTGCCAGCTACGCCATGCTGGGGGACTTGAACATCGCCGAACCGGGCGCACTGATTGGCTTTGCGGGGCCCCGGGTGATTGAGCAGACCATCCGCCAGAAATTACCCGAAGGGTTTCAGCGAAGCGAGTTCCTGCTGCAGCACGGCATGTTGGACGCGGTGGTGCCACGGCTGGAGTTGAAGGCGTTCGTGGCCCGGGCGCTGCGATTTTTCGCGGGGTAGGCACGGAAGCGGAGTTGGCTGCGGGTGATCGGAACGCCTTGAACTATCCCGATTCGGTTCAGTTTCTCTACTCTCTGGGCAACGAGATCAAGACCGCCAAGCTGGGGCTGGAGCGCATCTCGCGAGTGCTGGAGGCGCTGGGGCGGCCCCAGGACGGGCTGCGGTTTGTGCACGTGGCGGGCACCAACGGCAAGGGGTCTACCTGCGCCATGATCGAATCGGGGCTGCGCGCCGGCGGGCAGCGCACCGGGCTGTTCACGTCGCCGCACCTCTCGCAGCCTACCGAGCGCATCCGCATCTCCGGGCAGGAGATTTCCAGCGCGCGCTTCGCCGAGGCTTTCAACCAGGTGCACCGCGCGGTGGAGGACCTGCTGGCGGCGGGCGAACTGGATTGGCACACCACCTATTTCGAAACCGTGACGGCCATGGCGATGGCGGTGTTTGCCGCGGAACGCGTAGACCGGGTGGTGCTGGAAGTGGGCCTGGGCGGTCGCCTGGACGCCACCAATGTGGTGGAACCGGAGCTGTGCGTCATCACTCCGGTGGATTTCGACCATGAGGCGTTCCTGGGCCGCAGCCTGGAGGCCATCGCCGGCGAGAAGGCGGGAATCCTGAAGCGTGGGCGGCCGGCGGTGTTGGCGCGGCAGCGTCCGGAGCCGGCGCGGGTGCTGGAAGAGCGGGCGCGCGCGTTGGAAGTGCCTTTGGAGCGCACCAGCGATTGGCGCGTGGAAGACTTGCAACTGGATGCCAGAGGCAGCCGCTTCCGGCTGGTGGGGGCGCGCCATCTGCGCATCCGCTGCCCCCTGGCGGGCGAGCACCAGGTAGAGAACGCGGTTGCCGCGGCGGCGGCTCTGGAGCGCTTGGGCGTGAGCGATGGGGCCATAGAAGCGGGGATCGCGGCGGCCCGTTGGCCGGGGCGGCTGGAGCACGTTTCCGAGCAGCCGGAAATCATCCTGGATGGGGCGCACAATCCCGCTGGCGCCCGCGCCCTGGCCGCTTACATCGGCCGGTTCTACGCGGGGCGGCGTGTGCGGCTGATCTTCGGAACCATGCGCGATAAGGCGGTGGATGAAATTGCCGGCATCCTCTTTCCGCTGGCCCGGCAGGTGATCGTCACTGCGCCGAACCAGGCGCGCGCCCTGGCGCCCGAGGCGGTGCGCCAACTGGCCGGCTATCCCGAAATCGTGACGGCCCCGGGAATTGACGCAGCGCTGGCGATGGTCTCCGATGCGGCTCCAGAGGACGCCATCTTCATCACCGGGTCGCTCTTCCTGGTGGCCGAAGCGCGCGACCGGATTGGACCGCAGCCATGAGCTTTCTGCGGTCGCTGCTTTTCTCCACGCCGCTGATCGTGCTGGCCACGGCTTTCTGGGGCACGGTTTCGATGGTCGACTCGTTCTTCGATGGCACGGGCAACTCCCAGCACCGCCTGGCGCGCATCTGGAGCCGCATGCTGCTGGCGGTGTGCTTCATTCGCGTGCGGGTGGAGGGGCTGGAGAATCTCGACCCCAAGGGCACCTACGTTCTGGTGGCCAACCACGGCAGTTACATGGACATTCCGGCGCTGATCTCCATGCTGCCCCTGCAATTCCGCTTTTTCGCCAAAAAGAGCCTGTACCGGATTCCGTTTCTGGGAACCCACCTGCGGCGCGCCGGGCATTTGCCGGTGGACCGGAGCAACGCGCGCAACTCGCTAAAGAGCATGACCGAGGGCGCGCGCATCATCGCCCAGCGGCACGTTTCGGTGCTGCTGTTTCCGGAAGGCGGCCGTTCGGAGAAGGGCCTGCGCGAATTCAAGGAAGGCGCGGCGTACATCGCCATCAAGGCGGGCGTGCCGGTGGTGCCTATCGGCATCCAGGGCATGCGGCGGCTGCTGCCGATGGGTTCCCTGCACCTGCGCAGCGGCCGCGTGACGGTGAAGATCGGCCGGCCGGTAGCCACCGAAGGGATGAAACTGCCGGACCGCGGCGCGTTGAACGAGCGGCTTTACGAAGAGGTTCACCGGCTGATGGGCGAGTGAGGACCCTTCGGATAGCGCTCAGGCGTAGCGTTTGCCGAGCCACCACTGCTGCCCCAGTTGCAGCAGGTTGCTGGTGAGCCAGTACAGCATCAGGGCGCTGGGCTGGCGATAGAGCACCAAACCGAAGACCAGCGGCATGAGGGTCATCCAGCGGGCCATGCGCGGGTCGGCGCCGACGGGCGAGGGGGTGATCTTCGCTACCACCAACTGGGTGGCGATCATCAGCAGGGGCAGGACGCGCACCGGCAGTTGCTCGGGCCGGGACAGGTCGGCAATCCAGAGCCACGGCGCGCCGTGGAGTTCGGCGATTCCGGTGAGTACGGAGTAGAAGCCGACCAGCACGGCGAACGGCACCAGCGCCGGAAGGCAGCTTGCCAGAGGGCTGGTGTGGTGACGCTGGTAGACCTCGGAGATTTCGCGGGACTGGCCGGGGTCGAGCCGCTTCCCTTTGTAGCGGGCGTTGATGGCCTCGATTTGCGGCTGCAGCGACTTCATGATGCGGGCATTGCGCGCCGCCAGGATGCGGAACGGCAGCAGGGCGAGGTTCACCAGGAAGGTGGTGAGCACGATGGCCCAGCCCCAACTATCGCGGCCGGTGCGGCGGGTGACGCGGGCTTCCGCCTGGCGGAGGGTCCACTCCAGCGGGAGCGCTATGGGCGCCAGGTAGCCGTAGTTTTTGGGCCGGCTGGCGAGGGAGGGCGGCGGGCCCGCTGGGGATGCCGCGGCGGCCTTCCGCGGATGCAGCAGACTGAACAGGAAGAGAGCCACGAAGAGGAGCGCGCCGCCGCAGAGCAGCGCGGAGAGAATGCGGGCACCGAGATCATGCATAATGCCTTGCATTATGGCACGCGGGGGCGGGCGCGGGAGACCGGGGCCCGATGCCGAACCATGTGGGTAGCGGAATAGTTTGGCCGCCTGCGCGATCTAGTTTCGGTTGGCCTGTGGTTACGACTTCCCGGATAGAAGCCGGCTTGGAGACAGGGCCGCATCACACCACGACAGCAGATGCGAATGATAACGTGTCTATCTTTCACTAGTTGGGCAGGCAAGCGTCGAGAGATTTCGGGGTTTTTCAGAAAACGGGCGCAGACCGGCCCAACTACCCACGACTTACCAAGGATCGAGGGCTATACTCGAACCGGAGGGACCCATGGCTTGGTCTGGCTTGGTTGTCATTGGTGTCTGTGTGGGAGGCGCATACCTGGCGTTCTTGGCATTTCTTCTGTACCGGGGAAAGAAAGCGCGGGCCATGCTGAGCTGGCCGGAGACAACCGGAACGGTCAGCAGATCTCTCTTAGACCGCCACGGCGCTGGAATGACTTCAACCGCTTACGAGCCGCGGGTGACCTACCGGTATGAAGCGTACGGCGTTCCCCATGTGGGCACGCGGCTCGCGTTCGACGTGAAACGTTACCCGGACAGAAAGGACGCCCAGGCCGTGATCGACCGATATCCCGAGAACTCCACGGTGCCTGTGTACTTCAATCCGGGGAAACCCGAGGAGGCAATCCTGGACCGGGAATATCGGAGCAATTGGCCCCTCCTCATTTTTTTAGCATCCTGTTGCCTGATAGCCATCATCTCAAGCATCGTACTTGGGAAATACTACAATCCCGATGGTTAGACGCGCATTGTCCCGGACCCAAATCCTCAACCAGCCGGGATCGTGCGTGCGATGTGTAGCGGCACCACCTTAGTGGAACGTCAAATCCGGACCCAATGTTGTGCCCAAATGGGAGCCAAAGGGTGAACCCAAAGTCATACCTAAAGCCGCGCCAAAGTCGAGCCAAAAGTTGAACCTAAGGCTAAGCCCCGGGTCGACCGCGCGGCCTCGATCGGGCTTTATGGGGCGCATGTACGCTGCGCGCAATTGCAAAAGCCCGCAATGGTCCCTCGCCGCCCAGGTCCCCGTCATTGGGACCCCTGGAGAGGCCCGCTCATGCTGCGTTGTGGGTCGATGGGAAGGACGTCGGCTTTCCTGCCGACCGCCAGTCGAAGGACGAGACTACCCCGGGCGAAGTCGGCCGAACTACCGCAACTTCCCGCGAATTACGGTGATGGACCCGGCTGGGAGGGTGTACATGCCGTCGCGCGTGGCGGCAATCGTGAGGTTTTTATCCTCGGCAGGGGTGTTGCAATACTGCACAAGAGCTACAGATCCGACGAAAGGATGGCTGACGTGCCTAGCGTCGTCGATGACGACGTGAACCGGGTGGTCCGCATTCAGATCGTGGTTGATCAGCATTAACGACCAGTTTCCGTCGGGGCGTTTGACAGCGTATGAGGTAATCACGGTGCGTCCGGCAGCGTCCTTCAGATCGGTCGAGGCGGGAAAAATCCGGTTCGCTCCCCCGCCGTGCTGCAACCACTCGAAATTGATCATGTGTGCAGAAGTAAAGGGGGTATATGCAGGCGTGCCATACGCCCCGCCGCCAGCCGGGCCGCCGGCGGAGTTCCTGCGATCGCCTGCGCCATTATTGATCGCCGGCCGGTAGAACGCCGTGCCGCCCTGTTCAAAGAACGTGCCGAACGCGTCGCACTCCCAGATGGCGCGGCCGGTCACTCCCAGGTAGCCCCGTCCGCTTCGCCCCGCTGTGATTCCACTTTCGGAAATAATCAACGGCACGTCCCTGGGGACGCCGTCCTCGCGCCACATCTGCAAGACGTGCTTCATAATTCCGGGTTCCATGTAAAGGGTGTCCCAGTCGTTCGGTGGACTGAATCCATTAACCATGAACGGGTAGTGTTCGAACGACATGAATGAGAGATCCTTAAGATGTCCGTGGGCCTTCAGGTAATCGACGAATCGGCCCATCCAGGAAGTGCGTCCCTGATCGTCCGCCCAGAGGGTGATGTCTTTATCGACGCCCTCGAAAACCGGGCCGCCCAGCCTCGCGCCGGGCGTTAGCTTGTGGATGGCATCCGCCCATTGACCGTAAATTGCAGCATAGTCTTCCGGCATCATGTGCTTGCCGTCGCACTCCTCCCCGATCTCAATTCCCACCACTGGATAACCACGCTTGTGAATGTAGGAAACCTCATTGGCGCAATCTTCGGGAGTGTCGTAAATCGCCGCACAGGCAACCAGTGCCGGATGCCCCATGGTCAATCCACTGGTAAAGAAATTGTCCATGCCGTTGTATTCATCGCGGCCGCCGGTGATCAGGTTGTCAGCCTGGTGCCAGGGGTCGATTGAAGAAGCGGCAAAGTGCCCGGCTGTATCCGCTGCCGAACCCGGGAACGCTCCTCCCGCTCCAGCGTTAGGCCTGCCGCCTGCCGTCGCAGGTCCGGGTTCCGCCCCATCGGCCGGATAAACCATCGAGTAGTTCCCCGCGGCATCGATCGTACCAGCGGACAGCGTCTGCAAGGCGTAGCCGACGCAGTTTCGAATATCCTGCGCCCCGTGCGTATCGCAGGTTCCGGAAGATTTCGACATCAAAACGCGGAGGAAGCGCGCCGTGATCGGCTCATCCGAGATTTTGAGATGCACGTCCCCGCCGCTGCTCTTCGTCACGGCGCCCGATGGGAAAGCCTTCCAGACGCCATTCGGGCCCATATCCCAGTCCAGCGCGTTGTTATCGCCGATCCAGTACTGCACCACGTAAACGACGGCATACGGATTTACCCATCGGATGTGGATCGCATTGACGGCCCGGGCGATGCCCATATCGATCACCACCCACTGCGGGTGCAGCGCATCGCTCTCGCCCGTGAAATGGCTGGTCAGGTAAGGATTGCTCTTCCAGTAGCTTTGAAAACCAGCGACCAAAGGTGAATCACCGCTGGTCATGAAGTCGCGATGGGGCAACGAATACGAATAGCCGTAGTGGATCGGTTCGCCCAGGGCGGCGCTGCCGGCGAAATAGCCGCTCTTCGTGGCGGGATCGCTCCATGTGCCGTTTTCGTTCCAGTGCCATGCCGCAAGACGCAACTCGCTGTTGTTGCGCATGGTGATGGAACCCCAACCGAGGTTTTTAATCCCCTGAATCGTCTCGGGCTTGCTCAGATTATCCACCTGCGCCTTAGTCAGATCATCCATCCACGCGCCGGTCGCCGTGTCGGGATAGATCGTATTCAGGACGTGCTCCGGTGTCACGTCAACGTGGACCCTGGCTCCCGAATCGGCCGTGCCCACCTGCTGAGACTTTTGCGCGTGGACCCGGAAGGGTGTGTGCGTGGACACCGCCAGCGACCCGAGCGCCGCGGCTGCGATACACAGCCAGATTCTTGCGTAAGAATCAATGATCACAACGTGAACTCCCTTACCAACGTAAAGCGGTCAAATCGAGGGTGTCAAATGGTCGGCTTGGCAGCACCGGCCGGAAGCGGAAACGGAGCCCGCCCGGTTTCATTGCGGATTCTCAAACCCGGGAGAGCCTGGGCGCCGCTGGCGGCCCGGGCCCGGCGGAGCGGCCAACGGACACGCCGTGCCGCACGTCCGGGACCAGGGCGAACCGCTGGCCAGCGCATCGGCGAAGGACCCGCCGACGGCGTTTTTCAACGTGCGGGCGCAGCGGGACGAGCCGCCTCTAAGCCACCGTGCGCCGCGCCATTGCGCCGATGGTGGCGTGGCGAAGCACCTCGGTCATGGCCGCCTGCGCCTCCGCCCAGGGGGCGTGCGTCGGGCACCATGCCTGCCGCGAACAAGTGCAACCGGGCGTCAGGCAGACGTTTAGCCGCACGGGGCCTTCGATGGCCTCGATCACCTCCAGCAGCGATGCCTCGCGATGGCGATCGGGTAATTCAAAACCGCCGGTATTGCCGCGGTGCGACTCCACTAACCCGGCGCGGGTGAGGCTTTGCAGCACCTTGGACAGAAACTGCTCCGGGCAATCCGCCGCTGCCGCCAGGTCGTTCCGGCTAGTCCTCGCGCCCGGCGGCAACCCCGCCAGGTGGACCATTACCCGCACCGCATAATCCGCCGCTCTGGTCAGTTGCATAGGCGATGGGTCTCCATTTAATAATCTAGAGCCTTTTTATCCTGAATTGCAAGCAGCGTGACGCCAACCGCCGGCGGCGCGGCGGCCAATGCGGCCCGGAGATCCCGTGGACAGCCACACGGGCCCCCGTGGCCCGATGCTATCATGGCACCAGCGCGAGGGGCGCATCCAGTCCGCGGAAAGGGCCGTGCCCACCCCCAAATTGCAGACATACGAAGGTTACGAACCTTCTTTCGGCCTGATTCGGGCGGACTCCAGGCGCATACGAAAGGAAGGTCGTAGATGATCACGCGCGTTCAAACGCTCCCCTCGCATCCCAGCCTGCCGCAGTACCGCAAGCAGGCTAAAGACCTGGTCAAAGCTTGGAAATCCGGCGATTCCGAGGCCATCGAACGGGTCCGGACATTCCATCCGCGCCGGAGCAACGGTGCGGGCTCCGGCGTGGCCGGCGCCGCCTTTACCCTCGCCGACGCCCAATGGACCGTGGCGCGCGAGCACGGCTTCGAAAGCTGGCCGAAATTCGTCCGCCACGTCGAAGCGTTGGCTCGCGCCAATTCCCCCGTCGCGCAATTCGAATTGGCTGCCGACGCGATCGCCGCTGGGGATGCCGCCACACTCGCAAGCCTGCTGCGCGACCATCCGCAACTCGTCCGCGCGCGTTCGACGCGGGTGCACCGTGGAACGCTGCTGCACTACGTGGGCGCCAACGGAGTCGAGGATTACCGCCAGAAAACTCCGCCCAACGCTGTGGCGATCCTGCGCATCCTGCTGGCGGCCCGCGCGGAGGTGGACGCCGTGGCGGACATGTACCATCAAGACACTACGCTCGGGCTGGTGGCCACCAGCATCCATCCGCTTCTGGCGGGCGTGCAACAGGAACTGATGGAGGCGCTCCTGGCGGCGGGCGCCGCCGCGGAACCCGCGATGGTGAATGCCTGCCTGGCGAATGGACGCCAACACGCTGCGGAGTTCCTGGCCGCGCGCGCGGCGGCGTTGGACCTGGAAGGCGCGGCCGGCGTGGGACGCCTGGACGTGGTGCGGACTTATTTCACGGATTTCCCGGAACAACAGGGCGGCTTGCAGGGCGGAGCCACCAGGGCGCAGATGCAGGCCGGTTTGAACTGGGCTTCGGAATACGGCCGGTGCGGCGTGATCGAATTCCTGCTGGCGAAGGGAGCCGATCCCGGTGAGCAGGATCGGTTCGGGCAGACCGCGCTGCACTGGGCGGCCATCGGCGGGCATCTGGAAGCCGTACGGACGCTGCTGGCACACCACCCGCCCCTGGAGATCCGGAACCAGTTCGGCGGAACGGTTTTGGGGCAAACCGTGTGGTCGGCGCTGCACGACAAGCTGGGAATCGACTATCTGCCGATCGTCGAGGCCTTGCTGGAAGCCGGCGCCGACGCCACCGCGGTCCCGGTGCCCACGGGCCACGCGCGGATCGATGAAGCCTTGCGCAGGCACCGGGCAAACCCGCGCTGACCCGGCCGGCTGCTATTTGGGCAACTGCACGGTGATATTGCGGTAGAGCATTCCGCCGGTGTGATCGCCCTGAAGGTAGAACGGCCCCGGCTCGGCTTCGTTGCTGTCCAGCGCGCCACCGGTGATGCTCGGAATTTCCTGGTTGTCGATGGTTTTGACGCCATCGCGGATCACCGTCACGTGCCGCCCCACCAGGGTGATGTCGTAACTCTCCCACGTGCCCGGCTTGCGCGGCAGTTGCACGGCTGCCGGCACGAAGGAGTAGATCGTGCCCATGCTGTGGAAGCGGTCGTTGGCATCCACCGCTTCATACTCCACCTGGACCTCATAGCGGCCGCGCAGGTAGATGCCGCTGTTGCCCTTGTCGGGACAGTTGTACTCGATGTGCAGCTTGAAATCCTGGAACTTGCGGGTGGTGCGGAGATTGGCGCCGTGCTCTTCGTTGAGCAGGTCGCCGTTTTTGACGGTCCAATGATTGGCGTTCCCGAAAGGTTCCCAACCGCTGAGGTCCTTGCCATTAAAGATCGGCTCGGGATTGGTCCAGGCCCTGGGCATGGGCCGGTCGAGCAGCGGCGCGCGAACGCCGGCGATGGTGCCCTGGCTGGTCTCACCGTGCTTGATGCTGCCCACCAGCTTCCCGCCTTCCACCGCGAGTTCCCAGCGTGTTCCCTGGCGCGCCGTGACCACCAGCCGCGAGCCTTCCATTTGCACCCCCTGGGCCACAAACGCGCCGCCCCCGCGCGGCTGAATGCGGGCCGCCAGCCCACCGCCGGATTGGGTCACCTCGATCCAGTCCGGGTAAGCCGTGCCGTTCGGCTGGGTGACATTGAGGTCCCATCGTCCGAGGAAGGGATTGTCCGATTTCTGGGCGACAAGCGCGGTCGCCAGGAGCACTGCCAGAGCCAAAGGTTTCATGACACGTTCAGTGTACATCGCGGCATATGCCAGTGAGCGCCGGCCCGGAATCCAAGCCGCCCTCGTTGTAGTGGTGGTATGAAAACGGCTGGCTCCATCCCGGATGACTTGTTTGCGGGAGCCGAGCGGCTCGCCCGGCTACCAGGAAGTCGCGAAGCCAATTGTTCGCCGATCGATGCCGGGAAGATGGCTCGCCCGCACCCACCACAACGCCAGGTAGGAACCCGTGAAGCGCTCGAACCACTCATGCCGGCGGCGGAGCAATTCCATATGCACGCTGCCGTAGACATATTGCTTGAGCGCGTCGATGCTCTCCCAGACCGACATGTTGACGAGGATCCGCTCGTCGTCATATGGGCGGAAATAGGTAGCGTAGGTAGCGTTTCCCTCAGAGGTTTTGAGGCGCCAGACGAAGCCGGGACTCGTTTCAGCCAAGGCGTTGATTTCGTCCAGCCGGTTCATGAAGCCAGCCATCAGAGGGTCGTCCGGGAAAGCCTTCACGCGGCCGATGTTGACCTGGGCGATGTGATAGTGGGACATGGTGATTCTCGGCGTATTGAACCGATGTTATCGCAGTTACTTTGGGGGGCCATCGATCAGAGCCGCCAACTAGCCTCGCGCAAATGCGTGAAGTTGAACACGTCGATGTTGTCGTCGCTGAGCCTTACATATAAACCGAGGTCGTCCGTCAATACGACGCAGTTTTGTTCCCGTGCGACCGCTCCGATTGCCGCGTCGACAAGTCCTAGGGACTCATAGGTCGACTCCGTCGCCGCTTGCCCGCTTGAGATCGCGGCCTCGCTTAGGATTGAGATAGTATCCTTTAGAACGCGCCGGACCTCCAGCCTTTCGTCTCCCGAGAGATCTGTAAGGGTAGACGGATAAACAAGCTGGACAAATCAGGCGACTTCGGGTACCGTAGGATGGATGATCAGATCCAAACGACCGACGCCGGAAGAGAGCCGCTGGCTGAAAGTTCTGAGTACGCTCAATGAGTATCAGGCCCGG
>DATJRE010000007.1:0-29466 GCA_035505095.1 Bryobacteraceae bacterium | reverse complement strand
CCGGAATCTGCTCGACCGCTTCCGCTTCCACCGCCAGCGTCAACTCCGGCAGCCGGATCGCGCCGACCAACACGCTTTCGGCCATCGCCGCGATCACTTCCCGCTCCGCCGCTTCGGCCGCCAGGGAAGGCAGCGCCTGTTCACACGGTTCCGGAATCTGCTCGACCGCTTCCGCTTCCACCGCCAGCGTCAGCTCCGGCAGCCGGATCGCGCCGAACGCCACGCTCCCGGCCATCGCCGCGATCACTTCCCGCTCCGCCGCTTCGGCCGCCAGGCATGGCAGCGCCTGTTCGCACGGCTCCGGAATCTCCTCGACCGCTTCCGCTTCCACCGCCAGCGTCAACTCCGGCAGCCGGATCGCGCCGAACGCCATGCTCTCGGCCATCGCCGCGACCACTTCCCTCTCCGCCGCTTCAGCGGCCGGTGCAGGGGCCGGATGCTCGTACGAATCGGGGATCAGCTCGAAGGTTTCCGCCTCGGCGGCCAGGAGCATCTCGGGCAGGTGGCCCGATCCGTTCCGGCCGGCGTGTTCGGCGCCCATGGTGGCGAGGGCGCCCGAAGGCATCGAGAACGGCTCAAACGGCAGGCCGTTGTTCGGCTCGCGCGAATGGGCCGCGATCGGCAGCCGCATTTCGGGCAGCCGCAGGCTGCGGGATTGCACGAATTCCGCGGCGACCGAAGGGGTCACTTCGCGCTCGGCAGCCTGGGCCGGCGGTACGGGCATCATCTGCTCGCACAACTCGGGGATCTGGTCGAGTGTGGCGCTCTCCGCTTCGAGGCGCATTTCGGGCAGCCGCGCGGAGGCCGTCTGCACCATCCGTTCGCCGGCGATGGCGATGGCGGCATCCGCGCCGGAAAGCTGCTGCGGCCGGAAATCGGCCACCGGCTCAATGGCCGTTGGGGCGATTTCCAGGCGCATTTCCGGCAGGCGCACGGCGCCGGATTCCACGAACCGGGCGGCGATTGAGGGGATCACCTCGCGCTCGGCGGCAATGGCAGCCGCGCTGGCCACCCACTGCTGGAAGGGCTGGGGCATCGCCTGCACGGCCAGCACCATCTCATCCAGGCGCAATTCCGGCAGCCGCGGGGCCGGCACGGCGAAATCCTGCCAGCAGGCCACTGCAGGAAGCACCTCGCGCTCGGCGGCCTCGGCCGGTGGGCTGGGCATCCACTGGCGGCAGATCTGGGGGGTTTGTTCCTGGGCCGATTGGACGGTTTCCTGGACCAGCTCCAGGCGCATCTCGGGCAGCCGGCGGCTATGGCCGGTGGCCAGCCAATCCAAACCGCGGCCGCTGGCCGGCCCCAGAATGCGTTCCTCGGGATGCGGAAGGGGCCGGACCGCGGCGCCGCTCGTCGGTACTCCGCGACCCAGAATCGGCGTGGGCAGGCGCAAGCCGTCCACGCACCCGAAGGCCGTCGTCCCGCCCAACCAAGCCAGCCCGGCACCATCGGGGTTTTCGGAGGGAGCCACCGTGGGCCATCCGGCGCTCTGCAGCGCGTTGGCGCCCAACACCGGAGCGATGCTTACCGGCCAGTCCCGAACCGTGCGCGCGCGATTGCCGGTATGGCCTAAGTCGCGGGTATGTTCGGTGTACTGCAGGGAGCCGGCCTGCACCGGCATTTTGACTTGGAAACCCGCGATTCCAGCCGGCGGCGGTTCGGGCGCACCTATCCGGCCGAGCGCCGCCCCCAGGCGTTGCCCGTAGCTTTTCCGGTGCGCGGAACTGCAAAATTCGCTATCCCGGAGAAGCCGAAAGGGTCCGATATCTTTGCCGCAATACAAACACCCCACGGGTTTCCTTATTTAACCGTCGTTGGGTCAATTATAGGGAAAGCAGACGGCAAAAATAAGACATACTTGGCATGTACACTTACCTTATAGTTTGATAGCGTTTTACTCCTTTCCAAGGTTAGTACCGGGCGATAACTTTTCCCCGGCCCCGCTTGTGCCCGGCCGCGCCGCAGCCCCTGCTTGAGCCATGTGCGAGACTGGTTGGGTGGCCCTTCGTACCGCCTATCTTCTGGTAAGCACGGCATTTCTGTGCTTCTCCGCGAGCGGCCCCCTGGCCCCCGCGGACCTCGCCGGCCTGCATACCATCTCGGAAGCCCGGATCAGCCCCGATGGCCAGTGGCTGGCCTACGTGGACGCCATCGGCGGTCACGCTAATCTACGGCTAATATCGCTTGCTGGTAAACCGCCAATATCCCTTGGCGACGGTATTTGGCGCGACCGCTCGCCGCGCTGGTCCTTTGAGTCGTCCCGGCTGGCCTGGCTCTCGGAGAACGGCGGCGCGGTGCGCATCCTGGTGCGGCGCATGGATTCGGGGGCCGAAACGGTAATTGCCAACCTGCCGGAGACGCCTCTTTCGGTCGCCCTGGTGCCCGAAGGCGATGCTTTGGCCTTCACCGCGCGGGCGCCGGCGCAGGGTCCGCCACCGGCCTGGGCGCCACCGGAGCTGCTGCCGTTTCTGGCCCGTCCGCTGGGACCCATCCAGGTTTTCGTGCTGGCATCGCCCTCCGCCACGCCGCGGCAGCTTTCCCCCGACGACTTCGATGCCGTGGGCGAACCGGCCTGGATGCTGGACGGCCAAACCGTACTGGCGGCTCGCTCCGCGGGCCAGATCTTCGCGTTTCGCCTTTCCGGCGGCCAAAAGGTGCTCTCCGCGCACGCCGGCCGGAATGAGTGCCCGCTGCCCTCGCCGGATGGCACCAAGGTCGCCTGGCTGGCTACCAACCCCAAACCGTCCGGTTACGCCATCCGCAAGCTCTGGGTGATGAACGCCGACGGCAGCCGGGTCAAAATCCTGAGCGGCGCTTTGGATCGCGATGTCAGCAGCCCGCAGTGGAGCTCCGATTCGCGCAACCTGTACTTCCTGGCCGACGACCACGGCGTCACCCACGCCTACGCCGCCCACAACGACGGTACGCTGCGCGAACTGACCCTCGACCCAGCGCGGCTGGAGGGCCTTTCGCTGGCGGATAACGGGAACGCCGCCACCATCCGCTCAACCGGCTCGTCCACCGGCGAGGTGGTCGTCTTCCCCGCCGACCACCCCGGCACCCTGCGCGTGGTGGTCAGCCCCAATCACGACCTGTTGGCGGGGCGCCCGGTGGGAGCGGTGGAAGAGATCACCTGGGGGTCGGAGGGCCAGATCATCCAGGGCTGGCTGACCAAGCCTCCCGGTTTCCAACCTGCGCAGAAGTACCCGCTGCTGGTGGATATCCGCGACGCTTCGCCGTCGATGTGCAGCGGCGAGTTTGACCTGCGGTCCCAGATTTTCGCCGCCCACGGCTTCGTGGTACTGTGCGCCAACCCCCGCGGGACCCCCGGCTACGGGGAGGAATTCGGCAACCTGTTGCGCACCAACTTCCCCGGCGGCGCGGCCGACGACCTGCTGCATGGCGTGGACTTGGTGGCCGCCAAAGGCTACATTGACCCGCGTCGCGTGGCGGTGATCGGCGGCTACGTGGCGGCGTGGCTGATCGGCCACACCGGCCGGTTCCAGGCGGCGGTGGCGCGCGACCCTATCGTGGATTGGACCATGGATGCCGCCCTCGACCGCGACCCGGCCCGCCATGCCGTTGCCTGGATGGGCGCCCTGCCGTGGGAGGACGCGGATCAATACGTAAAGCACTCGCCGCTATACTTCGCGGGCAGCTTCCAGACGCCCACGCTGGTGATCGAGCACGGCGACGATCCGCAGGCCGCCGAGCTGTACTTCGCCCTGCAATCGCGCAAGGTGGCATCCGCGCTGGTACGGCTGCCCAAGGCGCCGCAGCCGGCCGGCCGGATCACCGAACTGCAAGCCGAGATCGCCTGGCTGGCGCGCGCCACGGCAGCCCCGCCACCCGCTGCCCGGTAACCCGCTGCGCCGGCGCCCCTCAGTTCTCCGTTTTTCGTTCCACGTGATCGATTACCACCACCGCCAAAGGCCGCTTCTGCATTTCCAGCTTCAGCCCAAGCTCCTTCACCATGGCATCGAACAACGACAGCCCGCCGCTCGGTTCGGAGGCTTCCGGCGTGGTGCCCGGCGAAGCCCCACCGTCTCCGGCACGCCCGCCGTCTCCGCCGCGCCCGCCGCCGCCCATCTGCAGCACGCCCGCCGGGCTGAAGCTGAAGGTGAAGTCCCATCCGCCTTCGAGGCCCGTGGCATCCACCACCTTGGTGCGCAGGTAGCCGGGCGCGATGCCGGGAAGCAATTGCGCGAACTGAGCCATGGTCATGTTGTGGCAGGTCACCAGGCGCCCAAGCGTCGGATTGGCGTTTTTGCCGTTCTTCGAGC
Organism: Bryobacteraceae bacterium; assembly: GCA_035505095.1. Classification (GTDB taxonomy): domain Bacteria; phylum Acidobacteriota; class Terriglobia; order Bryobacterales; family Bryobacteraceae; genus JOPF133. The sequence continues at coordinate 25,183 of DATJRE010000007.1, read as the reverse complement.
CGGGATCGACGCCTTCCTCCCACTTCGTCCGCGACGACGGGTCCGCCTTGGTCAGCTTCGGCTTGAGCGCCGTGAGGGTGTAGGTATTGACCGGCCGCTCTTCGGTATGGACAGCCAGCTTGAACTGCTCCACCATCAGCGCGCGCAGCATCGGCCGCAGCGCGTCGATGTTCACCGACACGGACGACCGCTGCGGCGTCAGATCGCCCAGCGCCACTCCCGGCGGGGCCTTGGCAATCAGGTCGAACCGGTCTTCCATCCATTTGGGCGCGCCCACCAGCATCTCGTCGCTGTCCAGATCCCACGCCAGCTCCATCAGGTTCTTCAATGGGATGTTGGGCACAAAAACCCGCCCGTTCTTGATCTCTGCCCTGGCCGCGCCGCGCCCTCCCGTGGCCGACGGATCGCTGGGCTTCAGCTCCGCCACTTCGAACTCCGTGGGAGCTGGAAAGGCCTTATCGGCTTCCGCCGTGTTAGGCGTAGGCTTCTCATCCACGCTGTCCACGACGATCACCGGCAGGGGCACCGTCGTGGCTTCCAGTTTCAGGCCCAATTGTTTCTCCACGGACTCGAACAGCGGCATGCTCTCGCCGGTGACATTGAGGCCGGCCGGCAGCTTGGGAGTGTATTTCAGGGTAAAATCCCAGGCGCCCTCCAGCTTGGTCTGGTCCACCACCGGCCGGCTGTTGAAATACTGGGCCGCTCCGGGAATGTCGAGCATGCCGCTGGCAAACGCCGCCATGGTGGTGTTGTGGCAGGTGTACAGCAACACCGGCAGGGTGATCGGTTGATTGGGGGCAGGCGGCCCTTGTGGGGCGTTCTGGACGTCGAATTTACAGCCGGTATCGCCCGGAGGATCATCCGCCGCCTTCATCAGCGGCTTCTTCCCCACGGTGAGGGCGAATGCCGCCGTCGGCTTACTGTCATTGTGGACCACCAGGTGGAAGCGCTCCGCCAGCAAAGCCCGCAGCATGAGCGCCCGCGATGGGGCGTTCGACGCGCCCGCCGTCTTGGCAAACACGTCGAAGCGGTCCATTTCCAGCCAGCTTGGCCCCCCATTGATGCGCTCCGGATCCACCCCGTAAGCGATCCGGATCAGGTCCAGCATGCTCGCCTGCCGCACTTCATAGCGGCCTGCGGTGAAGAACGGCCCTTGCGTCATCGGCCGCGCCTCGCGCGGGCTGATCTGGATCTCAGCCAGCGCAAAGTGCGGCGTATCGGTGGCCGCCAAAGCCGCGGCGGCGCCCAGTGCCAGCAGGGCCAGGGGCAGGCTGAATCGCATCGTTCCCTCCTTAATGCTCACGGGTTCAGTTGCTTGGACACCGCCAGCCGGCGCACGGTTCCCCCAGGCGATGCCCACCGGTTTAATTCTGAGACGGATGAAGGCAGACAAAGTTATTCCACCGGCGGAAGATTCTCCATTTTGCCGCCCCCCATCCCGCCTGCCGCCGCCCCGATGCCGGGACCAAACGCGCGGAGCGGACCCGGAAATCCAGGCAACTCTCAGACGACCGGCAAGGCTACCATATTCAGGAGGTGAACCGATGGCATGCCAACCGGATGTCTTGAGAAAAGTTCCCCTGTTTGCCCTGCTGGATGACGAAGAGACGGCCGTGCTGGCAGGGCAGGTGGAACTGAAGCAATTCGCCCCGCGGCAGCGCATTTACAAAATCGGCGACCCCGGACTCCGGGCTTATGTGATGGTCTCCGGGCAGGTGCGGGTGACCACCGTCGATGAAGACCACCAGGAAGTGGTGGTAGATGAACCGGCGGCCGGGCAATTCTTCGGATTCGCCTCCATGCTGGACGAGACTCCCCATCAGACCGGCGCTACGGCGGTTGAAGAGACCGTCTGTATCGAGGTGGAGCGCCGCGATATCGCCGTGCTGCTGGAGCGCAAGCCCCTGGCGGGCATGGATATGCTGGCGGTGCTGGGGCGCCAGTTTCACGCCTCGCAGCATCTGGTCCGGCTGCGGGCGGCGCGCAATCCCAACAAGTTAATCGAATCCGAGGCCACCCTGGGCGAGCGGGTGGCCGATCGGGTGGCGCAATTCGGCGGGTCCTGGACGTTCATCGCCTCGTTCGGAGTGGTGCTGGCGGTCTACACCTGGATTAATGTGCAGCTCGGAAAGGCCGCCTGGGACCCGTACCCCTTTATTCTGCTGAACCTGTTTCTCTCCATGCTGGCTGCCATCCAGGCGCCGGTGATTATGATGAGCCAGAACCGCCAGGACCAGAAGGACCGCCTGCGCGGCGAGCTGGATTTCGACGTGAACCGCCGGTCGGAATCCGAAATCCAGGGCCTGGCCCGCAAGCTGAAAGATATGGATGAGAAGCTGGAGGATGTCGCGGAACTGCTGCGGAGCGGCTCAGGCGGACGCTGATGGGCCAGGTAGATCGTATTGCACCGGCACCGGGCCAACCGATAGCTGGAGGTTTGGGATCCCAGACTGCCGGCGCCACCACCCAGCGCCGCGGGCGGAAAAACGCCTTGCGCTCTTCACGTTTTCCCGTCCCGGTCCGATATGTGTAGCATGACGATCCAATCTCTCTCTTCGGGCGACTACGCGGCGCTCTGCGGCACCAGCAGTTGCAACAGCAGCGCCTCCAGTTTGGGAGCCAGCGGCGCCTCCAGTTCGGCGGCCACCGGCTCCAGTTCGGCAGCCAGCCAATCGCAGCTTTCCCCGGCGGCCAAGCTGCTGAGTGAACTGCAAAAACTGGAGCAACAGGATCCTACTGAGTTCCAGCAGGTAACCGCCTCCATGGCCAGCAGCGTGCAAAAGGAGGCCCAGCAGGCCCAGCAGAGCGGCAACACCACGGAAGCCTCCCAGCTCAACCAGATTGGGGCAGCACTTTCGACCGCCTCCCAGACGGGCGATCTGTCCTCGCTCCAATCGGCCTTGCAGCAGCAGGCCTCCGGCACTTCGTCGGCGTCCGGCGAGACCGGGGCCACGCACCACCACCATCATGCGGGTGGAAGCGAAGACTCCAGCACCAGTTCGACTTCCAGCGCCACCCCGGCGGATGATTCCGGCAGCGCTGCGAGCAGTAGTTCGAGCAGCACTACTTCAAGCACCAATGCGAACCTGCTGGCCTATCAGCAGAATTCGTCGTCGAGCCGCTCGATCGCCGAAAATCTGTGGGGCCTGTTCCAGGTGGCCGAAGGCGGGTAATGGGGCCGCGCGGCCGGCCTGGAACGGCGCTCCATCACCTTCCTTGCGGTAGCCGGGCGGCGTTGATCTCAATCACGTGCCAATCCGGATCGCAGATGTAGATCTGCGGAAACCCGGCCGTGGCATGCGGCTGGGTGCGCATTTTGAGCGGATCCAGATCGCCGGCTTCTTCCCGGTAGCCGTGGCTGCGCAGAAACTCCAGCGTGGCCAGGTAATCCTCCACGCGCACGGCGAAGTGGTTGTCGCGCGTGTCGATGCCCTTCCGTCCGCGGAACGTGGCGCCGGGGTGCACAATCAGGTGCAACTGCTGCGCGCCTCCCACGCTGAACCAGGCACCGGGAAACGGAAAGGCGGGCCGGGCGATCTCTTCCAGCTCCAGAATCTCGCGATAGAACCGGCGCGACCGCTCCAGGTCGGTGACATTCAGACTCACGTGGTGAATGGTTTCGATCTTCATCGCTTCGTCTGTATTGTCGCGCAAAGCCTGCCGCGCCGGCGGGAGCACCGGCACCGCCGCCCGCCGATGGGTTCCCGGGCACCACGGCGGCCATGGTGTCGTAGAACGGCTGATAGGCGGGCCGAGGCTTTTCGGTTGCCGGCCCCTCAAAGGGGCCCGATCGCAACCGCTCAAAACCACGGGATCTGCCCGCGCAGTGCTTCTACTGCCTCCCCGGCGCGTGCAGGGCGAGTTCTTTTGGTCAACGGCTTACTCTTTGGCGCCCCTCCTCGCCGGGGCAGCCGCTCATGGTGCCCGCCCGAACGGCACAGCACCGGGAAATTGGAACCCTTCCGCCAAGTTGCCGCAATAAGGATAGAGAAGATTGAAGAACAAGGTGCGAGCGGCGAGTGATGGGCTGGGCTGGCGGGTGTGGTGTAGCCACCCGGAGCGAGGCGCCAGGTTCGAGAATTTTCAATTCAACGAAAGGTGGAAGAACCCATGAAGACAATGATTGCATTGAGTTTACTGACGGCGGCGGGCTTGCTTGCACAGCCTCCCGGTCCGCCCCCGGGGCGGGGATTCGGGCCTGGACGCGGCTTCTTCGGCGGTCCGCGCGGCGAGAATATGGGCCGCCCGGTAACCGGAGCACCCTATTCGGCCGTGGAGACTGTCACCGAATCGCAGGTTCTGCCGGACGGTAACACGATCCAGCATACCCGCACCAGCAACGTGTCGCGCGATAGCCAGGGGCGCGTGCGCATTGAAACCACCGAACTGCGCCGCGGCCCCAACGCGCAAAATGGCACCCCGGTGACGCATATCATGATTTCCGACCCGGTTGCGCATGTGATGCGGGAAATCGACCCCCAGAACAAGACCGTTCACGAAATGACCATGCATGGGCCGCCCTCCGGCCAGGGTCGCGGCGCCCGCCCGCAGTTTAACCGCCAGGCCCGTACCGCCGATCCCAACACCAAGGATGAAGACTTGGGCACCCAGGTGGTGAACGGCGAATCGGCTGCCGGAAGGCGCGTCACCCACACGGTTCCGGCCGGCTCCGAAGGCAACGCCAGGGCGATGCAGTCGGTGCGGGAAACCTGGATGTCGCCGGATTTGAAGGTCCCGGTGATGACTAAGGTCACCGATCCGCGCCGCGGCACGGTTGTCACGCAGTTGACCAACATCAATCGCGCCGAACCGGACCCCACGCTGTTCCAGGCTCCCGCGGGTTACACCGTCCATTCAGGGCCGGGCGGCCGCGGCGGTCCGCGCAATTCAAATCAGAACCAGAACCAGAATCAGAATTAGCCCCGGGCCAGTTTGGGCGCAGGGGTACTCCGGCGAGTGCCCCTGGCCCTCCTCATCGATTCCCTCGATTCCTGCCTCCATCCCCCTAAACTCTGGCTATTGAAGAACTTCCGAGCCTTCGCCCGGCATATGCGAATCCCTCCTGCCGGCGCTCCGTCTGAATATTCCGCAGTTACACCTCCCGCCGCGCTCAGTTCGGCGACTACCTTTCCGGGCAACCGGTGTTTCGGCGTGACGCAGGCCGCAAGGGTGATCCGGGCTGGCCGCCGGAAGAACTGCGCCGCGCTGACAGGGGCGACGGGCAGGAGACGAGCAAGGAACGCCGTCGGCGCACGGCCGAATCCACCCGGGGCCACGGGCCGGGCGGGAGCGCCGAGGGGGCTGAGGATACGGAGCTAGTCGAGGGCTAGTCGCCGGCGACCGGGGCTTCGGCGCCGTTGTACATGGTCCGCAGCACGCTGGCGAAGTTGTCCTGCGCCTGGTTCAGGAATTCCAGACCCTTGGCGGCCACCTGCCGCTGCTCGGTGAGCCGCGTTTCGTAGTTACCGATCTCGCGCTGGTAATCCGCGATCTGGGTCGTGAGTTGGCCAATGTATTCGCGGTCGGCGGTGAGCTGGGCTTCGAGCGACGTGCGATAAGAACCGTCCTGCTGGCTGGAGTGTTGCACGGCGGACAACTCCGCGGTGAGGCTGGAGATGCGGCCGTTCAAAGTTTCCTGCTCTCGCGAGTGGGCCGCCAACTGCTGCTGGTTGGCCTCGGCGGCGGCCGAAAGCTCCGCCATGAGGCCCGCGATGCGGGTTTGCAGACTTTCGTGCTCCTTCGAACCGGCTTCCCATTCGGCGGCCTTCTGGGCGAGCGCGGCCACCTGGTCCGAGAGTTCCTGGGCGCGTTGCTCCGCGGCGGCGCGCTGCAAAGATTCCTGCTGGGCCTCGGCCTTGGCCTGCTCCGACAGAAGTTGGGCCTTGTCCAGTTCGTCGCGGGTTTGCCGAAGAGCGTCGTCGCGGTCAACCACCAGTTTCCGCAGGTCCTCCAGGTTCACTCCAGACGCGCCGGAGGAAGCCGAGGCCGGGTCTGGCGTGGCGCCGGAAAGCTCATTCCGCAGCGCGGCCAGGTGTTCGCCGGTAGGCTTGAAGCGGTTCCTGCGATTGATCAGCAGAAGGCCTGCCGTTACCCCCACGATGGTCCCAAAAGCGGTGGATAGAAAAAACCCGACCAGCATGATTTCCATATATACAGTTTTCCTTTGCGTGCGGGCGGCGAAGGCCACTCTTCCACGTATGTTCCATTCTGAAAGGTTCCAGCGGAGCTTTCAAACTCTCAAAGGTTAACCAGGAATTGCTAACCCCCGGTTTGTCCGCGGTCGTGCGGCCCGGACCGTCGTGCGAGACCACAGCCAGCCGTTTGCCGCGGAAGCGTCGAGAGCGCGCCGGTCTCAAAGGGCCGGGTGCAGCGTGGCCTCGCCCCTGTGCCAGTCGCAGGGGCACAGTTCGTCCGTCTGGAGGGCATCCAGCACGCGCAATACCTCCTGCGGATTGCGGCCCACCGAGAGATCGTTCACTGAAACGAAGCGGATAAGATTGTGCGGATCCACCACAAACGTGGCGCGCTGGGCCACCCCTTCGGCGGGATCCAGGATGCCCAGGTGCTGGCAGAGCTCGCGTTTCACGTCCGCCAGCATGGGGAAGGGCACATCTTTCAGGTCGGGGTGGTTCTGCCGCCAGGCCAGGTGTACGAATTCGGAATCGGTGCTGCCGCCGAGCACCTGCGCATCGCGATCCTGAAACTCACCGTTGAGCTTGCCGAAGGCCGCAATCTCCGTCGGACAGACAAACGTGAAATCCTTCGGCCAGAAGAAATACACCTTCCACTTATCGGGATATTCATTGTCCGAGATAGTCTGGAAGGTCTTCCCCTTCTCCAGGCTGACAGCCGCCTGAAGAGAAAAGACCGGAAACTTACTGCCAACTCCTAACATTGGATCTCTCCCATTTATTCCGTAATTTGGTCGATCTTAGCCGCGAGAACGAAATCGCTCTCCGTCAAGCCATCGATCTTATGGGTCCGGATATGCACATCCACCTTACCCCAGGAGAGGTACAGGTCGGGGTGATGCCCTTCCTGTTCCGCTATGGCGCCCGCCCGGTTGACGAAATCGAGGGCCGTGCGGAAATCCGGAAACGCGAAGCTCCTTACCAGGTGGTGTCCGCGGACCACCTGCCAGCCCGGCACCTGTCGCGCCAACCGCTCGAGTTCGGGACCTTCCAGTGGCGGAACACCGCCCCGGCAGGGTACGCAATGCTGCTCGGCCAAACCCATCGATTATCTCCTCGGCCGGACTCGGCATTCCATTACCTCCGGCCCCACTCGAACCATAGCAAATGTGGAATCGGGGCGCACCAGTCGCAGGCACGCTGAGGGCCCGGTGGCAAGGTGACGCCGGCAGCGGCCGCGGTGGGGCGTGGGCCGCGAAATTCGGCAGTCGGGACACACCGAGCACCGCGCATCGGCGATTGCGGTGAACTGCGGATGAACGAGGCAAGCGGGCGAGCTCCGGCAGCGTGGGCAGGCGTGGCCGCGCGATGGGTCAGTGCGTCGCGCATCGGCGACGCTGCGGTGACGCCTTGGGTGAACGCGCCGTGCGAGCGAGCGCCGGCCGCGGTAGGCGTGGCCCGCGAGATTCGGCAGTTGGGTCACAGCGCCGCGGATCGGCGACGCCGGGCAAACCGCGGATCGCCACTCCGGCCGCGCGCCTGTCCCGCGGCAGGATCTCCAAACGCCGTCAGCTCGCTTGCCGGATCGTCAACTCCGTCACTTGCCGCACCCATCGGCCGTTGCGCTTCTCGCCGGGGGTCACCAGCTCAAATGGACCATCGCTGGCGGAGAGCGGCTTACCATCCCGCTGCGTCACCAGGTACACGGGTTTGTCCATGAACGTCGGGTCCAATTCCGCCCAGGCGAACACGGCCCGATAGCCGTCGGCGGCGCCCACTACCAGGTAATATCCCCCCGCCGTGCGGTGGTACGGCTCGCCGACGGGCAGGTCCACCCGCGCCAGCACGTCCTTCAGCAGGACTCCCTCAAAAGTAACCGGGACGCCGTGCTCCGCCACCTTGACGGCATGTTGGGGAAAGTTGCCCATGTCCGCCATGGTCAGTTCAACCGGCTTACCGCTGACGCCGGTTACGGTGATGGTGGCGGGACCGATATCGGGAGGAAAGGGCTTGGGCTGCCGGATTCCCTGCGCCTGCAGCGAGGCAGCAGCCAGCAGGACCGCGCATAGTGAAGCCGTGCGGTTCATCGTTGCGTCCTGGTGGCTATTTTAGACCTTCCGCCAGCCAACCGGAACCCGAATCGCAGCCGCCAATCCAACGGCCGGGCACCGTCAGACTTTTTCGGCCCGCTCGGCCTGTTCGGCCTGTTCGGCGTGGTGCCGCACGTCGATGCCCTTCACCAGGAACACCACGTCTTCGGCGATGTTGGTGGCGTGGTCGCCGATGCGCTCCAGGTTGCGCGCGACGAAAATCAGATCCACCGCCGCCGGCACCACTCCGGGGTCTCTCTGCATGGTGGCCAGCAACTCGGCGTAAACCGCGTCCCGCAGGCGGTCCACTTCGTCGTCCGCCAGCAGCACCGATCGCGCCATGGGCTCATCCGAATTCACAAACGAGTCCAGGCACTTCAGCAGCATAGATTGCACCAGCGAGGCCATCTTGGGGATGTCCGTCATGGGCTTCACCAGCGGATGGTGCATCAGGGAAAGCGCCCGTTCGGCCACGTGTTGCGCCAGGTCGCCGATACGCTCCAGGTCGTTGTTGATTTTCAGCGCGGAGGTGAGGAAACGCAGATCGCGGGCCACCGGCTGGCGCAGCGCCAGCAGGCGCGTGGCCATGCCGTCGATCTCCATTTCCATGCGGTTGATGCGCGGTTCGTCGCGAATCACCTGCTCGGCCAGGTCGCGGTCCTGGTCCACCAGGGCGCGCACGCTGCGATGAATGGCGGATTCCACCAGCCCGCCCATCTCCAATAGCTTCTGGTTCAGTTCTTCTAATTCGACTGTAAAGTGGCGCATGGCAGTGGCTCCTTTCCGGCCAAGCGGGGATGTCGTGGGCGGCCGATGGCGGTCATGGCTGGGTCTACCCGAATCTTCCCGTAATGTAATCTTCTGTTTCCTGCTTCGAGGGGTTCTTGAAAATCCTGTCGGTTTTATCGTACTCGATCAGCCGGCCCAGCAGAAAAAACCCCGTGTTATCAGCCACCCGGGCGGCCTGCTGCATGTTATGGGTGACAATCACCATAGTGCACTGGTCTTTCAGATTGAACATCAGCTCTTCGATTTTGGCGGTGGCGATGGGGTCGAGCGCCGAGCAGGGTTCATCCAGCAGCAGCACCTCGGGATCCACCGCCAGGGCGCGCGCGATGCACAGCCGCTGCTGCTGGCCGCCCGAAAGCGCATAGGCCGATTCGCTGAGCTTGTCTTTCACCTCGTCCCACAGCGCCGCCCGCCGCAGCGACTGCTCCACCCGGTCGCGCATCTCGCTGCGTGAGGCCATGCCGTTGATCTTCAGGCCATAGGCAATATTGTCGGCAATCGACTTGGGAAACGGATTGGGCCGCTGGAATACCATCCCCACGCGGCGGCGCAGGCTGGTGATATCGACGCTTTGCACGTCTTCGTTGTCCAGCAGGATCTGGCCTTCCATGCGGGCATTGCGGATGGTTTCGTTAATTCGGTTGAGATTGCGCAGGAAGGTGGACTTGCCGCAGCCGGAAGGGCCGATCAACGCCGTGATGCGTTTATCCTCCATGTCCAGCGAAACATCGTGCAGCGCCTGGAAGGACCCGTAGAAGAAATTGATGTTGGAAGCCCGCAGTTTGGGGGTGGCTCCGGCAGGTGGTCTAGGCAAGGATGTGTCTCCCCCTTTCAAGTACTGGCCAGGAGCTGGGGATTTCGGTACGGTGCTCATGGAAACCTCATTTTCATCCGCGTGGAACCGAGACGCCTCGCGCCAACACCAGGCGGGCCGCGACGTTGGCGATCAGCACGAGGGCGATCAGAACCAGCCCGGCGGCCCACGCCTGGCGGTGCCAGTCGTCGTAAGGAGACATCGCCCGCTGGTAGATCATGACCGGCAGCGCGGCGGTCGGCTGGGTAAGGCCGCCCCAGAACTGGTTGCCGAGGGAGGTGAAGAGCAGCGGCGCGCTTTCCCCCGCAATCCGCGCGACGCCCAGAATCATGCCGGTAACGATGCCCTTGCTGCCCGCCGGAACCGCCACCGTGGCAATCATTCTCCACTTGCTGGCGCCCAGTGCCAGAGCGCCTTCGCGCAGGGAGTTGGGCACCTCGCGCAGAAACTGCTCCGTCTGGCGGGTGACGATGGGGATCAGCATGACGGCCAGGGCGATGGCGCCCGCCAGGGCTGTGAACTGCCTCATGGGGACCACCACCAGCGCCCAGGCTACGATGCCTACCACGATAGAGGGCACGCCATTCAGCAGGTCGGCCACGTAGCGTACCACGGAAGCGAAAGCCTTGTCCTCGAACTCGGAAAGGTACACGCCGGCCAGAAATCCCACGGGAAGCCCGATCAGCGCCGCCAGCCCCACAATCTGCACGCTGCCAACGATGGCATTGGCCATGCCTCCGCCCAGTTCGCCCGGCGAAAGCGGCAGCTTGACGAAGAAATTCCAATCCAGCGATTTGCTGCCGTTGTACAGCAGGTATCCGAGAATCACAAACAGCGCGGCTACCGTAATCACCGTACAGACCGCGGTGAGCGACAGCATTACCGCGTTGACCGTTTTCCGCCACACGAGGCGCGGTTTCATGATCGTTTGGAACCCTTTCGCGTGGTGGCCACGATCATCAGGCGGGCGAAGCCGTTGATCACGATGGTCAGGCAGAACAGCACCAGCCCCAGTTCAATCAGCGCCGCTGAATAGATTTTACCGCTGGCTTCCGTAAACTCGTTGGCGATTACGGCGGCAATGGTGGCGCCGGGCGCCAGCAGGGAGACGTGAATGTCGGCCGCGTTGCCGATGACCATGGTGACCGCCATGGTCTCGCCCAGGGCGCGAGCCAGACCAAGGAAGACCGACCCGAGAATACCCAACTTAGCATACGGCACCACCACTTTCCAGGTGGTCTCCCATTGCGTGGCGCCCAGGGCCAGGGAGGCTTCCCGCTGCTCGCGAGGCACCGCCAGCAGGGCTTCCCGCGAAACCGAAATGATGAAGGGGAAGGTCATGATGGACAACACCAGGGCGGCCGGCAGGTAACCGACTCCATAAGATCTTCCCTGGAAGAACGGCAGAAATCCCAGGGTGGCATTTAAAAACGGGCCGACGTACTCGCGCATCAGGGGCACAATCGTGAAGAGCGCCATCAGGCCATAGATCACGCTGGGAACGGCGGCGAGCAGTTCCACCAGAAAAGTGAGGCCGCTGGAGATGCCTGCGGGCGCCAACTCCGAAAGGAAAATGGCGGCGCCCAGGCCCAAGGGAACCGAAATCAGCAACGCCACGAACGCCGTCACCACGGTTCCATAGAGGAAAGGCAGCGCCCCGTATTGGTCCGTGACCGGATTCCAGTCGCTGGAGACCAGGAAATTCCAGCCCAGGTGGCTGCGAGCCGGGGCGGAACCCTGCCACAACTCCAGCACAACCAGGCCCGCCAGCAACAGGATGCAGCCGGCGAAAACCAGCGTCACCAGGCGGGCGATGATGTCGCCCGTCTGGCTGGGGGATCGAACCGCGGTTACCTGGGCTGCTACGGGGGTGGCCATGCGGCGGCTTCCGCGATAGTCTACTTCACCATCGCAAGTTGCTTTAGCTCCTTGTCGACGACTTCTTTCGGCAGCGGAGCGTAATCCAGAGCCGCCACTTGCTTCTGGCCGTCAGTCAGCATCCACTGCAGAAACTCTTTCACCACTTTTGCCTTGGCCGGATCGGCGAATTTGCTGGGGATCAGCATGTAAGTGAAGGTGGAAATGGGGTACGCGTCCTTGCCCGGGGCGTCGGTAATGGAGACCCGGAAATCCGGCGGCATCTTGGCGGAAGCGGCCGCCGCGGTTACCGATTCGTTGGTCGGTTTGATCCAGTTCCCCGCGGCGTTCTTAATCTCCGCATAGGGCATCTTGTTCTGCACGGCAAAGGTCAGCTCGATATACCCGATCGAATCCGGAGTCTCTCTGACCAGCCCCGTGACGCCGGGGTTCTGGTTGCCGTTCAAGCCCTCCACAGGCCAGCGGACCTTGGTATCCGCACCCACCTTCCGTTTGAATTCCGGGCTGATCTTGCAGAGGTAGTCGGTGAAGACGAAATTGGTGCCGCTCGCATCGCTGCGGTGCACGGGAACAATCTCGTCGTTAGGAAATTTCACCCCCGGATTATCCGCCATCAATGCCCTGTCGTTCCACTTCTTGATGGTGCCCAGAAAAATGCCCGCGATCACCTGCGGGGAGAACTTGAGCGTCGTGTTCACTCCCGGGATGTTGTAAGTGAGGACCACCGCGCCCAGCACGGTGGGGAAATGGAACGCCTTCACCTTGAGCGCGGCGATCTGCGCGTCCTTCATGGGCATATCGGAGGCCGCGAAATCCACGGTGCCTTCGGTGAGTTGCTTAATGCCGGCGCCGGATCCCTGAGGGGCGTAGTTGATCTCCACGCCGGAGTGCATGTTGTGCCATTCACCGAACCATTTCTGGTAGATGGGACTGGGGAACGATGCCCCGGCCGCATTCAGTCTTTGCGCAGATCCGGCGGGAATCGTGGCCACCAGGACCGCGATTGCCGGAAGAAGAACTTCCAATCTCTTCATACAGTTGTTTACCTCAATTTTCGCACTCGATTGTTACAAAACGGTTACCGTTAGGGGAAGCTTTGGCGCGACCGCACAACGTCCTCACGGTCAAATCCCTAGTGCCAACTCGGCGCGCTGCCGGGCAGGGTATACCGTACGTCCAGGAAGATGGTGCTGTTATGCGCATCCTTCGGCTGCCCCGCCAGCACCGCCCAAGGATACCGGTTGATCCACGAATACTGGAAGATCGTCTGCAAAGCGCCCCATCTCGGATCCTTCCAGAGGGTCTGGATCCAGCCGAAAGTGGGCTCCTGCATGATCCGGTTGTTGCTGTTCGCGGACCCGGGGAATCCGTAGCCCACGAACTTGCCGTTGGTGTCCACGATCGAATCCTGGCCGCCGTAGTAGATGCCGAAGTAGCCGAAAAGCAAGCTGTTTTTGAAGGTGGCCTCGAAACCATCCAGCGTCGCCCAGGTATGGATCGGGGAAATGCTTCCGTCCGGGCGGATGGCCAGGTCTGGAATGGTGCCGAACATATAGCGCCCTTCGCCATCGCTCCAGAAGGTATTGATGATCGGATGGAAGTTTTTCGCGACCTCGAAATTCATGTTCACCGAGCCGCCGGCCGCGGGCGAAGTGTAATGGTTATTAGTCAGTTGGTTATAGGTCTTGAACTCGCTGTATACTCCCGCGATTTCGATGTGCTGGTGCAGCGGCCCGGTCTTCGGGTCGAACGCGATCTTGGCAATGATGTCGGGAATCAGGTTGGGCGTCTGGCTATAATTGCTGGCATTGTCCAACTGGTTGACGAAAGTGCTGGGCAGGCCGGAGGGCAGAGTGGGACTGGCGCCGCCGCCGGAGCCGCCAAAATACTGGTCCGCATTCTCCACCGACACGGCCATGGCCACGGTGTCGGACGGGTGATACACAAAGCGGAACCCCGGAATCCGTCCCCACACTAAGCCCGCGTTATAATTGACGTCCATGTCTTGCGTATAGAAGACGTCGCCGGGCAAGGGAGAGATCCCGTTACGCCCAGGGGTCATCAGACTCCACGATTGGCCTGCCAGGAATTCGAATTTGTCCTTCCTTACATCCACCCAGTACAAACGCGCGCGCAAGACGAAGGCATTGTTGGTCACGGAGAGGGCGTTGGAGCTGGAGCCGCCCAGAAAGTCCGATTCCCAATAGCCCGTGATCTTGGCGCCGTGCACGGTCGTGTCGAAGCGCGCTCCGATCCGCGAGTTCTGAATGTTGAAGCGGCTTTCCGTCAGCCGGGCATTGGGGAAATTGTTGTTATAGACAATCGACCCGAAGTTGGTCCCGATACCGCTGCCCGAATCGGCCGAGCGGAACACCTCCGTCATATCCATAAACCCGATAGGGGTGATGGTGGTCTCGCCAATCTTCAGTTGCAGCGGCGAAGCCGGCTCCCCGGCGGGGCCCTGCAGCGATGCCGTCGACCGCGGAGCCGGCGTGGCAAAAGGCGAGCTGTCGGCAGGCGGCGCGGGTTGCACGAACGGCACGGTGGACGCAGTCAGGCTGCCCACGTAGGGCTTTTTCTGGGGCGTGCCGGAAGCGGCGGTAGGCGCGGGTGCCGCAGGCGTCGCGGAAGCCGAAACCGCCGCCGGCGCAGAAGTGGAAGCAGCCGGTGCGGCAGGGGCCGCTGCTCCGGCCTGCTCCAGCATCTTCAACTGCTCTTCCAGCTCGGCCTTGAGTTTCTCCACCTGCTTCTGTTGCTCTTCCAGCTTGGCCTTCAATTTGGCGATATCCACCGCAGTCGGCGCCGCCGCCGGTGGAGTTTCCGGGCTGGCCGGGGGATCGCTGGCCCAAACCACGGACGCCACGCCTGCGGTCAGGCACACTGATAGAAACAGCTTTACTGCCGATCGAATCATTGGGATTTCCTCGTTCGTGAGATTGAATCTGCTTTTGAGTGGAGCGGTTTGTGGGGCAAAGGTAGCAAATGTTCTTCCCGGCAAAATGCAGTGCCGATTCGGATCCGGTGAGACGCGCCCGCTCGCCCGGGCGCAGACCTCCGCTCTGCGGCGAGAAAGACCGAACGCCGGTTGCCTAAGATGCGGGCCAATCGACGAGGATACGCGAGCTGTGTTAGGATTCGATGAAAATCGGATTAAGGAGTCGCCAACCCAATCTTACAGTTCGGTAACGTCACGGTAAAGGTGGTCCCCTGGCCGAGTTGGCTTTCGACCGAAACCGTGCCGTGTACCTGCTCGATGGCGTGCTTCACAATCGACAGCCCCAGCCCCGTTCCGCCCACCTGCCGCGAGCGCGCCTTGTCCACCCGGTAGAAGCGCTCAAAGATGCGGCTGAAGTCGGCCGGCGGGATGCCGATGCCGGTGTCCGAGATGCGAATCCGGATCTGCCCGTCGCCCTGGTCGCACACCGAGATCTCCACCTCGCCGCCGCTCTTGTTGAACTTAACGGCGTTGTCGAGCAGGTTCAGAAAAGCCTGCTCCAGGCGCAGGCGGTGCCCCGAAACCCACAGCACCGGAATCGGACCGGCCAGGAT
This sequence comes from Bryobacteraceae bacterium, assembly GCA_035505095.1. Classification (GTDB taxonomy): domain Bacteria; phylum Acidobacteriota; class Terriglobia; order Bryobacterales; family Bryobacteraceae; genus JOPF133. Next base: position 9,932 of record DATJRE010000007.1, on the reverse strand, counting down.
GCGCACCCCCATCAGGCTGGCCGCCGGCTCCACGGCGCGAATCGCGCTGGTGATCACCTCGCCCAGCGGGACCACTCCGGGCTGCGCCTCCGGACGCCCGGTTTCCAGCTCCGAAAGGGTCAGCAAGTCGGCCGCGATATTGTTCAGCCGCACCCCGTTGGCCTGAATGATCTCGACGAACTTGCGCCGGTTCTGGCTGTCTTCGAGACCCCCGTCCAGAAGCGTCTCGGCGTAGCCCCGGATGGTGGCCAGAGGAGTGCGGATCTCGTGCGAGACGTTGGCGATGAAGTCGCGCTTCACGCGCTCCAGCCGCTCGGTGGGCGTGATGTCGTGCAGGATGGCGATGGCGCCGCGCGAATTGGTTCCGGCCAAGGGAACCGCGTGCACGTCGAAGGTGCGCGCCTGCGCCGTGGGAAGCTGCAGCCGCTGGGTGACGGTTTCTCCCGAATCCACCACCCGCTTCAAAATCTGAAACAGGTGTGGATCGCGCAGAATCTTCAGCAGCGGTAGGCCTTCCACGGCCGCGTGGTCCCCAATGGCGCTCAGAAAAGCCTGATTACAAAATGTCACATTCAGGCGCGCGTCCACCGCCAGCACCCCTTCGGTCATGCTGGCCAGAATGGCTTCGCGGCGGGCCAGCTCGGTGGTCAGGCGGTTAAACAGCTCGTCGATCTGCGGCGCCACCCGGAACAGCGACCGCGCCAGTTCGCCCAATTCGTCGTTGGCGGCGTTCAACCGCCCGCGCGGGGCCCGCTGGTCCACCAGCCGGTCGACGAACATCGTCAGTGCGTTGATGCGGCGGATCAGCGATTGCGCGAAGAGCCACGCCGCCAGCACGAATCCGATCGCCGCAATCAGCGAGGCCATCCGCACCACCGCGCTGCCGGCGTAAATGTAGAGTGCCAGCACCGGGGGAGCCGCGACAATAATCGCCAGCAGTACCGCCTTGCGTGAGATCGAATCCCTCATTCGATGGCCCAATCTTAGCATGGGCCGAGGGAGCAACCGGTTCGGAAATGGTCACCTCGCGGGCAGTCGCGAGCTTACGCGGAGGCCGTCCTGGCCTTCACTGCCTTGGCCTGCTCCAGCGAATCGGCCATCACCAGCAGGCCGGTTACCCCGGAGACCCGGAACAGCGTTTTCAGGCGGTCCCCCACGCCCAGCAACACGTACGCCCGCTGGTCTCTCTGACAGGAAACGTGCAGCCCCAGAAGCGATCCCAGCGCGGCGGAATCCATCAAGGGCACCTCGGTCAGGTCAATGATCGTGGCCCCTTGCCACGGTTGCCGCACCGCCGACTGGAAATCGAACACCGCATTTAAGGTGAACGGGCCGCTGAGCTTCAGTACGCGGATCTCCGGCTCGTCGTCTGGCAGCCATTCCATCCGGAATTCGAGCATAGCCCCGAGTCTATACGGAAGAGCTTGTCGCTGCAAGCCGGCCGGGTGTCACGCCGCCGTACGGGACAGAGATTTCGCAGCCCACTGCGCCCGCGCCACGGGCCACTGCGGCTCATTGTGCCCCGCGCCGCGTCTCATTGCGCCCCGCCTCGCGCTCGTTGCGGCCGGCGCGCCTTACTGCGCCGAAAGATCCCGGAGATAGATGTCCTTGAACCGCATGTTACCTTCGCCGCCGGAATGCAACTGCAAGGCGATGTAACCATCGAATGACTTGGGAGTAGGATCGGTGAAATCCAGTATGGTGATACCGTTCAACATGGCCACCATGTGGTTATCCTCCACCTTGAGCAGAAACTCGTTCCAATCGGTCGGGCGGATCACCTGCTCGTACTCCGGCGAGGGCCAGGCGATCCAGCCCCGGCCGTCCCCGTACAGCCCGCCGGTGTGATGGTCCAGCGTGCGGTCGATTTCAAACTGCATGCCCTTGGCGATATCTACCGTGTCGCCTTTGAATTCGGTATGAAAATAAATTCCGCTGTTGCCATCGTCTTCGCACTTGAAGCGAATGGCCAGCCAGAAATTGCGGTACTTCTTTTCGGTGCGCAGGTAACCGTATTCTTTGGTAACTCCTTTGCCGTGGATGGTGCCCTCTTCCACGGTCCACTTCTCGTGCCCCACGGGGACCCAGTTCGTCAGATCCTTTCCGTTGAACAGCCGCACCCATTGCTCATTAGGGTAAGGCGCTCGGTTGGTGGGCACCTGGGCAGCCGCCGACGGGATCGTCAGCAGGGCGATCAGAAGAATTCGGCGCATGGGGATCTCCTCAACTCAGACCGCTGACTCTCCAGTGGAAGCGGTATTTCCGGCGGATCAGGCGATTGGCCTCGGATGAGTTCTTGAACCGCAGTTGGTCCGTGTCCCATTCCAGGGTGGTTCCGGGAAAACGCGTGGCCAGCGGCCCCATCAGCACCGCCTCGGTAAGCGGGCCGGAATAGTGGAAGTCCGCCGAGGCCTTCCCGCCGCTCAGCACGGCATCCACAAACTGATGATAGTGGTTCTCGGATTCGGTTTGCGGCATCGGGAAATCGCGGAATTGCGCTTCCGGGAAAAGCACCGGCGCGGCCACGTGCGGCAGCAGCATCACTCCTTTGCTGCCGATGAAAATCGAGCCCTGGTCCGGCAGCGCATGCCCTCCCAGGTATGCCTGCACATCCTGCCCGGGGCGCCGGTCGCCATCGTACCAGGTCACCGCCACGCGGTCGCCTTCGGTGTAGGGCGTTCCCGGGAAGAGGAAGTGGACCGTATTGTCGAGACCCCAACTGTGCTGCCCCGGCGCCGCGCCATCCGACCGCACCCACAACGGCGCGGTGAGCGACAGCGCCCCGAACACCGGGTCCAGAATGTGGCAGCCCATGTCGCCGAAAGTGGCCGTTCCGAAGTCGATGCGCTTGCGCCAGTTGACCGGATGATAGTAGCCATCGATATACGGCCGCGGCGCCGTCACGCCCAACCATAGGTCCCAATGCAGCGTGGGCGGCACGGGATCGGAGCGATCCGGCATCACCGCCGTGTCGCCCCATTTCTTATTGCTCCAGGAGTGGACTGCGGAAACTTTCCCGATGGCGCCGCTTTGCACAATCTGCACGGCCGCGCGGTATTCGGCGCGTGAATGAATTTGGATGCCCATCTGCGTCACCAGGTTTTGATGGCGTGCCAGCGTGGTCATGGTGCGGACTTCATAGAGATCGTGCGCCAGGGGCTTCTGCACATACACCGGCAGTCCCCGGTTCATGGCGCTGACGGCTATGGGAGCGTGCATGTGGTCGGGCACGCCCACGCAGGCGATATCGATATGGCGGTGCTCGCGGGCCAGCATCTGGCGCCAGTCGGGGTATATCTTGGCCGCCGGATACTTCTGTTTCAGGCGGTCCAGCAGCGATGGGTCCACGTCGGCCACGCAGGCCAGCGCCACCTTGGGATGCGTGGCGATGCCGTTGAGGGTTTCAAATCCCATGTTGCCGCCGCCGAACGCGGCCAACCGCAGGGTGCCGCTGGGCGGGGCGGACATCATGCGGCGGACAAAAAACGGCGCGGCGGCGGCCTGGCGGAGAAGCGAGCGGCGGTTGAGTATCATGCAATGAATATTGTAGTCCCGCGTCGAAGTTTGCGGCGGGTGGCGCCGGCGGCATAGGATGGCGGGTAAGTCAGCACTAAGTTAGCGCTATCGGGATTCACCGCCTGCGTCACGGGGCTGCAGCGCCCATAGAATCGGGCCTTTCGTGCCGGAAAATACAACACTCTGCTCCTTGCACTTAGCCCAACTTCCGTAATACCGGTCGGGTTATCAATTTATATTGACAAATCCGGTCCTTAAAGCTTATAAAAAAGGAAAGTAAACATTTTTTCTCCTCTCAGCCCAGGTGGTCTCGGGGGAACATTCAACGGGCAACCCAACACCGCTTATCACTTGGCTTCACCGCCAGGGAGGTTGTATGAATTGTGGGCCGAGAGCGGAGACCGGCAAGGTCGCGCCGCACACCGCCACCGTCGTGTTGGCGGGATTCGTCAAACAAGATCAGGATATCCTGCAGGAGATTCTGGATGATTCCGAATGCCCCATCGGTCCCGAGTGGAGGTGGTCCATCCAGCCCAGGGACAGCGTTGCCGGGGCTCTGGCGGTGCTACGCCGCGACTCGGTTCCGGTGATCCTGTGCGACAAGGACCGGATGCCCGAAGCCTGGAAAGAGATCCTGTCCCAGTCCGCGTCTTTATCCCAACCGCCCTGCCTGATTGTGATCTCGCGCCTGGCCGATGAGCATCTCTGGGCGGAGGCGCTGAACCTGGGCGCCTACGATGTGCTCTCGCGGCCCTTCGACCGGGCGGAGGTGGTCCGTTCCATCAGCCTCGCCCGATTCCATTGGGTCAACCGCGAAGTTTCCGCTCCTGCCGTGGCGCGCGCCGTGGCTTGAGCCGGGCGCCTGTGACGGAAGTCACTGCCGCCGGCGGGGTGCGATTCTACCCTCAAGACAGAGGTAGCTATGCCCCTCGCCGCCGCGGCCCGGCCGCTCATCCACGCCAGCTCGAAGAGGCCCATTCGCCGGGCCGGCCCTGACCATTCGCGGAGCCTTCGCCGCTTGTTCCAGGGCCTCTTTCTGGGGCTCAATCTGTGGATCGGCATCCAGTTTTACGGCTTCTTCCGCTACTACGAAACCGGCGGTACGCACTTCTGGCCGTCGCGGCCGCCGGGCGTGGAGGGCTGGCTGCCCATCGCCTCGCTCATGAACCTGAAGGTGCTCGTGGCCACCGGCGCGGTGCCCCGGCTGCATCCCGCGGGAATGTTCCTGCTGCTCGCCTTTCTGGCCATCTCCTGGGCCTTCCGGCGCAGCTTCTGCAGTTGGCTCTGCCCGGCCGGAACCCTTTCGGAATGGCTGTGGCGCCTGGGACTTTCCACCTTCGGCCGCACCTTCCGCCTGCCTCGCGCGCTGGATGTAGCGCTGCGCGGGGTGAAGTATGTGCTGCTGGCCCTGTTTCTCGCGGCTGTCGGTTCGATGACGGTGCCCGCCATCCACGCCTTTCTGGAAGGCCCCTACGGCATGGTGGACGACGTCAAGATGCTCAACTTCTTCCGCACCCTCGGCTTGGCCGGAGGGCTGGCGATGGCGATTCTGGTGATCGGCTCGGTGTTGGTGCAGAATTTCTGGTGCCGCTACCTGTGCCCCTACGGCGCGATGCTGGGGCTGGTTTCGCTGGCCGGCCCGCTGCGCATCCGGCGGTCCCCCGAACGGTGCATCGATTGCGGCAAATGCGCCCGGGCCTGCCCCGCGCAGTTGCCCGTGGACCGGCTGGTCACCATCCGTTCGGCCGAGTGCCTGGGCTGCCTGGAATGCGTGGCGGCGTGTCCGGTGGAGGGCGCCTTGCAGATGGCCGCGCCCGGCGGAAGGCGCGTGCCGGCATGGGCCGTGGCGGTCGGGACGGCGGTGCTGTTTCTGGGAATCACGGGCTACGCGCGCTGGTCCGGCCACTGGCATACCGACTTGCCGGCGCGCGTGTACTTCGAGCTGGTACCGCGGGCCAACGAGTTCAGCCACCCGTAACCGGTCCGTAACAGCCGCGGTCCGGGCGGCGGGGCCGCGTGCGATAATCGAGGTTCCCGATGACCGCTCGCGTTTTCGTTTCCTTGAAGTCCACCGTTCTGGACCCGCAAGGGCAGACTATCCGCTCGGCTCTCCAGGGCTTGGGCTACCCCGAGATTGCAGAGGTGCGGCAAGGCAAGTTCTTCGATATCGCCATTGCCGAAGGCGCCAGCCCCGAGCAGGCGCGGCGGGATGTCGAAACCATCGCCCACGAGGTGCTGGCCAACCCGGTGATCGAAGAATACCGCGTCGAGTTTCTGGACTGAATCAGGCGCCCGGAGCAAACGCCCGTAACGCGAGGGCCATGTGAAACCGCAGCTTCGAGTGCGCCTGCCTGAGAGCGGCTTCCACGTGGGCTGGTGAGGGGCCGCGCGCGAAGAGGAATCCGGGATAGCTGGACTTGTCCGGCAGAGCCAGAAACTCCTGGCCCGGCTTGGCCGTGATGATGACGTCTTCGATGCCCGGCACCGCGGCGGCCTCTTCCACGCCCTCCACCGACTGGAAGACTCCGGCCTTCGCCAGCGGGATCATCATGGCGCCGGAGGCCGGCCCTTCCAGGCGCGCCTGGGAAACGTCCTCGCCCACCGCGTGGCGCAGGATGATTTCTTCGAGCGGCACGCCGCCCTCGAAACGCAGCGCCTTCGCGCACAGGCCGCCAATGGGGCGGGCGTGGGTCTCCAGAATCCAGGCGCCCGAGCGGTTGTAACGCAGCTCGGCGTGGACCGGCCCGTGGGCGAAACCCAGCGCCTGCACCGCCTGCCGCGTGGTGTCGAGCAACTCGCGCTGGACGGATGCCGGTTCGCGCGACGGCGTGATGTAGAGGCTCTCCTCGAAGTAGGGCCCCTCCAGCGGATCGGGCTTATCGAAAATCGCCAGGGCCTTAAAACGGCCCGCGGTGACCAGCCCCTCCACGGCGAACTCGCGCCCTTCGATGTAGGCTTCGATTTGCAGGTAAGGCTCGCCCAAGAGGCGGATGCGCGCGAAGGCATCGGCGAACTGGGCGGGGTTGTCGGCGCGAATCACCCCCACGCTGGCGGAAAGCCCCAGCGGCTTGAGCACGCAGGGGTAGGACATGCGCGCCGCCAGCGCGGCCGGATCTTCCTCAAAAGAAGCGCGGTGAAAGCGCGGCAGTTTCAGGTGCGCGGCGCGGTAGAGCGAGCGGGCCAGGTACTTGTCGTGGCCGGCCCGGGCGGCTTCCGGAGGGTGAAAGGGAAGCCCCAGCATCCGGGCGGCCTCGGCGGCCAGCACCGCGGGCCGGTCGCCTACCGCGGCCACTCCATCGAAACGCACCGCCATCCCCCGCAGGGCATCGAGCGATTCGGGAATGTGGTCGAACTTCACGGCGATGGCGCGGTCGCCCCAGGGGTCGTCCAGGATGTGGCAGCGGTCGGTGGCCAGGGTGAGATGCATTCCCAGACGCCGGGCAGCATCGGCGAAGACTCGGATTTGATAGCCGGTAGTGGCGGCGAAGAGCAGAACGTGCTTGCCCACATGCACTATGTTGGCACAGCCCATTGCGAGTGGCTGTTACTTTCCCTACCTTTCGGCTTAGCCGTCCTTGGGAAGGAAGAGGGCCAGCAGTTCACGGCTGGCGGCAAAGGGGGTGGCGCGGCCGCGGCGGACGGCGTCTTCCAGGGCCGGCAGGCGGGTGGCGATGGCGGCATCGCGGCGGAAAGCGTCCTCCAAACCGAGGGCCACCAGCTCGTGCATCCATTCCAGGGCCTGGCGGCTGCGGCGCGCGGCGAAGTGGCCGGAATCTTCCATCAGGCGGCGGTGCTCCAACACCATCTCCCAGACCGCGGCGATGCCGTCGCCGGTGAGCGCCGAGCAGGTGAGCACGCGCGGGGTCCAGCCATCCGCCGGAGCGGGAAACAGGTGCAGGGCGCCGGCGTATTCCACGCGGGCGCGCTCGGCCTGGAGCTGGTTGTCGCCATCGGCCTTGTTGATGGCCATGCCGTCGAGCATCTCGATGATGCCGCGTTTCATGCCTTGCAGCTCGTCGCCCGCACCGGCCAGCATGAGCAGCAGGAAGAAATCGGTCATCGAGCGTACGGCGGTTTCGGATTGGCCGACGCCCACGGTTTCCACCAGGATGTTACGGTAACCGGCAGCCTCGCACAGCAGCATAGTTTCGCGGGTGCGGCGCGCCACCCCGCCCAGATGGCCGCGCGCGGGAGACGGGCGGATGAAGGCGCGCTCCTCCACGGCCAGCCGCTCCATGCGGGTCTTGTCGCCCAGAATGCTGCCGCCCGAGACGGGGCTGGAGGGGTCCACGCTGAGGACGGCGAGGGATTCGCCCCGCTCATGGACCAGGTGCATGCCCAAGGTATCGATGAAGGTGCTCTTGCCGACGCCCGGCACGCCGGTGATGCCGACGCGGTGGGAATGGCCGGCATGCGGCAGGATGGCATCTAGCAGGCGGGCGGCCAGTTCGGCATCGCGCGGCAGATCGCTTTCGATGAGGGTGATGGCGCGGGCGAGGATCACACGGTCGCCCGCGAGCACGCCTTCCAGATAGCGATCGAGCGGGAGCCGGCGGTTGCGGGCGTGGGTCATAGGGAAGTCGGACCGGCGGCGCGTGCGCCGCGGCGTGCGCCGGCGAGGTGTCCCGGCCAGGAATGGACAACCGCTCTGCGGTGGCAGCTCCGGGTACCAGGTCTCTGCCCGCGAGATGTTGTGCGGTTGCGGGCCGGACCCAGACTGACGGTCGCGGGTCTGATCGGGGCCACCAGCGTGGACGACGGGTCGTTAATGGGGACAACTTTCGCGGTCATCGCAAAAGTTTCGGGGCCTGGCCTGCGCCGCTGCACTGCCCAGAGGCAAGCCTGCCTTACCTGGGGACCCCTAGGCCGCACGAATGCTCCCGATCAGCTCGTGGAGGATTTGCTGGGCGCAGAGCGGGATCACCGTTCCGGGGCCGAAGACGCCGGCAACGCCTGCCTTGTAGAGCATCTCGTAATCCTGCGGGGGAATCACGCCGCCGACAAAGACCAGGATGTCTTCGCGGCCCAACTTGCGCAACTCGGCGATCAGCTCGGGCACCAGGGTTTTGTGGCCGCCGGCCAGGCTCGAAACGCCCAGCACGTGGACATCGTTTTCGGCGGCCATGCGGGCGGCTTCGCGAGGGGTCTGGAAGAGCGGGCCGACATCCACGTCGAAGCCCAGGTCGGCGAAGGCGGTGGCGATGACCTTGGCGCCGCGGTCGTGGCCGTCCTGGCCCATCTTGGCCACCAGGATGCGCGGGCGGCGGCCATCGGCGTGGGTGAACTCTTCGGCCATGGCGCGGGCCTTCTGGAATTCCGGATCGCCCTGGCTCTCCGAAGAATAGATGCCCGAAATCGTGCGGCTGACGGCCTGGTAGCGTCCGAAGACTTTTTCGAGCGCGGTGGAGATTTCGCCCAGGGTGGCGCGCGCGCGGGCTGCCTGGATGGCCAGTTCCAGCAGGTTGCCGTTGCCGGACTGCGCCGCGGCGGTCAGCGCGGCCAGTGCGGAATCCACGGCGTGCGGATCGCGCGCGGCACGCACTTGGGCCAGGCGGTGCAATTGCGATTCGCGCACGGCCTGGTTGTCCACTTCGAGCACTTCGATGTGCTCTTCGGTGGAGGGCTTGTACTTATTCACGCCGACGATGGTCTCGCGGCCGGAATCGATGAGAGCCTGGCGGCGGGCGGCGGCTTCTTCGATGCGCATCTTGGGCAGGCCGGTCTCGATGGCCTTGGCCATGCCGCCCAGGCTTTCGATTTCCTGAATGTGCTGCCACGCCCGGTGCATCAGCTCGTGGGTGAGGCTCTCCACATAATAGCTGCCGGCCCAGGGGTCCACCGCGCGGGTGATGGCGGTCTCTTCCTGGAGATAGATCTGGGTGTTGCGGGCGATGCGCGCGGAAAAATCGGTGGGCAGCGCGATGGCCTCATCGAGAGCGTTGGTGTGCAGCGATTGGGTGTGGCCGAGGGCCGCGGCCAGCGCTTCGACGACCGTGCGCGGCACGTTGTTGAAAACGTCCTGCGCGGCAAGGCTCCATCCGGAGGTCTGGCAATGGGTGCGCAGCGCCATGCTCTTGGGATTCTTGGGGTGAAAGCCCTGGATGATTTTGGCCCAAAGGACGCGCGCGGCGCGCAGTTTGGCGATCTCCATGAAGTGGTTCATGCCGATGCCCCAGAAGAAGCTCAGGCGCGGGGCAAAATCGTCGATATCCAGTCCAGCGGCGATGCCGGTGCGGATGTATTCGATGCCATCGGCCAGGGTGTAGCCCAGCTCGATATCGGCGGTGGCCCCGGCTTCCTGCATGTGGTATCCGCTGATGGAGATGCAGTTGAACCTGGGCATGTTTTGGGCGCAGTAGCGGAAGATGTCGCCGATGATGTGCATGGAGGGCCGCGGCGGATAGATATAGGTATTG
>DATJRE010000006.1:0-3192 GCA_035505095.1 Bryobacteraceae bacterium | reverse complement strand
TCGCGGGTCTCCTGCTGGCTCTCCAGCCAGCCCGCCTGCCGGCTGCGGATTCCTGGTTGAAATATCTCTCGGGGCCGTTCGAGGTCTACACCGATGCCGGGTCGCGTGTGGGGCGCGAAACGCTCATGCGCTTCGAAGAGTTCCGCGAGGCCACCGGGCAACTGCTGGGCGATCACGACCTGAAAACCGCGCAGCCCATCCGCATCCTGGTCTTCAGGAATCCGCAGGCTTGGGGGCCGGCCGGCAAGCTCATTCAGGCGCGCGACCGCTACGAGATCGTGCTGGCCGAAAAGCAGCCCATCCCGCCCGATCTTTACAGCGACCTCACGCGTCTGTTTCTGCGCGACAACACGTCGCGAATGCCGCCGCAGTACGAGCACGGGCTGATCGAGTTTCTGTCCACCTTCGAATCGACCGGCGTCCGCCTGACCCTGGGCGAGCCGCCGCCGCACCCGGACATGGATTGGGCCCGCATCCACCTGCTGGTAGTCGATCCGCAATTCTACGGCAAGATTCGCGTGTTGCTGTACAACCTGCGCCAGGGCGTGGACCCGGACGCCGCCTACCAGAACGCGCTGGGCAAATCGCCGGCGGAAATCGAGGCGCAGGTGAAGACGCATCTCGCCGCCGGCATTTTCCAGGCCACCACCATTTCCGGACGTGCCATGGCAGAAAGCGATTTCCAGGAGCGGATGGTTTCCGATAGCGACGCCCGTCTGGCCCGCGCCGACCTTCTCGAGGGCGCGGCGTCCGCCGCCGAATACCGCAAGCTGCTCAATGACGGCGTGAAAATGGCGGAGGCCAACGAAGGCCTCGGCCTGCTGGCGCTGGCCGACCACCACACCGACGACGCGCGCGGCTACTTCGTCGCAGCTATCAAAGCCGGCAGCACCAGCGCGCGCTGCTACATCGAATATGCCAAGCTGGAACCGGACAACGCCAAGGCCACCGACGCGCTGCTGCACGCCGCCGGAATCAACCCCAAGCTGGAAGAACCGTTCGTGCTGCTGGCCCAGCGCGATACCGACCCGGCCAAACGCACGGCCCACTGGAAGGCGGCCACCGAGCGCAATCCGCGCAATCCCGACGACTGGAAGGCGCTGGCCGAGTGCTACTTGGCCGACCACGATTATCCCGATGCGGCCAAAGCCTGGCGCGGCGGCGAGCAGGCCGCTACGGACCCCGCGGTGCGCGACCAAATGCGCGCAGCGCGCTTGAAGATCGAAGAGCAGCGCCTGGATTACGAAGCCGCTGAACGCAGCCGCAAGGCCGCTGAAGAGGCCACTGAACTGGACCGGTTGAAGGCGCAGGCGCGCGCCGAGGTGCACGAACTGGAGGTGAAGGCCAACGGCGGCGAGCCCACCACCAATCCCAACGCCATTCCCTGGTGGGAGGGTCCCAAGCCCGGCGGCCAGGTGCACGGCATGCTCAAACAGGTGGATTGCCTGGGCAAACAGGTCCGCCTGGTGGTGGAAAGCGCGAACCACAAAATTGTGAAACTGCTGATTCCAGACCCTTATAAAATCGCCATCCACGGCGGAGGGGTAGAGACGCTCGGCTGCGGCGCGCACAAACCGCGCCCGGTGGCCATCGAATACTTCCCCAAGCCCAATGCGCGCCTCGCTACCGCCGGGGAAGTGGCCATGATCGAATTCCAGTGACCGCTGGGCACTCCACTGGGCACAGCAAAGGGCAGCCCACAGGAGACTCCGCTGGGAGTCCCACCGGAAGCCCCGCCGGGCAACCTTTTCGCTGGGTCGTGCTGGCCATTTTCGTCCTCTCCACCGCCATTAACTTCCTGGACCGCGCCACGCTGGCGCAACTGGCCGTCCCCATTCGCCGGGAATTTCATTTGACCAATGCGCAATACGGCCTGGTATGGACCGGCTTCTACATTCCCTACGCGCTGGCAGCGCCGCTGGCGGGCATGCTCATCGACCGCATCGGCCTGACTCTGGCGGCCAGCCTGGCCATCGGCGTATGGTCGGCGGCGGGCATTGCCACCGGCCTTTCGCGCGGATTGGGGGGCCTGATGGGCTGCCGCTCCGTGCTCGGCTTAGCCGAAGCCGGCGGCATCCCGGCGGCGGGCAAGGCCATCCATGTCTACCTGAGGCCCGCCGAGCGCAGCGTGGGCAACGCCGTCAACCAGATTGCCGTTAGCCTCGGAGTGATTCTGGCAGTTCCGCTGGCCACCGTGCTGGCGGTATGGTACGGATGGCGGTCGGCCTTCCTGGTCACCGGAGCGCTGGGGCTGGCGTGGATTCCGGTGTGGAACTGGGCCGCGCGCCGCGCGCCGCACGCCCCGTCTGCGCGGGCCGCCGCCGGCGAGCACGGCAAGTTGCTACGCGACCGGCGCCTGTGGATCTTCGTAGCGGCCAACGCGCTCAGCATGGTGGGCTATTCGCTGTGGAACGGCTGGACCGCCAATTACCTGATGACCGTGCACCGGCTCACCCTGGTGCAGGCGGCGCGCTACACCTGGATTCCGCCAATGGCCGCTATGGCCGGCGGGTTGGCGGGCGGATGGCTTTCCATGCGGCTGGTGGATGGCGGCGACCGGCCGCTGGCGGCGCGTTTCCGCGTTTGCCTCTGGACCGCGGTGCTCTCGCTGGCCACCGCCGCGCTGCCCTGGGCTCCTGGCGCGGCGTGGTCGTGCGCCGGCATCGCGGTGAGCTTTGGCGCGGTGGCGGCGTTCAGTGTCAACATGTACACCATGCCTCTGGACGCTTTCGGCCGCGACCGGGCGGCCTTCGCCATCTCGTTTCTGACGGCTTCGGCGGGCGCCATTGCGGCGGTGATTTCCTATCCCATCGGGCGCGTGGTGGATCTGCACGGATACGCGCCGGTGACGCTGGCGGCTGCGCTGGCGCCGCTGGCAGCCTGTGCGCTGCTGGCCGCGGGCGGTGCGGAATGAAGCCGTGGCTCAAACGCTGGATCTTCGGGCTGCTGGGCAAAGACCCGGATGCGGTGGTGGTGTCGTTCTGTTCAGGGCCTCCGGAGCTTTGCCGCCGCATGGTGGACGAAGTGCGCGCGCTGGTGCCCGATCGCCGCCATTTCGTAGCCACCGCGGAGAACTGGCCCGTGCTGCGGCGCCAATTGCGGCGCTACCGCATTGGCCTCGCGCCGGTCATGCTGGCGGGCGGTCCCAACGCTTTGCGCCGCGCCGCCTTCCGCCGCGCGCCGCGCAAGATC
>DATJRE010000005.1:0-7768 GCA_035505095.1 Bryobacteraceae bacterium | reverse complement strand
TTCATCGAGTTGCGCACGCCCTCGATGGAGAACACTTCCTTGCCGGTCAGTTTCAGGCTGGCGGCGCTCTCTCCGGGCGCGAATTGCAGCGGCAGCACCCCCATGCCGACCAGGTTGGTGCGGTGGATGCGCTCGAAGCTCTCGGCGATCACCGCGCGCACGCCCAAAAGCGCCACGCCCTTGGCTGCCCAATCCCGCGACGACCCCGAGCCGTACTCCTTGCCCGCCAGAATCAGCAGCGGCACGCCATCCTTTTGATACTTCATGGAAGCGTCGTAAATCGACATCTGCTCACCATCCGGCAGGTGCACCGTCCAGCCGCCTTCGGTGCCCGGCGCCAACTGGTTGCGCAGGCGGATGTTGGCCAGGGTGCCTCGCACCATCACCTCGTGATTTCCGCGCCGCGCTCCGTAGGAGTTGAAATCCGCCGGCTGCACTCCCAGCGAAATCAGGTAGCGGCCGGCCGGGCTGTCTTTGGCAATATTGCCAGCCGGGGAGATGTGGTCGGTGGTCACCGAGTCGCCCAGGAGGGCCAACACGCGCATTCCGCCGATGTCTTGCACCGAGGTCGCCGGGTCCACCAGGTGGTCGAAGTAGGGCGGCTTCTTAATATAGGTGGAGTGGTCGTCCCAGCGGAATAGGCCGCCGGTGGGGACGGGCAGCGATTGCCAGTTCTTATCGCCATCGAAGGCCTGGGCATACTCGGAGCGGAACATTTCGGGTTCCACGGAGGCCCGCACGGTCGCCTGCACCTCCTCGTTGGAAGGCCAGATGTCGTGCAGGTAGACCGGCTTGCCGGCGGAATCCTCGCCCAGCGGCTCGTGGGTCAGGTCGATATCGACGGTCCCCGCCAGGGCGTACGCCACTACCAGCGGCGGCGAGGCCAGGTAATTGGCCTTCACCTGCGGGTTGATGCGCCCTTCGAAATTACGGTTGCCGCTGAGAACCGCGGCCACCGCCAGGTTCTCCTTCTGCACCGCCTGGGCCACCGGTTCGGGCAACGGCCCGCTGTTGCCGATGCAGGTGGTGCAGCCGAATCCCACCAGGTGAAACTTAAGCTGTTCGAGATACGGCAGCAGGCCGGCCCTGTGGTAGTAATCCATGACCACCTTCGACCCCGGGGCGAGGCTGGTTTTAACCCACGGCTTCACCTGCATGCCGCGCTCGGCGGCCTTTTTGGCCAACAGGCCGGCCGCCAGCATCACCGATGGGTTGGAGGTGTTAGTGCAACTGGTAATGGCGGCGATCACCACGGCGCCGGTTTCCACCTCGGCGGGGTGGCCGTCGATTTCCGCCTCGGCGGCCTTCTTGGGGCCGGGGAAGGCGTCGTGGAAATTCTTGCGCACGCCCGCCAGTTCAATGCGATCCTGCGGGCGCTTGGGCCCGGCCATCGAGGTGGTCACGGCGGCCAAGTCCAATTCCAGGGTGTCGGCGTACACCGGGTCGGGGGTGGAGTCAGTGCGGAAGAGGCCCTGTTCCTTGGTATAGGCTTCCACCAGCGCGACCAGGTCGGGCGGGCGGTTGCTGAATCTCAGGTATTCCAGGGTCTCGTGGTCCACCGGGAAGAAGCCCATGGTGGCGCCATATTCGGGGGACATGTTGGCGACGGTGGCACGGTCCGCCAGGCTCAGGGCGCTCAAACCGGTGCCGTAAAATTCAACAAATTTGCCGACCACGCCTTTCTTCCGCAGCATCTGGGTAATGGTGAGGACGAGGTCGGTGGCCGTGCAACCTTCCGCCAGGCGGCCGTGGAGTTTGAAGCCCACCACCGGCGGCAGCAGCATCGAAATGGGCTGGCCCAACATACAGGCCTCCGCTTCAATCCCGCCGACGCCCCAGCCCAGCACACCCAGCCCGTTAATCATGGTCGTGTGGGAGTCGGTGCCGACGAGTGAATCCGGATAGGCCTGCCCATTGGCGCGGAACACCACCGAAGCCAGGTATTCCAGGTTCACCTGGTGGACGATGCCCGTATCGGGCGGCACCACGCGGAAATTCTGAAAGGCCGTCTGGGCCCACCGCAGCAGCATGTAGCGCTCGCGATTGCGCTGGAATTCGAGCAGCGCGTTGAGCGAAAAGGCGTCCTTGGTGCCGAACGAATCCACCTGCACCGAGTGGTCGATGACCAAGTCGGCGGGCATGAGCGGGTTGGCGCGGGCTGAATCGGCTCCCATGGCCACCAGGGCGTCGCGCATGGCGGCGAGGTCCACCACGCAGGGCACCCCGGTGAAGTCCTGAAGCAGCACCCGCGCGGGCATGAAGCTGATTTCCTTGGCGTTCGGGCCGCTCGTGCCGCGCGCCACATATTCCACGTCAGCGGCTGTGACGCGCTGCCCGTCCTCGAACCGTAACAGGTTCTCCAGCAGGATCTTGGTAGAGAAAGGCAGGCGCGAAACGGACGCCGTTCCCCGCTCTTCCAGGGAGGCCAGGCGGAAATATTCGTATTCCGCCCCGCCCGCGCGCAACCTGGCTGCCGCGCCGAAACTGTTTTTTGCCATCTATTCAATTATAAAGGGCTTCCAATGGCGGAATCGCGCGGCGGCTCTAAAGTTCCTGCAAATTCTGACGATCTACCTTTTGTGTTGCCACCATCGCCCAACACGGACTGGCGCCGGGACGGCCGAACGGCGCTTGCCTGGCTGGTTGCGCATTTCCACCAGGACCCCTCCCACTGCCGCCCGCTGATCCGGGAAATACTGGGGGCCGATCGGCGGGCGTTTCTGCCGAAGGCGCTGGAGGTTTTGCACGAGGGGCCGGAATCGCGCGGCGCTCAATATGTGATGACGCTGCTGGTAGCCAACGATCTGCTGCTGCCGGCCTTGTGCGATCCGTCGCTTGACCGGGAGCAGGCCGTGGCCCTAGCCCGGGGGGCGTTGCGAGTGGATTCCATGGCTGATATTACCCTGGCGAAGGCGCTGGTGCACCGGAACGAGGAGACGGTTGCCCATCCCGCCCGGCTGATGGACATCCTGGACGCAATCTCCAGCGGTCCCCGCATTTTGCCCTCCCTGCTGCGCCTGTTGCATCATGACGATCCGCACATCCGTTCCAAAGCCGTGTTGATGATCGGCCGCGGCAGCCGCGGGGTGCGATGGGTCGAGCGCCGGCTGGCTGATCCGGATCCCCGCGTGCGGGCCAATGCCATCGAGTCGATGTGGGGCCTGAATCGTCCGGAGGCGCACAGCCTGCTGCAAAAGGCGCTGCGCGATCCGAACAATCGGGTGGCCGCTAACGCCGTCCTGGGCCTGTACCTGCTGGGCGACTGCGCCAGTATTCCCGAACTCTTGAAGATGGGAGAAAACCATGCGCCGCCGTGGCGGTCCACGGCCGCCTGGGCGATGGGCGAAACCGCCGATCCGCGATTTCTGATTGCCATCGCGGAGCGTCTGCGCGATGCCGAGCCGGCGGTGCGGCGCCGGGCTTATTGGGCGCTGACCCGGGTCAAAGCCGCGGCCGCCAAGGTAGCCCAGTGCCCGCAATGGCGCATGGTGGGGCATTTTCGCCCTCCCGGGCACGGCTCGAATAGCCGCTGTGTGCGAGTGGCCCTCGCCTCCGAAGTCCGCCTGGAAGTGCCCGCTCTTCTGCCGACGCAATTCATGCTTGCCGAGGAGGGGCGCCCGGTGAGCCTCTACCAAGTGGCCGAAAGTGAGGCGCCGCCGGCGCTTTCGGTGGCCTTCGTATTCCCCAGCGGCGTGGGCCGCGCCAGGCCGCCCTGGGTGGAAGGGGCGCTATGGGCGCTTCGGTGGAAGCGGGATTCGGATTTATGGGGCGTATTGCCCTATTGCGCGGACGCCTCGCGGGGGCATGGGCCGCCGCCGGCCGAGGGCGGGAACGTGGTGTTCTGTTCCATCCCAGAGGCCGTTCGAAGCGCTCTTCTGCACCCCACAAGCACGGGAGTGTGGTCCGATCTCTGGAACGCGGACCTCTGGAATGCGGTGTGGAATGCCGTCCAGTGCCTCAAGCGACTGGTGCGCGGCGAAAAGCGGATTATCGTCTGCAGCAACGTGCGAGAGAGCCGCGCGGCGGGAATGGCGCTGCTTTCGTCGGTCATTAGTTCGTCCACCCACGTGCAGGTGATTGCCACGGAAGAGAATCCGCGGTTGGAGGAGTTCTGCCGCCAGACGGACGGCCTTTTCCGCCGCGTGCAGGGAGAAGAGCAAGTGGCGGCAGCCGTCGAGGAGGCTTATTTGCAGCTCCTGGCGCGCTATGAAATCAGCTATTCGGTGGTGTCCCCGGAAGCGCACACCCTGATGGTTCGCGCGCATACCCCCTCCGGCTGGGCCGAGATGGCCCTGGCGATTCCTCCTCCGGAGCCGAGCGGCTGAAGCTCACCCGTTCCAGTCCATCGCGAGCTGCACCAGCGTGCGGACCGGCACGCCGGTGGGTCCCTTGGCGAGGAAGGGCTTGGCATCGTCGAGCCAGGCGGTGCCGGCGATATCCAGGTGGACCCAGGGGGTATCCTCGGCGAATTCCTTCAGGAACCAGGCCGCCGTGATGGCTCCGCCCCACCGGCCGCCCACGTTGGCCAGGTCGGCAAAGGCGCTCTTGAGATATTCTTTGTACTCCTCTTCGAGCGGCATGGGCCACATGCGGTCGCCCGCGGCCTTGGACGCATTGAGCACGCGATCGCGCATGCCGTCGTCGTTGGCGAACAGCCCCACGTTGATGTGGGCCAAGGCCACCACAATGGCTCCCGTCAGGGTGGCGGCATCCACCAGGTGGGTGCATCCCTGGCGGCGCGCATAGGTTAAAGCGTCGGCCAGAATAAGCCGGCCCTCGGCATCGGTATTGATCACTTCGATGGTCTTGCCGGACATGGCGGTGACGATATCGCCGGGCCGCTGCGCGCGGCTGCCGGGCATGTTCTCCACGGCGGGGATATACGCGCTCACCGGAATGGGCGGCTTGAGCTGCGCCAGCGCCCGCATGGCGCCGATCATGGCGGCGCCTCCGCCCATGTCATACTTCATCTTCTCCATGCCTTCAGCCGGCTTGATGGAGATGCCACCAGTGTCGAAAGTGACGCCCTTGCCCACCAGTCCGAGGTGGGGCAGGCCGTCGCCACCGCCCTCAGGGCGATAGTGCATCTCGATCAGGGCCGGTGGTTCGTCGCTGCCTTGTGCGACGCCCAGCAGCGAGCCCATGCCCAGCTCGGTCATCCGGGCGGTATCGAGAACCTGGCATTCCAGGTGGAACTGGGCGGCCGTCTCGCGCGCGGCTTCGGCCAGTTTCTGTGGCGTCAGCCTATTAGCCGGCTCGTTGACCAGGCTGCGGGTGTAGTTTTGCGCTTCAGCCACGATCCGGCCGCGGGCGGCGCCCTCCTCGATTCCTGCGGCTTCTGGCGGCGCGACCAATGTGAAGCTTTCGACGGTCTTATGGTCGCCGCTGGTCTTATAGCGGTCCGGTTCAAAATCGCCCAGGATGGCGCCTTCCACGGCTGCCGTGGCGTTGTCCTCCGTGGCCAAGTCTCCCTCAAGCGCCAGGGCCATCTTGCGAATGGATTTCGATTTCAAGTGTCGCAGCGCAGACCCGGCCAATTTCCTCAGTTCGGCGGCGGTGAACTTCTCACGCTTGCCGGCGCCGGTCAGCAGCACCCGTGCGGCCGCGGCCCCGGCCGGATGGTACAGCAAGGTCAGCTCTCCGGCCTTTCCGCTCACCTCGCCCGCTTCGGCCAACCCTCCCGCGCCAAAGCGTTCCTCGCGGCTTCCTTCAAACACCGGGACAATCAAAGCATCGGAATCTGCCTGTTCAGGCGAAGTTCGTATGACGGTAATCAGCATCATCTCCGATTGTGACGGAGTTGGCCCGCCGCCGCAACGCGAAGGTCGCGGGTATGATGGTGGTGCACCCCGATGCCCTCCGACGCGCTGGACTCCATTACGATCCGAGGCTTCAAAAGCATCGCCTCGCTGGAGAAGCTGGATCTCCGGCCGCGCTGCCGGCGGGGCGGAAAAGCTACTGCACTTCGGCTCCAAGACAACCAAGGAGATCGGGATTGAGTTGTGGTTCGTCAGCGGGGCCAGGTATTACCGCTCAAGCTCTCGCCAACCGTCACGCAACTGGAGTCGCGCTGCGCGTGACCGCAGGTGCATTTCGTCTCCGCCCGTGCCACCGCCAGATGCACCGGATGCGTCCTCAGTAGTACACTCACGAAATGAGTTCACGGAGACACTGGATACACCCCCCGGCCCTTCTGCTCGCCGCCGCCCTCTGCGCCTGGCCCCTGGCCGCGCAAACCAACCCCAAAATCACTACCCCGAAGGACGCCCTGGGGTTCAATCTCGGCGACGACTACATGGTCGCCAACTACACCCAACTGGAAGCCTATTGGAAAAAGCTGGCTACCGAATCGGACCGCATGAAACTGGTCGATATCGGCCCTACCGAGGAGGGCCGGCGCCAGTACATGGCCATCATCACTTCGCCTGCCAACCTTAAGAACCTGGACCACTACCGGGAAATCTCGGCCAAACTGGCGCATGCCGAAGGAGTTACCGAGGAGCAGGCCCACGCGCTGGCCCACGAAGGCAAAGCCGTGGTGTGGATCGATGGCTCGCTGCACGCCAGCGAGTCGGTCGGCTCGCAGCAGCTTATGGAATGGGTCTACCAGATGGTCAGCCGCACCGACCCGGAGACCATGCGCTTCCTCAATGACGTGATCGTGCTGTGCGTGCAGGCCAATCCGGACGGCCAGGAACTCATCGCCAACTGGTACATGCGCGGCAAGGAAGATCCCAACGCGCCGCTGCGCCCGGAGAACGAGCGCAGCATGAACGCCCTGCCGCGCCTCTACAACAAGTACATCGGCCACGACGATAACCGCGATTTCTACATGTCCAACATGAAGGAAACCACCAACATGAACAAGGTCATGTTCCAGGAGTGGTTCCCGGAAATCGTGTACAACCACCACCAGACCGGCCCGGCCGGCGCGGTGATCTTCATGCCGCCGTTCCGCGACCCGTTCAACTACAACTTCGACCCGCTGGTGCCGCTGGGCATCGAACTGGTGGGCACCGCCATGCACAGCCGGCTGGTGGCCGAAGGCAAGGGCGGCAGCGCCATGCGCAGCGGCTCCACCTACTCCACGTGGTGGAACGGCGGCCTTCGCACCATCACCTACTTCCACAACATGATCGGCATTCTCACCGAAATCATCGGCTCGCCCACTCCCATGCGCATTCCGCTGGTAGCCGACAAGCAGTTGCCGCAGGGCGACTGGCCCATGCCGGTGGCGCCCCAAGAGTGGCACTACCGCCAGTCCATCGATTACGAAATGACCAACAACCGCGCCATCATGGACATCGCCTCCCGCTACCGAGAGACCTTCCTGTTCAACATCTGGCGCATGGGCATGAACTCGATTGAGCGGGGCAGCAAGGATTATTGGACGGTGACGCCCAAGCGTATCGCAGCCCTGGAAGCTGCCGCGGCGGCGGAAGGCGTGACGGGCGGCGGCGGACGCGGCCGCGGCGGTCGTGGCGGACGCGGTGGAGCGGCGGGCGGCGCCGAAGCTCTGCCCAGTGGCGACATGGCGGCACTTCCCGGCGGCGGTGGTGGATTCGGCGGACGCGGCGGCCTTCCGGTTGGCCTGTACAACACCGTGCTGCACGACCCCAAGATGCGCGATCCGCGCGGCTACATCCTGCCCTCCGACCAGGCCGATTTCGCCAATGCTACCGAATTCGTCAATGCCCTCCTGAAGAACGGCATCACGGTGCTTAAAGCCAGCGCGTCTTTCACGGTGAACGGCAAGCAATACCCCTCC
>DATJRE010000004.1:0-4113 GCA_035505095.1 Bryobacteraceae bacterium | reverse complement strand
ACCTCAAGCCCGGGGCAACGGGCAGTTTTCGGGTCCCCATCCAGCAGGCGGCGGCCAATTTCGCCCTGGTCCGGGAGATTCACACGCATTAGCGCGCACGGAATGGATGCAGACGATTGCCGGTTCCGGCGGCAGGCCCTGGAAGAGTTGCGGGCGAATCCCGAGCGATATCTGGCGTCCTACATGGCGCCGTTCGGCAATCTGCTGAACGCCGACGACGCGGCCCCTCTGTTCGGGGAATACAATCGCGACCCGGTGAAGTACCGCGTAGCGGTTCGTCCGGGAAAGAGCACGGCGTTGCCATTTACACCCCAAGGCGCCAGCCCCAGGGCCGCGTAGCTTTCTCTACTGCCTCTACTCGGTCAAATCCTTGCGCCGGATGGTCGGCCGCTGGTCTCCGTCCGGGTCGCCCTGGCCCGAACCGGGGGCGCGCCGCAAAGTCGGCCCACTCTTGTCGCTCTTCGGACGCGCGTCCTGGGTGATCAGCCGCTCGCGAATGTCGTGGTACTCCGAGGTGGTCACCACGTACTCCGCCTTGGAGGGCAGAATGCGCTGGATCTCCTGCTGGGTATTGTTGATGCGCGTCGAATCCAGCGGGTGGGCGGCGAACAGGCGCGACAGCGTTCCGGGCTGCTGCCGCTCCAGCATCTCCAATTTTTCGAAGATGCTGACCGCCCCGTTGGGGTCATAACCCGCCGCGTACATATACTGCACACCCAGGTAGTCGGCTTCGGTTTCGTGGGCGCGGGTGAATTTCATAAACGCCATTGGCATCCCCACGCCCATCCCCTGGCGTGCCAGCACGCCGCCCCATCCTCCCAGCACCGCGCCCGCCGGCAGGGCCAGCATGGTGAGAAGCTGCTCTTTGGTAGCCTGGCAGGTCAGGTGGCGCGCGGCCACATGGGCGATTTCGTGCGCCAGGACGGCGGCGAACTCGTCCTCTTCGTCGGCGATCTTGATCAGGCCGGTGTTTACGAAAATGAAGCCGCCGGGCAACGCGAAGGCGTTGGGCGTTTCGTCCTCGATCACCTGGAAGGTGAACGGCACCTTGGCGTCCGAGTTGCGCGCCAGGTTTTGGCCCACCCGGTTGACGTACTCCGAAATCAGCGGATCGTCGTTCAGGTGCGCCTGCCGTTTGACCTCTTCGGACAACTGTTTCCCCAGCGCGATCTCTTTTTCGATGGAGAACATGTTCAGGCATTTTCCCACGTCGCGGTTGCCGATCTGGTTGGGGTCGTCCTTGGGCTTTTTGCTATCGGAGGCGCTTGCCGGCAGTACGGCCAGCGACGCCACCAGGATGGCTGCGGAAAGAGGTCGCATAGTGCCCCTCCAGGGCTTCATAACGTATTGTAGAGGGAATGGCTCGGGAAAAACATGTGGGATTACCCCGGATGGGGCTGTTCCTCGCGTGCTGTGCCGGAGCGGCCTTGGGCCAACCGGCCGCCCCTGTGGAATTCGAGGGGTTTTCCATCAAGCTGTCGGCGCCCGTGGACCAGCCAAAGCCGGCCGACCGTTTCTTCGGCTGCCGCGGCGGACCGGGAAGCAGCGCCCCGGGTCAGATCACCTGCAGCCACGAAGTGATCCGTGAGCGCTGCAAGCTGGCGGTACACCGCGAAACCAGGGAAATGCCTGTGTATGAGCTGGTGGTGGCTAAAGGCGGCGTGAAAGCCAAGAAATGGGTGGAACTGGCGCCCGGAGACACCCCCGAACCCTGGGAGCCGGGCACGATGCCGAAGCGGGATGAGCAAGGCTTCCCCCTGGTAGCGCCGGGCCAAACCTCGACCGTTCACACTCAAGGCAAGGCTTGGTATATCGCTCCCGCTGGAACGATGCAGGACTTGGCTCGCATGCTGGAATGGCGCCTGTCCCTCAACCCAGGGGATCCCCGGCCGGTGATCGATGCCACCGGCCTCACGGGCAAGTACGATCTCAAGCTCTCGTGGTCGCCCCTCGCGGACAACAACGATTCGGCCGAAGGTCCCTCCATGCTCAGCCGCCTCAAACCTCCCACGGAGAATTAAATGGTCCTGGACGCCACACTGTCGCAACGCTACGCCCACCAGTTTCCAGTGCGCGAGCAGCTCATTTATCTGAATCACGCGGCCGTCTCACCGCTCTGCCGCCCAGCCGCCGAGGCCATGAAGGGGCTGGCCGACGACTGCCTGCATTTCGGCAGCCTGCACTACGACCAGTGGCTGGCCGCCTACGAGCGCGTGCGGGTCGCGGCCGCCCGGCTGCTCGGTGCCGACCGCTCGGAAATCGCTCTGGCCAAGAACACCTCCGAGGGCATCTCCACGGTGGCCGAGGGAATCGACTGGCGCCCCGGCGACCGCGTGGTGGCTTTCCACGAAGAGTTCCCGGCCAACCTATACCCCTGGAAGTTGCTGGAGCAGCGGGGGGTTTCCGTCACCTGGCTTTCCGTGGAGGACCCGCTTGACCGCATCGACGAAGCCGCCCGGGGCGCGCGCCTGCTCTCCATCAGCTTCGTGCAATTCCTTAGCGGGTACCGCGCCCCGATTCCAGCAATCGGTGAGATCTGCCATCGTAACCGCTGCATTTTTATGGTAGATGCGATTCAGGGCCTGGGTGCGTTTCCGCTCGATGTGCGGGCCTGCCACGTGGACGCTCTGGCGGCCGACGGCCACAAGTGGCTGATGGGTCCGGAGGGCTGCGGCATTCTCTACATTTCCCAGGAACTCCAAAACCAGGTGCGCCCGATCGAATTCGGCTGGACCAACGTGGCCGGATACAACGATTACGCTTCCCGCGACATGACCCTGCGGCCGGACGCGGGCCGCTATGAGTGCGGAACGCTAAATACCGTTGGCTGCTTCGGATTGGCGGCAGCTCTTGAATTTTTACTTGAGGTGGGAGTCGGAGAAATCGCCCCGCTGGTGCAGAGTTTGGGAGACCGCATCGCCCAGGGCGTCCAGTCCAAGGGTTACGAGCTTCTGGGTCACCGCACCCCCGAAAACGGCGCGGGCATCGTCAGCTTCCGCAAACCCGGCGGAGATGCTGCCGCAATTGTGGGTCACCTGCGGTCTCGGCGGATCACCGCCGCCGCCCGCGCGGGATGGGTGCGCACTTCACCCCATTTCTACATCCAGCCTTCGGAAATCGATCAAATGTTGGAGCTATTGCCATGAAACAACGACTCTTGCCGTTATTTGCATGCTTGGTTTCGGCGTCCCTGTACGCCGCCGTTCCCACGCCACAGAGCTACTTCGGCCATCCCATTGGCGCGGATCGTACGGTGCTGGACTGGGAAAAGGTGGTCGGTTACTTCAACCTGCTGGCGCAATCCAGCGACCGCATCCGCGTGGAGGAATTGGGCAAGACCGCCGAAGGCCGGCCGTTCATCGCCGCTACCATCGCAGAGCCGGACACCCTCATGCTGCTGGACCGCTATAAACTGATCCAGCAGCGACTGGCCGATCCCCGCAAGACCACCCCCGCGGAGGCGGAAGGTCTTTTCGCTCAAGGGAAAACCGTCGTATTGTTAACCTGCTCCATCCATGCGACGGAGATCGCGTCCACCCACACGGCGGTGGAATATGCTTACCGCCTGCTCACCGAGGATACCCCGCACAACCGCGCCATCCTGCACAACGACATCCTGATCCTGGTGCCGTCGCTGAACCCCGATGGCGTCGATATCGTCACCCAGTGGTACCGCCGCACCCTCGGCACGCCCTACGAGGGCACCAATCCGCCGTGGCTCTACCACAAGTACGTGGGTCACGATAACAACCGCGACTGGTACATCTTTTCGCAGCCCGAAACGCGCCTGACCATTTCCAAGCTGCACAACGTCTGGCATCCCGAGATCGTCTACGATGTTCACCAGATGGCCGCCAACGGGGCGCGTATGTTCATCCCGCCGTGGCTCGACCCCACCGAGCCGAATATCGACCCCATCCTGATGCAGGAAATGAACATGATGGGGACGGCCATGGCTTCGGCCGAGACCGCCGCCGGCAAGACCGGCATCGCCATCCACGGGGTTTACGATTTCTGGACGCCGTCGCGCCACTACCAGGCGTTCCACGCCGGGCTGCGGCTGTTGACCGAATCGGCGAGCGCGCGGATTGCCTCGCCCATTACTTTAACTCC
>DATJRE010000003.1:0-45089 GCA_035505095.1 Bryobacteraceae bacterium | reverse complement strand
TGTTCTCGATGGGCTGCTCGGGGTCGATGGACCGCACCGCGGCGGTCACCGCGGAAGCGAGCGCTAGCGGACCGCCGGAGGAAACCCGCAGCCCCAGGTTCATCTCGCGCACGGGCGCCTGCAGATACGGCAGGTAAACCGTGGCTTGCGGCTCGCGGTCCATCACGCTCTGCGCGATATCCCCGGTGACTCCCGCAATGGTCAGCCAGGGACCGTTCGGACCTACGCGGATACGCTCTCCGATGGGCGAGCGGCCGGCGAAGAACCTCCGTGCCAGCCGCTCGCTGACCACGGCGACGCGCGGCTGCTCGGGACCATCCATATCGCCGAGGAACCGGCCGGCGCGCAGGGGAACATTGAGCGCGCGGAAATAATCCCCGCTCACGCTCTGAACCATCACCGCCGGCGGCGTGCCCTTCTCCGGCGACTGGCCCTCGATCGCCAAAGGCAGGTTCACCGCGTTGCGGCTGTACGGCATCCCTGTGACCATGGCGGCGGCCGAGACCCCCGGCAGCACGCGGACGCGCGCCAGCGCCTCGCGATAAAAGGCCGACACCTGCGCCGGAGTGGCGTAGCGCGATTCGTCGAGACGCAAGCGAACCGTCAGAAGCGTAGACGGATCGATATGTATGCCGATGCCGCTATATGTATAAGGATAGGGGGCGCGCCATCCAGTCTTGGTCTCAGCGTGGCGACTGACGCTAAGATCCTGAGCGGCCTTGTCCAGTTCTTCCGTGTCATTGAGTACAGTTCCCCCAAGCCGTTCCCTTGCAATAACCGGCCGCGCTTTAATCATCGGCTTCAAGACGTGCCGCGTGAGCGTCCTGTAATTTACATTCTGCGATTGCGCCGCGGCGGCGAAGGAGCGAGAATGCTGGTCAAGCAAACACGTTTGGGCGTCTGGAACTGTCTACACCAGTTTCATGGGGGGGAGAAAAACGAACATGACTGCCAAACAGCAAATGGTAACCACCGCCGCAGGCTCCCAGCCGTCCAGCGCCGAGCAGCGCTTGAAGCAACTCGGCATCCACCTGCCTGAGCCTCCTGAGCCGTTCGGCACCTATGCGGAAGCGGTACAAACGGGGAATCTTCTGCTTCTGACCGGGATGCTTCCCACGGAGGGGCGTGGCGCGAAAATCACCGGGCGGCTGGGCGCGGAACTCGACGTGGAAACGGCGCGCCAGGCGGCTCACCTCGCCGCACTCAACGCCCTCGCTGTCGCCCGGAACCATTTGGGATCGCTGGACAAGGTGACGCGGGTCGTCCGCCTGGGCGTTGCAGTGGCCACTTCGGGCGATGTCCGCGACCAGGCCAAAGTCGCCGACGCCGCTTCGGAGTTGCTGCAAGACGTTTTCGGAAAAGAGAAGAACCCTTGCCGGTTGGTTTATGGCGTGGCAAGCCTTCCGCTCGGCGTACCGATCGAGCTGGAACTCATTTTTGAGGTGGCGGGGTAACAGAGACAAACATCGGTGAAAGTAAGAATTCATAGGAGGACATCATGTCAAGTGCAAAAGCCGCCGTTGCGCCCATGCGGGTGGCGCAGATTCCTGGGCCCGGCGCCGATTTCCAGATCGTCGACCGCGAGATCCCCAAGCCGGGTGTAGCCCAAGTGCGCATCAAAGTGCAGGCCTGCGGGATCTGCCACAGCGACGTCCTCACCAAAGAAGGCCAATGGCCCGGAATTCAGTATCCGCGCGTTCCCGGCCACGAAGTCGCGGGGATCGTCGATGAAGTGGGTGCCGGTGTGACCGGGTGGAAGCAGGGACAGCGAGTCGGCGTCGGCTGGCATGGCGGCCAGGACAACACCTGTCCCTCGTGCCGGCGGGGAGATTTTCGCAATTGCCGCAACCTGAAAATCCCGGGCATCAGCTATGACGGAGGTTATCAGGAATACATGATTGCTCCGATCGAGGCGCTCGTACCCATACCGGAAGGGCTGAGCGACGTCGATGCCGCACCCCTGCTCTGCGCGGGAATTACCACCTACAACGCTCTGCGCCATAGCGGCGCCATGCCCGGCGACCTTGTGGCGGTGCTGGGCATCGGCGGTCTCGGCCACCTCGGAATTCAGTTCGCGAACAAGTTTGGTTACAAGGTCGCGGCCATCGGGCGCGGTCCCGGCAATGCCGATCTCGCTAAAAAACTCGGCGCCAACCTGTACATCGACAGCAAATCGACCAACGCCGCGCAGGCCTTGCAAAAACTGGGCGGCGCGCAGGTAATTCTATCCACCGCCCCAAGCTCCAAGGCGATGTCGGAGTTGTTCGATGGCCTGGCGCCCAACGGGCGGCTCATGGTGATCGGTGTAACCTTCGATGCGCTTGAGATCACACCGGTACAACTGATTACCGGTAGTCGAACGATTCAAGGCTGGGCGGCCGGAACCCCCGCCGATTCCGAGGACACCCTGCGCTTCGCCGAATTAACCGGCGTCCGTGCGATGATCGAAACCTATCCGCTCGAAAAAGCGGCCGAGGGTTACGCCCGCATGCTGAGCGGCGCCGCCCAATTTCGCGTGGTTCTCACCATGTGACGGGGAAAGCCATCCGTCCAACCGCTCGCTGGTAGACTGGGGCTGAGGGTTTTCCGATGCGATCTGACATTGTTCCGGGGGCGGTCTTCCCCGACTATCAGCTCTCCGACCACACCGCCAGGCAACGGAAGCTCTCGGAATTGCAGGGACCGCATCCCATGGTTCTGGTACTGAGCCGCGGAGGTTTCTGCCCCAAGGACCGGCGCCAGGCGGAATTGCTCGTCGAACTCCATCGGGAGCTGGAGGTGGCCTATTGCCGGCTGGTCACGATCAGCACCGACAATATCACCGAGACGAATGAATATCGCACCGGGGTCGGCGCCCACTGGCCGTTCCTCTCCGACGCGGGCCGGATCGTCCAGAAAGATCTCGATATTGCCGAATACACCGACCCCTTGCACAATCCCATGATTCCCCATGTGATTGTTCTCGAACCCGGCCTGATCGTTTATAAGGTCTACAACGGCTACTGGTTCTTCGGCCGGCCCACTATGGAAGATCTCCGCCAGGACCTGCGCATCGTCACCAAGAAATGCCGCCCGGATTGGGATATCACCATGCCCGAACTCAGAGCCGCCTGGCAGCAAGGCCGCAAGGAACTCTTCTACCCTTACGGCAAAACGTACGCCCAGACTCTTGGGGAACAGGATTAAGGCTCCGGCTGTACGGTCGTGGCTCCAGGCGCTGGTTTCGGAGCCGCGCGGGAAGCAAGCAGTGCGCCAGACAGCACAACTGCTTCGAAACGCTCCCCTCCCCGCCGGTCCATATATCCCCTCTCGGGGGGAGTCACCTTGCCGGCGTAGCAGTCATCTTATAGTTGCGAGCCAAAGAGAAGCGAAATGAGGCGGCGGGACGGATCCCGCAAAAGCCCGTCGCGAAGCTTGCAAGACATTGAAAAGTTTAGGAGAAACCATCATGAAGAACAGACTACTTGTAGTTGGCGCTTTGACTCTCGCCTCTTTTACCCTGGCTAGCGCCAAGACCTATGACATTATCCTGACCCAGCCCTCCGTGGCCGGCAATGTGCAACTCGCCGCTGGCGAGTATCACCTGAAGGTGGACGGTTCCAACGCGATTTTCACGAACCTGGACAGCAACAAGCACTTTACCGTCCCGGTGAAGATCGAGAACGCCCCCAAGAAGTTCGATCAGACCGCCGTCGATACCAACCAATCGAATGGCTCTGAGAAAGTCGAGAGCATCGAACTGGGCGGCTCCACCACCAAACTGGGCTTCTAAGTTCCGAACGACAGGCGGGTCGCAAGAACCCGCCCCGACCCCCCTCCGGCGCGTCATACGACAGGATGACGCGCCGGTTTTTTTATTTGTGCCTGCCGCGTCGGCCTTGCAGCATGTTGCTATCGTAAGGATGTGAAAGCCCTTGTGAAGAGCCATCGCCAGCCAGGCCTGTGGCTCGAAGAGATCGACCCGCCGCGGATCGGCATCAATGACGTTCTGATTCGGGTGTTGCGAACCGGCATTTGCGGCACCGACGTGCACATCTACAACTGGGACGATTGGGCCCAGAAGACCATCCCCGTGCCCATGGCGATCGGCCATGAATTCGTCGGCCGCATCGTCGAAACCGGCTCCAATGTCGTCGATTTTTTCCCTGGCGATATCGTCAGCGGCGAAGGCCACGTGGTGTGCGGCCGCTGCCGCAATTGTCTGGCGGGACGCCGCCATCTGTGCGCCCATACCCTGGGCGTGGGGGTGAACCGGCCGGGCGCCTTTGCCGAATACATCGCCCTGCCCATGACCAACATCTGGCGGCATCACGAATCGGTGGCGCTGGATGTGGCGGCCATTTTCGATCCCTTCGGCAACGCCGTACACACGGCTCTTTCTTTTCCCGTATTGGGCGAAGACGTGCTCGTGACCGGCGCCGGCCCCATCGGCATTATGGCGGCGGCGGTTGCAGTGCACGCCGGAGCGCGTTACACCGTGATTACAGACGTCAATCCCTACCGTCTGGACCTGGCCCGCAAAATGCACGTGACGCGCGCCGTCGATGTGCGGGAATCGAAACTGGCGGAGATCCAGAAAGAGCTCGGAATGACCGAGGGCTTCGATGTGGGCCTGGAGATGTCGGGCAATCCCGCGGCGTTCCGAGACATGCTCGGCAATATGAGCCACGGCGCCCGGATCGCCATGCTGGGCATTCCCTCCGGCCCCATGACCATTGACTGGACCACCATCATTTTCAATATGCTCACGATCAAAGGAATCTACGGCCGCGAGATGTACGAGACCTGGTACAAAATGACCGTGATGCTGCAATCGGGCCTGGATATCTCCCCGGTGATCACGCACCGCTTCCCGTACACCGAATTTGAGCAAGGCTTTGCGGCCATGATCTCGGGCAACTCGGGAAAAGTGGTTCTGAACTGGGAATCGGAAGGCTGAGGGTGGGGCAGACGCCGGAAACCGAGGCCTATAAAACGAACAAGGGCGGTCACCCGCGGTTTGTGAACTGAGGAACCCCGATTCGCGACCATCATATTGCGCATCACGCGCGATGCCGGTTTGATTCCCTCCGGCAATCCAGCCGCTCCGGATTTCCTGTGCTGCCTGTTCACTCGCCGCGGATGAGGCCGCCCTCATTCTGGCCCGGTTCTATATAGCACCTCCCGCCAACCTGGGTAGGCTGGCTTTTAAAAGACGGCGTTGGAATCAGATAACCGGCACCGATTCCAATTTCATTGTGGCTCCGGTTGGTATCCTTGTCAAGAGTGACGAAAGTCCCATTCTGCGAAAAGATACTAAGCGTAGCTTGTAGCATTCTGGAGGCAAACTGAGTGTTTCGGAGCCTCTTCTCCCGGAAGAAGGCGCCTCTCTCGGGCGCGCCGGCCGTTCGCCGCATGAAGACCTACTCGGCGCAAAGCGGCTACGTCTATCAATATTGCTACGAGGGGCAGCGTGAGTTCCGTTCCGGCTCCGAACGCGGCACCGAGTACGTCTTTTACATTTCGGCCGACCGCAAAAACTGGCAAGACACCAGCGTGCTCGCCGCCGACTCCGCCATGGCCGCGTGGCAGGCGGAGCACGGGCGCGAATTGTCTTCCACCGAACGCTATGCGATCGCCAAAATGGCACTGTTCCAGGCCTTCGACGAGCGGGCGGCCCCCGCTGAAATGAGCGGCCCGATTCATATCCGCGCTGCCGATGTGGAGGGCATCGTGGAGCTGCTCGGCTTGTAAGCCGAGGCTGCGCTGCCGCTCTGGGCCACAACTCGACATGTCTTCTCAAGAAATGCCCTACGCCGGGGCATTTCCCAGGATGCCGCCGGGGTGAGGACATCGGCCCGAATTTAGCGCGCCGCCGTTTCGGTACAATACCAGGAATATGTCTCACCGGCGATTCTGTCTGCACCTTCCCGCGAGCCTGCTGCTGGCAACCGCGGTGGTTTCCGTTTCGCTCGCCCAAACCGCGAAGCGCCCTCTGAACCACAAAGACTACGATGGCTGGCGCTCCATTTCCAGCCAGCACATCTCCGCCGACGGCCACTTCCTGGCGTACGGGC
Source organism: Bryobacteraceae bacterium (assembly GCA_035505095.1). GTDB lineage: Bacteria > Acidobacteriota > Terriglobia > Bryobacterales > Bryobacteraceae > JOPF133. Next base: position 39,033 of record DATJRE010000003.1, on the reverse strand, counting down.
TGTTCCCGCAGGAGGGCGATGGCGAAGTGGTGGTCCGCAACCTGGTCACCGGGCAGGAGACCCGCCACCCCGCGGGCATGCGGCCCGCGCCGGCGCTGGCGGCCAACCCCGAGGAAGGGCCGGCCACGGAAGCGCGCGGCGTTACCATCGAGTTCTCCGCCGATAGCCGCACGCTGGTCTTCTCCACCTTCCCCTCCAAAGCCGATACCGACAAGGCGCGCAAGGAAAAGAAGACTGGCGACCAGGCGCCCAAAGACGGAATGGTGATCGTGGACCTGGCGTCCGGCCATGCCACCCGAATCGAGCGCGTCAAACGCTTCGAGATGCCGGAGAAAGCCTCGGGCTACCTGGCCTATCTGCATGAAGGCATGCCAGGGCAGCCGGCCGCCAATCCGCCGGCCGAGAAGAACCCCGGCGGCGAATTCGCGGATCAACAGGGACGCGGCGGGCGCGGCGGCCGTGGCGGCGGCGGACGCGGCGCGCGCGCCGAGTTCGGCAGCGACCTGGTGCTCCGCACCCTGGCGGATGGCGCCGAGCGTACCTTCTCCGATGTGGTCGAGTTCTCGCTCACCGAGGACGGCAAGCAACTGGTCTACGCGGTCTCGGCCCACGATACTTCGAAGAACGGCGTCTTCGCGCTGGCGCTGGGGTCTACTGCGGCGCCCACTGCCCTGGCCGCTGGAAAAGGCAAATATTCCAAGCTCACCTGGGACGAGAACCAGACCCAACTCGCCTTCCTCACCGATCGCGGGACCGAAGGGCACCCCGCCGACGCGAAGCAGCCGAAATGGAGCATCTACCGCTGGGACCGCCAATCCCCCGAGGCTTCGGAAACGGTCTCCGCGGCCACGCCCGGCTTCCGCCAGGAGTACGTCCTCAGCGACAAAGGCAACCTGAGCTTCTCGCGCGATGGCGGCCGCATCTTCTTCGGAGTGGCTCTTCCGCCGGCGCCCGAAAAGAAAGCCGACGACATTCCCGACGACGACAAGGCGCACGTGGAATTGTGGTCTTACAAAGACGACTACATCGAGCCTATCCAGAAGGTGCGCGCCGAGCGCGACCGCAATCGCACTTTTCTGGCCGCATACGTGATCGGCGAAAAGAAGGTGGTGCAGTTGGCGGATAGCGAATTATCCGAGATCACGCCAACCGAAAACGCGCGATGGGTGCTCGGCTCCGACGACCGCGCCTACCGCAAGGCCGACGATTACGACGAGCGCTACTCGGACGCCTGGATTGTGGATTCCACCACCGGCGCGCGCAAGCTGATGATCAAGAAGGACCACGGGCAGGTGATCGCGTCACCCTCCGGCCGCTACCTGCTGACCTTCGACGGCAAGGATTGGAGCACCGTCTCGGTTCCCGATGGCAAGGTGGTGAACCTGACCGCCAGCCTGCCGGTGAAGTTCTGGAACGAGGAAACCGACACGCCCAGCACGCCGGGTGCTTACGGCCAAGGCGGCTGGACCAAGGACGGCTCGGCGGTGCTGCTTTACGACGAGTACGACATCTGGAAGGTGGCGGCGGATGGTTCGGGCGCCCACGACCTGACCAATGGCTACGGCCGCAAGCACGACCTGCGCCTGCGCTACGTGCGGGAGGCGGCCGATCCGCGCGACCGCTGGATCGACCCGGCCCAGCCGCTGCTGTTGCACGCCGAAAACCTCAAAACCTGGGAGAGCGGCTTCTTCCGCGGCTCCTGGACGGGCGCCGATCCGAAGCAGTTGCTGATGGCCCCCAAATTCTTCTCGCAGCCGGTGAAGGCCAAGGACGCCGACGTCTATCTGCTGACGGCCCAGAGCTTTAAGGAAAGCCCCGACCTGGAAACCACCGACGCCACCTTCAAGGAGCTGCGCAAGGTCTCCGACGCCAATCCGCAGCAGGCGCACATCCTTTGGGGAACGTCGGAGGTAGTGCAGTTCAAGAATGCCGATGGCGTCCCGCTCACCGCCGCGCTCTACAAGCCCGAAAATTTCGACCCGCACAAGAAGTACCCCATGATGGTCTACATCTATGAAAAGCTCACCCAGAATGTAAACCATTACGTGGAGCCGCGGCCGATGCACTCGATCAACTTCAGCTACTACGTGAGCAACGGCTACCTGGTGCTGACCCCCGACATCGTGTACACCACCGGCTACCCCGGGCAGAGCGCGCTGAAGTGCGTGCTGCCGGCGATTCAGGCGGTGGTGGACCGCGGCATCGTGGATGAGAACGCCATTGGCATTCAGGGGCACAGTTGGGGCGGCTACCAGATCGCCTACATGGTGACGCAGACCAAGCGCTTCAAGGCCGTGGCCGCAGGCGCGCCGGTGGCCGACATGATCAGCGCCTACGACGGCATCCGCTGGGGAACCGGCCTGCCGCGGCAGTTCCAATATGAGCACACCCAGAGCCGCATTGGCGGATCGATCTGGCAGTACCCCACGCGGTTCATCGAGAACTCGCCGATCTTCTGGGCCGACCGCGTCTCCACGCCGGTGATGATTCTGCAGAACGACGCCGACGACGCCGTGCCGTGGTATCAGGGCATCGAGTTCTACCTGGCACTGCGGCGCCTGGGCAAAGAAGTGTACTTCTTCGTCTACAACGGCGAGCCGCACGGCCTGCACCGCCGTCCCGACCAGAAGGATTACACCATTCGCCTGCAGCAGTACTTCGACCACTTCCTGAAAGGCGCCCCCGCGCCCGACTGGATGACCAAGGGCGTGCCGTACATCGACCGCGACAAGACCGCGGTTTCGGAGTTGAACGGCGGGCAGTAGGGCAAGCCGGCAGACGGGCCCGTGAGTATACGGAATCGAAGCTGGAGGTCCGAAATGGAAATTCCGGCCAGACGACTGACTTCGCGGTGGAATGGGGCAATACTTCGAAATCGGCGGCGAACAGGTCCGCCCACCTCTGCTAACTGCTCTCCAGCAGTTCATCCATGGCCGAGTCCACATACCACTGCCGATGCACGCGGAACTCGCTGCCGGGATCGAGCAGACGATTGACCACCAGCAGCCGCAGCACCTTTTCCCAACTGATTCCTCTCCGCTCCCTCGGCGTCTCCGCGGTGAATCCGAGCCCCGCCTTTCTCTATGAGCTATACTCCCCCCATGAAGCTTTTTCCGCTCCTGTTGTCTCTCGCCATTGCCATGTCTGCGCAGGATGCCCCTCCGCAAGGGGGGCGCGGCGGCCGTGGCCGCGGTGGGGCCAACCAGGACCCCATCAACGAACGCACCTTCGCTTCCCTGCGCGCCCGGGAAATCGGCCCGGCTATGATCTCCGGCCGTATCCTGCAGATCGCCATGTTCCCCGACAGCACCAGCCACTACATGATCGCGCTGGCCGCGGGCAACATCTTCATGACCGAGAACGACGGGACCACCTGGATTCCGGTGTTTGAAAATTATGGCTCCTACTCCATCGGCTGGATCACCATCGATCCCAAGAATCCCTCCATCGTCTGGGTGGGCACCGGAGAGAACAACAGCCAGCGCGCGGCAGCCTATGGCGATGGCGTCTATAAAAGCGAAGATGGCGGCCACACCTTCCACAACGTCGGACTAAAGTCCTCCGAGCACATCGGCCGCATCGTGGTGGACCCGCGCGATTCCAACGTGGTCTACGTGGCCGCGCAGGGTCCCTTGTGGAGGGGCGGCGGCGATCGCGGCCTCTTCAAAACCACCGATGGCGGCAAGACCTGGTCGCAGAGCCTCATCAAAGTGGATGAGTGGACCGGCTGCACCGACATCCTGATGGACCCGGCGAATCCCGACGTCCTGCTTGCCGCCACCCACCAGCGCGAGCGCAGCTATTTCGGCATCATCCACGGCGGCCCTGGCAGCGCGCTGTGGCGCTCGCTGGACGCCGGCAAGACGTGGGCCAAGGTGCAGGGCGGATTCCCGCAGGGGCAGGGCGAAATCGGCCTCGGCCGCATCGGCCTGAACTATGCGCCTTCCAACCCCAAGATCATTTACGCCGAGGTGGAAGCCGAGGGCAATGGCGGCCTCTACCGGTCATCGGATGGCGGCATTACCTGGGAGCGCCGCAACGCCTCGGACACCCAGGCCCAGTATTACGGCAAGGTGGAAGTGGACCCCGCCAACCCCGACCGCGTCTACATCATGGGCGTCAACATCATGGTCTCCGACGATGGCGGCCGCACCCTGACGGCCCTCGGCACCCGCAACAAGCACGTCGACAATCACGATATCTGGATCGACCCGCACAACAATAGCCATTACCTGGTGGGCTGCGATGGCGGCCTTTACGAAAGCTTCGACCGCGCTGCCACCTGGGTGTTCAAGGAGAATCTCCCCACCGGCCAGTTCTACGACGTCGCCGTGGATGAGGACGTGCCGTTCTATCACGTGTACGGCGGCACGCAGGATAACAACAGCATAGGCTGCGCGGCCCGCACCAAGAACACCGTCCTCACCAACGCCGATTGCTTCGTCACCAACGGCGGCGACGGTTTTTATTCACGCGTGGACCCCAAAGATCCCAATACCATCTACGCCTCCATGCAGAATGCCGGCATCGTGCGCTTCGATAAGCGCACCGGCGAGCGCGTCTCCATCCAGCCCAAACCGGCCAAGGACGATCCGGCTCTGCGTTGGAATTGGGATGCCCCCTTCATCGTCAGCCCTCACTCGCACACGCGGCTCTACATCGGCGCCCAGAAACTCTACCGCAGCGACGACCGCGGCGATTCCTGGGTGGCCGTGAGTCCCGACCTGACCCGCCACCTGGACCGCAACACCCTGCCACTGATGGGCAAGGTCTGGCCCATCGAGGCCATTCAGAAGAACGTCTCCACGGCGCTCTATGACAACATTTCGTCGATCGCCGAATCGCCCGTCAAAGAAGGCCTGATCTACGTGGGCACCGACGACGGCCTGGTGCAGATTACCGAGAACGGCGGCAAAACCTGGCGCAAGGTGGAAAAGCCCGCCGGTGTGCCCGAGAACGCCTACGTCCAGCGCATCGTGGCCTCGCAGCACGATCCCGGCACGGTGTACGTGGCCTACGAAAATCACCAGAATGGCGACTTCAAACCGTACCTGATCAAGAGCTCCGACATGGGCAATACCTGGGTCAACATTTCCGGGAACCTCCCCGAGCGCGGCGGCGTGTATGCCATCGCGGAAGATTCCGTGAACAAGAACCTGCTCTTCGCCGGCACTGAATTCGGCCTCTACTTCACCAACATCGGCGGCGAGAAGTGGATCAAACTCAACATCGGGATGCCCACCACCATGGTGCGCGACCTGGCCATTCAGAAGCAGATGGGCGACCTGGTGATCGGCACCTTCGGCCGCAGTATTTATGTGCTGGACGATTACAGCCCGCTGCGCGTGGCCACGCCCGAAATGATGCAGCAGGAAAGCGCCATCTTCCCGGTCCGCAAGGCGCTGGAGTTCATCCCTTACAACACCGGCGGCGATCTGGGGTCCCTGCATTTCACCGCGCCTAACCCGCCCGTGGGCGCCATGATCACCTACAACCTGAAGGAGGCCATCCGCACCAAGGCGCAGGAACGCCAGCAGCGCGAGCGCCAGGCCGCGCAGCGCGGCGAAACCGCGCCCTACCCGACCCCCGAGGAACTCCGCGCGGAAGCTTTGGAAGAGCCGCCGGCGATTATTCTGACCATCAAGGATTCCAAGGGCGCCGTGGTGCGGCGGCTGGATGAGCCGGCCACCGCGGGCATTCACCGCGTCACCTGGGATCTGCGGGACCAGGGCATCGCTCTGGCGCCCTCCGTGCCGCTCGGCGGCGGCGGGGCCGGTGGCGGCAGGGGAGGACGGGGCGGCGGTGGTGGCTTTGGCGGCGGTGGTGGACGCGGTGGTGCAGGTGGCGCTGGAGCCATCGATCCCGCCATGGCGGCAGCCTTCGGTGGAGGCCGCGGCGGTGGCGGCGGCGCCTTCGTCCTGCCGGGTAAATACACCGTTGCCCTGGCCAAGCGCGTGAACGGCGTGGTCACCGACCTGCCCGGATCGGCCAGCATCGAAGTGGTCTCCGCCACCCCGTACACCGAGGAAGAGCACGTCTCCATGCTGGATTTCGTCCAGAAGATCGACCGCCTCCAGAAGGCTCTCACCGCTACCGAGGAAGCCGCTGCCGAGGCCGGCACCCGCCTGGATTCCATCAAGCGCGCCATCGACGCCACGCCCACGCTTTCGCCCAAGCTGCATGAGCAGGCCCTGGGCCTGCAGCGCGACCTCGACGCCATTAACCTGGCGCTCTCCGGCGACCGCATCTGGCGCTCCCACAACGAAGGCGTGCCGGCGTCCATCTCCGAACGCATTCAGTCCGCCGCCGGGGCGACCCGCGGCACCACCAGCCATCCCACCAAAACCGCCATGGAACAGTACCAGATCGGCTCCGATGAGCTGGCCGTACAGATTCCCAAGCTGCGCAAGCTGATCGATACCGATATCCACAACCTCGAAAAGCAGCTCGATGCCGCCGGCGCGCCGCCGACTCCGGGCCGCCTGCCGGATTGGAAAGGCGGCAAGTAAGCCAGCGCAATCTCCGAGCCACTTCTCATGCGGACCAAACTTCTGGTAGTTCCCTTTCTCTGCGTTGCAGGCGCCGCGGCTCAGCCGTCCTGCGCCAATTCCGTGACGGGCACGGCGGTTCCGGCCATGGCGGGTCTCGATCAGACGATGCAGACCGCGCTTTCCACCAACAGCGTGGCGGGCGGCGCGCTGGCCGTTTCTTACAACGGGCGGCTGGTCTTCGCGCGCGGCTATGGCTGCACGGATACCACGGCCAATACCCCCGTGCAGCCCGATTCGCTGTTCCGCGTGGCGAGCGTCAGCAAGACCTTCACCGCCATCGCCATCATGCAGCTTGTGCAGCAGGGTAAGCTGTCGCTGACCGCTTCGGTGTTCGGCTCGATCCTCACCAGTTACACGCCGTTGCCGGGCAAAACGATCAACCCCGAGTTGCTGCAGATCACCGTGCAGAACCTGCTGGAGCACACCGGCGGCTGGGACCGCTCCACCACGCAATACTTCAACGGCGTGCCCTATAGCGAACCGCTGGATGGGCTGGTGGAGGCCGCTGCCGAGGCGCTGGGACATCCCACGCCTTCGACCGACGCGGACGTCATCACCGTGATGCTCAGCCAGCCGCTGCAGCACACCCCGGGCACCTACTACGCGTATTCGAATTTCGGCTACTGCCTGCTGGGCCGCGTCGTCGAGCAGGTCTCCGGCCTGGGCTACGAGCAGTACATTCAGCAGAACATCCTCAAGCCGCTGGCCATCGGACGCCAGAAGCTGGGCGCCACCATGCAATCCGATGTGGTGAACGGCGAAGTGACCTATTACGATGTGCCGGGCGCGGCGCTGGTACAGAGCATCTTTCCGTGGATCACCACCAAGGTTCCGGGGCCTTATGGCGATCATTTCATGGAGGACGTGGATTCCGCCGGCGAGTGGGTGTGCGACATGGTGGATGTGACGCGCTTCCTGAACGGCATCTCGGGCGCCGGCGGCGGAACCGCGTTGCTCAATGCGAAGACCATCGCCTCCATGCAGGTCGATCCGCAAGTACAGAATGAAACTGCGGGAACCTTCTACGGACTGGGCTTCGATTACAGCCAGATTACCGGCGGATTGCGATGGAGCAAGGACGGGGCATTGACCGGAACCGCTTCGTATCTGGTGGTGAACCCGGTCTCCGGATATACCTGGGCGGTGGTGTTCAACGGGGATCCCACGCCCGTCACCGGCACGACCTCTGAGGATAGCGGCGGCACCTTCATCAACAGCGTTGTCTCCCAGATCGAGGAGGTGCTGGGCCAGGTCAACGACAGCAACAGCATTCCCAAAAACAACCTCTACTCCACTTACACCAGCACCCTGCTGACGCCAACCTTTGCCGCCACTAACCCGGTGGCCAACGGTGCGACTTACCTGCCGGGGATCGTCTCCGGATCGTGGGTACAGATTCAGGGACAGAACCTGGCCACCGCGTCGCGTATCTGGTGGGCGGATGAGATCGTGGGCAACACTCTGCCCGCGGAGATCGATCACGTGCGCGTGACCATCAACGGCAAGAACGCGGCGCTGTATTATGTTTCGCCCACGCAGCTCAATGTGCAGGCGCCCACCGATTCCACCATCGGGCCGGTCAACATACAGGTAACTCGCGACGGCACCGTGAGCGCCGTGATCCAGGCGAACTATGTGGCGTCCGCGCCGGGATTCTTCACTTACGCGGAAAACGGCAGGACTTACCCGGCGGGCGTCCATCTGAACGGCGCTTACGTGGGGGACGCCACTGGGTTCGTTCCGGCAACTCCGGGCGAGACCATCGAGCTGTTTGCCACCGGCCTGGGAGCCACGCCGGGAGGCATTGTGCCCTCGGTCACCCTGCTCCCGACGCCGCCGGTGGTGACCATCGCCGGTGTAGCCGCTACCGTGCAGGCCGCCGCGCTAATCTATCCGGGTGAGTGGCAGCTCAACGTGGTGATTCCCCAGGTGGCGTCCGGCGAGCAGCCCATTACCATCAGCTACGGCGGCGCCAAGTCACCGGTCTCCACCTATATTGCGATCGGATCGAATTAGGCGATCGATTGCACCACGCCGCCATCGGCGCGCACCGCCGCGCCATTGATCGCCGAAGCCAGCGGGCTGCAGACGAACGCCACCACCACGGCAACTTCCTCCGGCGAGGCGAACCGCTGCAATAGCGACGAGGGGCGGGCCTTTTGGAAAAACTCCCGCTCGAACTGGCGCCGGCCGATGCCCCGTTCGGCCGCAAGCTGGTTCACGAAGTTGCCCACGCCTTCGGACGCCGTCGGCCCCGGCAGCACCGCGTTTACCGTAACGGCGGTGCCCGCGGTGGTTTCGGCCAGCCCGCGCGAGACCGCCAGTTGAGCAGTCTTGGTGGTGCCGTAGTGAATCATCTCCACGGGGATCTGCAAACCCGATTCGCTGGAAATGAAAACGATCCGCCCCCAGTTCTTCTGCTTCATGGGGCCGACGTAATGGCGGCTCAACCGCACGCCGCTCAGCACGTTGATTTCGAAAAACCGGCGCCATTCGTCATCCGCGATTTCCCCGAACGGCTTGGGCTCGAAGATACCCACGTTGTTCACCAGAATATCCACGGCCGGAAACCGCTCGATCACCGCGGCAGCGCCGGCCTCCGTGCCCAGGTCCGCCGCAATGCCGTGAGCCGCGCCGCTCGACCGCACCGCTTCATCGACGCGCTGCTGGGTGCGGCCGTTTACGATTACCGCGGCGCCCTCGCGGGCCAACACGGTGGCGATCGCCAGGCCGATACCGGCGGTCGATCCGGTCACCAGGGCGCTCTTCTCTTTCAGTTGCAGGTCCATGTATCGTAAGATGCAATGCCCACAGCCTCGGCTTCGGAAGTGGTGGACCGGCTGATTGCGTGCGCGTTCTCCCAAATCTCCGTCCGGTTGCGATGGGCACCGGCCCGGCGGCGCTGCTCCGAAAATCGCGCGCCGGGCAGCGGCTTTGTAGCCTGGGATACCGACACTGAGGATGGGCTGAGCGCAAACTGGCAGGGGAGGATAGATAGCCATGAAGCTGGAAACCTTGCACGCACTGTATCTTAAGGAATTGCGCGATTTGTATAATGCCGAAAATCAAATTGTGAAAGCCTTGCCCAAGATGATCGAGGCGGCCAATTCCGCGGAACTGCGCGCGGCGCTTTCGAACCACCTGGAACAGACCAAGGGTCATGTCGCCCGCCTGGAGCGCGTGTTTCAACTGCACAACGAGAGTCCCAAGGGCGAGACCTGCAAAGGCATGGAAGGGATTATCGACGAAGACAAGAGCCTTCTGAGCCATGACGAGAACCGCGGCGTTCGCGACGCGGGAATCATCGCCGGGGCGCAGAAAGTGGAGCATTACGAAATGGCAGGTTATGGCAGCGTCCGCTCCTGGGCGCAGCAGATGGGCCACACCCAGGCTGTGGAACTTTTACAGCAGACCCTGGACGAGGAAAAGCAGGCCGACGCGAAGCTGACCCAGATCGCGCAGACGCTCAACGTGGAGGCAGTGCGCCGCGCCGGGTAAGCCGGTTCTCAACCTCCCGGCGGCGGGTACCGGGTTGCCGCCGGGAGCAGGCTGCGAGCCACCTGCGCGCCAACCGAGAGCATGGCGCAGTACAATAGCGCCAGCGGCAGCCGGCCTGACGGAATCCGCCGTGCAGGAGCACACGTTATGAAACAACTTCTGATCGCGACAGGTCTTTCCGGCCTGCTGGCCTTCGCGGCAGCGGCCCAACAGAACCATGCCAACCGAATCATCTCGTCGTCCGACAGTACCTTCGTAACTGAGGCGGCGCAAGGCGGAATGGCTGAGGTCCAACTCGGCAAGCTGGCCACCACCCGGGCCTCCAACGCACTGGTGAAACAGTTCGGCCAGCGAATGGTGGACGACCACAGCAAGATCAACGACCAACTGAAGGCGCTCGCCACCAGCAAAGGAATGAGTCTTCCCACGGCGCTCGACCCGAAGGATGAGACTGTGAAAAGACGTCTTTCGGGTCTGACCGGCTCCGCGTTCGACCACGCCTACATGGAAGATATGGTCAAGGATCATAAGCACGATATCGCCGCCTTCCAGCACGAGGCCGATCACGGGATGGACCCCGACGTGAAAGCGTTCGCGGCCAAAACGCTGCCGATTCTTCAGGAGCACCTCCGCTTGGCGGAGCAGGCCCAGGAGCAGCTCAAGAAGAAATAGTAGCGGCGAAAGCTTCCCCCGGCCGGTGCCGTAGCGCGCGTCGGCGCGTCCGCGGGTCGGGCCGCGCACGGCGGAGTTCATACGACTGCGAAACTCGGGGGTGACTGTGTGCCGGCCGCCCTCGGCCGCCCGCTCAGCCCTGGTAGTCGCTCAGCTTCACCTGCCGCTGTTCGTGGAAGGCCAGGTTCGCCAGATGCGGCGCGGAAACGGCGCTGGCGCCTACTTCCACCGGCGCGTTAGGCTCCTTGCGCGAGCGCACGCAATCCAGGAAGTTCTGGATGTGCGTCTCGATCGGAATGGGCGCGGCCATCGACTGCACGGGGTCCGGATTTTTCGGCACCGGCTCCTTCCACACGCGGTAACCCGCGTTGTTCAGGATCATGGTGCCCTGGTCGCCCTGAAACTGGATCGACCAGTCGTTGTCGTACGAGTTGCAATAGTTCAGCGTCCAGGTGGCCATCAGGTTCGGATACTCGAAGACAGCGCAGAAAACGTCGGGCACTTCCGAGCCGGTATTCTTGGCCCTCTGGCCGTAGCACACCGCCGAGCGCACCGGGCCGGAATTGGTGAACCACTGCACCACGTCCATCAGATGCGTGCCCTGGTCGGTCATGTTGCCGCCGGAGTAATCCCAGAAATAGCGCCAGGAACGGAAGCGCATGGGTTCCAGGTCGTGGTCGGGCGCGGCGCCCAGGAAGCCTTTCCAATCCAGCTTGCCGGGCAGCGGGGAATTGTCGAGCGCCTTGGAGACGTTCCAGTTCCACATCGGCTTCACCAGCGTGATGCGGCCCAGAATGCCGGTATCCAGCAACTCCTTGGCTTTGATCACTGCGGGCGCGCTGCGGCGCTGCATGCCAACCTGTACGATCTGCTGGGTGCGCCGCACGGCCTGGATCATCTGGCGGCTTTGCTCCAGCGAATGCGACATGGGTTTTTCGAGGTACACGTCCTTTTTGGCGTCGAGCGCCGCTTGGAGCACCGGGAAGTGCTGGTGATCGGGTGTGGCCGCTACTACGGCGTCCAGGCCCGGCTGCGCCATCAGATCGTGGTAATCCGCGTACGGCCTGGCGTTGGGCGAATCCTGCAAGGCTTGCTGGATGCGCGGTTGGTACACTTCCGCTACGGCCACGCACTCCGCGCCGAGCTTTTGGAAGTGTTGGTTGAGATAGCGGCCGCGTCCGCCGGCGCCCACCAGGCCATACGCCAGCCGGTCGTTGGCGCCCCAGGCCCGGCGCGGGATAAACAGGGGTGCGGCTCCCAAAGCCGATGCCAGGAAGTTCCTGCGATCCGTATTCATGGCCAACAGTGTAACGCGCATAATGGATAAGAGGAATCCTATGCAGATCCTGCAAGTGCAGATTCACGTGCTGAGAGAACACCTGGAAGCTTTCAAGCAGGCCACCTTTGAGAACGGGCGCAACAGCCGGCGGGAGCCGGGCATCGCCCGCTTCGATGTGCTGCAACAAGCCGACGATCCGACCCGTTTCCTGCTGATCGAGATCTACCGCACTGCCGATGCGCCGGCCAAACACAAGGAGACCGCGCACTACCTTGCCTGGATCGAGAAGGTCACTCCCATGCTGGCCGAGCCGCGCACGCGGCTGTGGTACACCAACCTCGATCCCGGCGACGAGGCCTTCTGACGGCCATGCCGGGCGGCATCACGCGCTTCGAATTCGCCACCGCCACGCGCATCGTGTTCGGCGAGGGCACCGCGCGCGAAGTGGCGGCGGCTGCCCGCGCGATGGGTCAGCGCCCGCTGCTGGTGACGGGCGCTTCCGCCGACCGCGCCGAGTTTCTGCACAAGGGATTGCAGCCGGCGGCCTCCATCCGCATCTCCGGCGAGCCGGAAATCAGCCACATCCGCGAAGGCGCCGGCTATGCCCGCGGCGAGCGTTGCGATGTGGTGGTGGCCATCGGCGGCGGCAGCGTAATCGACGCCGGCAAGGCGCTGGCGGCTCTGCTCACTAACCCGGGCGATCCGCTGGATTATCTGGAAGTGATCGGGCTCGGGCAGCCGCTGGAGCACCCGGCCGCGTCGCTGATCGCCGTTCCTACCACGGCCGGCACTGGATCGGAGGTGACGCGCAACGCGGTCCTGGCCTCGCCCGAACACCAGGTGAAGGCCAGCCTGCGCAGTGCCTATATGCTGCCGCGCCTGGCCGTGGTGGATCCCGAGCTGACCCTGGGTCTGCCACCCGCGGTCACCGCGGCCAGCGGACTGGATGCGCTCACCCAGTTGATTGAGCCGTACGTTTCGGTGCGCGCGAATCGCATGACGGACATGTTCTGTGCGGATGGCATTCCGCGCGCGGCGGCGGCACTGCCACAAGTCTGGGACGACCCTTCCGGCCGGCGCGCCCGCGGTGATATGGCTTGGGCCAGCCTGCTGGGCGGCATGTCGCTGGCCAATGCCGCATTGGGTGCGGTCCACGGATTCGCGGCCCCGCTGGGCGGAATGTTTTCCGCGCCGCACGGTGCGCTGTGCGCGGCCCTGCTCCCGCACGTCATGGAAGCGAATGTGCGGGCGCTGCGGGCGCGCGCCGCCGGCAGCCCGGTGGTGGGCCGCTATGAGCAGGTGGCGCGCTGGCTCACCGGCCGTCCGGAGGCTTCCGCCGAAGAAGGCGTGGAGTGGGTGGCCGCGCTCTGCCGCAAGCTGTGCATTCCGCCGCTGCGCCGTTACGGCGTGGAGCGGGAAGCTATTCCACAGGTGGTGGCGCGCGCCGCGCGGGCCAGCAGCATGAAGGGCAATCCCATCCCGCTGAGCGAAGAGGAACTGGCCGGGATTCTGGCACGGGCCCTCTGACGGGCCTGAACTCTGCTACTCTAAGACACCACTATGTCAGCCATCAATGGAGATAAAGCGCGCTTCCACCGCGAACGAAAAGCCAAGCTGGCCCGCCGGGAGCGCAGCCAGGCGCTGCGGAAAAAGCTCACGGTTCCGGGCACTCCGGCGGCTCCCACCGGCGCTCAGTTGTAACCGAATCCGCACGCGCCAAACCCTATTTGGGGGACACCCTCTAATAGGCGCTAAAGTTAGGCCTTTGCCGAAACGTCCTCTGCGCAAGCCGGAGCACGAGCTAACCCGAGATGAGCGGTCCCCCGGCTCTGCCCGGCGGCAGTACAAGTTTGACGGATCCGGCAATGTGCCTTTCGCAGCGTCCGGAGACGGCACGCGGCGATCCGCACACTGTGGGGGCGGCGCACGTGGATTTGAGCGTGGGCGCATCGCTAACAACGCGCTCATACACCGCTTTCCGCCGTCCGCGTCTACCAATAAGCAGGTGTATACCTATACTTATGCGACTGGCTATCGCGATCGGCGTGGCGGCGCTGCCATTGATGGGCCAGCCGCGATTCGAGGTCGTCTCCGTGAAGCCCGCGCCTCAGGAACCGGCGGGGCCAACACGGGGGCGTGGCGGTCCGGGCACCAGCGACCCAGGACGGATCACGGAACCGTACACCAGCTTGCTGCGCCTCATCCATGGCGCCTACAGCCCGGGCGGCGCTGGGGATCCGTTGCACAGCCTCGACTGGGACCAGATCTCGGGCCCTGCCTGGCTCTCCACGGAGCATTACGCCATCGATGCCAAGCTTCCTCCGGAAACCACCAGGGAGGATCTCAGGCTGATGTGGCAGGCGCTGCTGGCCGAACGGTTTCATCTGCAGGTCCACTTCACCACCCGGGATTTTACGGTCTACGAGTTGGTAGTGGCGAAGTACGGGCCGAAGCTGCGCAAGACGGGCGAAGTTCCCGATAAGCCGCCTCCCGGTTTTCCGGTGGTGCCGCCCGGCGCTCACCGGGCCATGGGCCAGGCGCCTCCGCGCACGATTCGCTACAGCTTCCGCGACTATCCGATCTCGGATTTCGTCCAACTGCTTGCCTGGCCTTTGACCGAAGAGGGCGCGCAGATGTACGCTGGCGCCTTCACGGTGGCCAAGGTGCTCGACAAGACCGGCCTCGACGGGAGATACGACTTTACCTTCGAATTCGCGGGCTACATGTACGCGGGCGGAGCGTACCCGCGGCCTTTACCGGATGGCCGGGCAGACACGGCGCCGGCTCTTTTCGAAGCGCTCCAGCAGCAACTGGGCTTACGCCTGGAACGGACGCGAGCCAAGCTGAATGTGCTGGTGGTCGATCACGTGGACAAAGTTCCTACCCCGAATTAAATTCTCGCTTGCCCTATCCAGAAGAAGTAATTCCGCCGCGGTCTATGCGCGAACTGTCGCGGCTGGCGCGGGGTTCCCTACGGATTCAGCGAATCTCCATAGCCACGCAAAACTCGGCTCTTCGTCACCGCTGCGCGATGCGGCAGAATCTGAGGCGGGGTTCCTTCGCGGGCTGTGAGCCGGCCAATGTATCCGGAGAGTTCTCGCGAGCGATGAGCCAGCGCCTCGCATCAGTTCTCAGTTGGGACACGCTCGATATGGTCGATCACCAGCACTTCGACCGGCTCCTTGCGCGGCTCCAGTCTCAATCCTAGAGACTCCCGGATGGCGACAAAGAGGCCGGCTGCCGGAGCGGGAGGAAGATCGGCATTTGGGTGTGCGGCTTCCCAAGCTCTAGCGAACTCCCCCGAGGGTTCGAAGGCCCGATCCGGCGCCCAAGTGAGGTCGATATCGTATTTTCCTTTGAGACCGGTGAAGTCTTGCACCGGACCGTACCCCCTGCCCGAAAGACGGCGGGCAAGGTCCGCCATCGTCATGGACCCTTTGAATCCGGCTGTTCCAGGCCCCGCGCGGAATATTGTCTGGCCAGCGTGCACGCCCGGTAAGTTCGAGCTTGCGTCAGACTCCTTGAATTTCGGGCCGTTCTTGTCCACGACCAGCGCATACACCGGCCGCGAGCGTTCCTCCTTGTGGGCGGCGAGTTTGAACCTTTCCACCAGCAATGCCTGAAGCATCGCTGGGATCTGATCTTTGGATGCGCCTTCCGGCACCTTGCCGAAGATTTCGAAGCAATCCTCATCCAGCCAGGAAGGTCCGGCGATCTCGTCCCTACTCACCTTGAAGGCTTCCATCAGAATCGGTTTGACAGGGTCGCCCTTCAACACCACCGTCCCAGGTCCTACGGTGTTGTCGAAGGCGCATCGGTCCGTCCGCTTCACCGAAGCCACTTCGAACCTCGGCCGGTCCGCGCCGTTCTGGGCGGCGAATGCGCTGATGGCGGAGAGCGCGATGGCCGGCGCCAGGAAGGTGTTCATGTTGAAACCTCCGATGGATACTTTCCTGTCCAATTCTGGACCTGCTGAGCGGATCCGGCAACTCAAGCCCAATTGGGCAGCGGCTCTGGGGTTGTCGGTATCGTTGTCGGTATCTACGGTGCGTACCGCGTGAAGACGAGATCGCTGGCCTTGGCCTGACTGTGGCAGGGGAAGCAGCTTTTCATGGACGCCGCGGCGGCGGGTTTGCCATCTACGAAGGTAGCGAACCCCCAGCCGCCCGTCGCGGCGTACTTCTTTGAGTCCTTGACCATAAACTGAATGTTCGTGGGGGGGCCAGCGACGAAGGATTGGGCTTGCCCAAAGACTTTGTCGTTTTCCGCCGACGGGGCGTGACGGTAGTGCAAAGCCGCAATTATCGTGCCGTCCGGGAATGGAAGCTTCCCTTCGCGATAAGCCTTAATCGCAACATCGTTGCCCAGAACGGCGCGAAGATCGTTGAGGTTGCCTTCTTCGTGGGCGACGGAGATCAACCGCCAGTCTCGGTATCCGGGGGGAATTTTGGTTACGAAGATCGGGGCGGACGAGTCATCGGCGTGTAGAGACGCGGGCGACGTAAACGCGACAATCCCTGCCAGTATTGCGATCGCAACTAGCAGCAAAGCGGTCCCTTTCATACTGGATCCTCCTTCAACGAGACTACGCGTAAATTACCCCAAAACGGCGAGCAATCCTGAACAAAATGCCAGCCACACTTAGTAGGGTGTTCGCCCCCGCACGAACCTCGTCCGCGTGGTGGGCAAGCTGGGGGCCAGTGCGCCCTTCACCCTGCGGGTGTGCGATTGCACGCATGATCGCTATCTATCGGCAAATCCACTTGACGACGAACGTCGCCCAAGATCCCTTGCCCTACTTTCTCCAGATGCGCGACGCCAGCACTCCCGCGCCCACAATCAGAAATGCCATTAGCGATGGGCGCGGCTGCGTCACCAGTTCATCGGCCATGAACCACACCGACACGGCCACGAACACCCACAGCGTATAAGGGTAGCCCCACATCCGGTAGGGCCGGGGCGCGTTGGGCAGCTTGCGCCGCAGAACCAACACGGCCGCGACGCCCATGGTGTAGAAGATCCACGCGGCCAGGATCGAGTAGGAATACAGCGTCTCATAAGACCCCGTGAGGACCAGAATCGCGGTCCAGATTCCGCTGCACAAAATGGCAAAGCCGGGCGTCTGGAACCGTGGATGCACATCGCCGAAGCGCGCGAAAAAAAGCCCGTCGCGTGCCTGCGCAAACGGGATGCGGGCGCCGGTCAGAATGCAGCCGTTCACGGCGCTCACGATCGAAAGCAGCACGGTGAGCGAAACCAGGGTCCCCCCGATGGGTCCCATGGTGCGGGTGGCCAGGTCGGCGCCCACGCGGTCGGTGGCGGCGATTTCGCCGATGCTCATGACATGGAGATAGGCGACGTTCGCGGAAATATACAGCACCGCGACGGCGGCCATGCCGAGCACCAGCGAGCGCAGCACGTTCCTCCCCGGGTCGCGCACCTCGCCGGCTACGAAGCTCACGTAACTCCAACCGTTATAGGCCATCAGGCAGGCCGCCATGGCGATTCCGAAATGCATCGCTGAGAGCGGTGGAGGCGCGGCGGCGGGACCCGCGGTGTGCGGGCTGAGGAGTCCGGCCCCGATCAGCACCAGCAGTCCCACGATCTTCAGGCCGGTGAAAACGCGCTGCACCCACGCGCCTTCCTGCACGCCGATATAGTTGACCGCGGAGAGCACCGCGACGAGCGCCACCGCAAGCCCCTTCGCCGCGGCGGGAGTGAGCGGGAAGAAGTAGCCGGCGTAGATGGAGAAGGTCACCGCCAGCCACGCGCTGCCGCCCGCCAGCACCGCCAGCATGAACGTCCAGCCGCTCACAAATGCGCACAGCGGCCCGTAGGCTTCGCGGAGATAGACATACTGGCCGCCGGTCGCCGGAAGCATGGCGCCCAATTCGGCGTAGGCCAACGCGCCGAAGAACGAGAGGATGCCGGCGACGACCCAAACCGCCAGGATGGCGGAAGCCGAAGGCAGGCTGCGCGCAATCAGATTCGGCAGTACGAAAATGCCTGAGCCGATGACGATCCCGATGACGATCGCGGTGGCGTCCAGCATCCCCAGCCGCCGGGGCAGATCCTGCGCGGATTTCATCGGAAGCGCTCACCGGTGTGTTTCTCCACCGCATCCATATTGAGGGCGATTCCCAATCCGGGACGGTCGGGCACCGCCAGCATTCCCTCGGCATCCAGCTTCCAGCGGGTTTCCACCAGGTCGTCCACAAACGGCGATCCGGTGAGGTATTCCACCATGCCGGTATTGCGCGCGGCCGATGCAAGCTGCAGGTCGGCCGCCAGGCCCAGCGCCGTGTTCCAGCCGTGAGGAATGAAGCGGATGCCATGCTCCTCCGCCATCCACGCGATGCGCCGCTCTTCGCTGATGCCGCCCACTTTGGTCACGTCCGGCTGCACGATATCGAAGGCCCGCTGCTCGAGCCACGGAAGGAACGACTGGCGGCGGGTCAGGACTTCGCCGCCGGCAATCGGCACGGGCGAGTGCGTCCGCAGCAGCACGTAATCGTGCAGGTTGTCGGGCGGCAGCGGCTCCTCGAACCAATGCACGCCGTAATCCGCCAGCATGCGCGCGGTTCGCGCAGCCCACGGGTAGTCCTGCGGCCAGAAGGCATCGCTGGCGCCCGCATCCACCATCAGCAGCGACTCCGGCGAGACGGCCTCGCGGGCCGCGCGGACAATGCTCTCGTCCATGGCGGCGCCGCTCCGGCCGAACGGTCCCCAGCCGATCTTGAAAGCGCGAAAGCCCTGGCTGCGTGCTTCGGCAAGCTGCTCCGCCAAAGCGCCCGGTTCCCGCATGAGCAGGGACGCATAGGGCAGCACGCGGTCGCGGTACCGCCCGCCCAGCAGCCGCCCGGCCGGCTGTCCGGTGACCTTGCCGAGGATGTCCCACAGGGCGATGTCGATGCCGCTGATCGCGTGGGTCACCGATCCGCCGCGCCCCATCCAGAAAGTGTGCTGATGCAACTTCTCGCTGACGCGCTCCGGCTCCAGCGGATTCTCGCCCAGGAAGAGCGGAGCCATCAGGTGCAGGGCGCCGCGCACCAGTTCGTCGTTGGCGAACGCCGAACCCCAGCCGGTGACGCCTTCGCCGGTGAAGACGGCGATCAGTGTATGGACGCAGTCGTCCGGCTGGATTTCGTTCGCCCACCCACCCTGCGGCGTGCCGTGGCGCAAACCTGCCGCGCGGATCTCCGTAATTCGCAATGGGTAGCCTCCACGAGAGTATAATCGGACCCATGTTACGGCGCAATTTTTGCACCCAGGCCATCGCCGCCGCCGCGATGGGCCGGCTGGCACGCGCGCAACAACAAGCCCCGGCGCCCGCCGCGGGCCCCATCGTTCTGGAGCGTTCCCTGCCGGGCCAGCCGCACCGCGGCAAGGTGCTGCTGGCAGTCCAGGCGCACTCCGATGACATTCCCCTCTTCGCGTCGGGCACGGTCGCCAAACTGATCGAGGAGGGATACACGGGATACCTCATTCGCGCCACCAATGACGACATGGGCGACGCCGTCGGGCTAGGCACGCCGGGCACCATCGGCGAGAACGTGCTCGGCAATGAGCGGGACACTGCCGAGGTGGCCAAGGTTCTCGGCTGCCAGGGCCATTTCGACCTGAACTACAACAACCACCGCATGGCGGACGTCTCGGTGAACGAAGTGATCGGCCGGCTGATTTTTCTGATTCGCCTGCTCAAAGCCGATACGGTGGTCGGCTGGGACCCGTGGGGCCACGATGAGGAGAATCCGGACCACTACACCATCGCCAAGGCTCTCGAAGCCGCGTGCTGGATGGCGGGCCGCGCGCACGATTACCCCGAGCAGTTCGCCGCCGGTCTGCAGCCCAAGACGGTCGAGGACAAGTATTACTTCGCGCGCCGTCCCGAGATCACCCGCGTGGTGGACATCACCGGGCAGATCGATAAGAAAATCGATGCCATCCGCGCCAATGTGGCGAAGGGTCCCGGCGGCCACTCGGGATCGCGCCTGCGGGCGGAGCTGGCGAAGAACCATCAGCGGCTGCCGCTGTTGGGCGACGACGATGTCACGGCCGACCGCAATTACATCCGGGAATTCAGCCTGACGCACAATCGCGATCTGGGTAAGCAGTACGGCGTGGAATACGCCGAGGTGTTCCACTATATCCCCGCCGGCGCATCCGGCGCCGACCGCGATCCGCGCGTGGATGAGTACGTGAAACAGCATGCCGTGCCGGGTAAGTAGCGCCAGGCCGCCAGGTCCCGCAAACCTTTCCCGCGCCGGGGCGTATAACAAGGTATGCACTACCGGCACATCCTGCGGCGCCTGATGCGCGCGCCCGGGTTCACGGCGATTGCGGTGGTCACTCTGGCCCTCGGCATCGGCGCCAATTCGGCCCTCTTTAGCGTGATCGACGGCGTGCTGCTCAAGCCGCTGCCTTATCCGCATCCCGAAGACCTGATCGGCGTCTGGCACAACGCCAGGGGACTCAATCTCTCGGGCGTCAACATGGCCCCGGCGCTCTACTTCACCTACCGGGAACAAAACCGCAGCTTCACGGACATCGGCATGTGGGACACGGGGTCGTCGAGCATCACCGGCCTGGCGGAACCCGAGCAGGTGGATACGCTCGAAGTGACGGCCGGCACGCTGCCGCTGCTGGAGGTGCCGCCGGCGCTGGGGCGCTGGTTCTCGCCAGAGGACGATTTGCCCGGCACTCCCGAGACCGCCATTCTGATGTACGGGTACTGGCAAGCGCGATTCGGCGGCGACCGCTCGGTGGTGGGGCGCACCATTATGGCCGACGGCCGCGCCCGCCAGATTATCGGCGTAATGCCGGAGCGGTTTCGTTTCCTGGATCTCAGACCCTCCGTTATCCTGCCGATGCAGATGGATCGCGGCAAAGTCCATCTGGGCAATTTCAGCTACCAGGGGGTGGCGCGTCTGAAGCCCGGAGTCACCATGGCGCAGGCCAGCGCCGACTTGGCCCGCCTGATCCCTATCGCCATCCGCAGCTTTCCGGCGTTCCCCGGAATGAGCAAGAAACTCTACGAAGACCTCGGCCTCACGCCCTTTCTCCGCCCGCTTGAGAAGGACGTTACCGGCACCATCGCCGGCACCCTGTGGCTGCTCATGGGATCGATCGGGATGGTCCTGCTGATCGCCTGCGCCAACGTGGCCAACCTGCTGCTGGTGCGGGCCGGCGGGCGGCAGCAGGAACTGGCCATCCGCGCCGCTCTGGGGGCCGGCCGGAAAGCCATCGCGTGGGAGCTGATCGCGGAAAGCCTGACGCTGGGCCTGCTGGGCGGTGTGGCTGGCTTGGGGCTGGCTTATGGCGGGCTGCGCCTGCTGATGCGCCTTGGCCCGGCCAATCTGCCGCGCTTGGCGGAAATCTCCATCGATGGCTGGGTGCTGCTTTTTACGCTGGCGATTTCGCTGGCCGCCGGCCTTCTGTTCGGCGCCATTCCGGTGTGGAAATACGCCGGGCCGAACCTGTCCGGCACGCTACGCGGCGGGGGACGCACGTCCAGCCAGAGCCGCGAACGGCACCGCGCCCGCGGCGCGCTGGTGGTGGTGCAGGTGGCCCTGGCGCTGGTCCTGCTGGTCAGCTCCGGACTGATGATCCGGTCCTTCCAGGCGCTGCGCCACGTGGAGCCGGGGTTCACCCATCCCGAGCGGGTGGAGACGCTGCGCCTCTCGATTCCGGAGGCGCAGGTGAAGTACGAGACCGCCGTGGTGCGCATGGAGCACGAAATTCTGGACCGGCTGGCGGCCATTCCGGGAGTCGAATCCGCGGGCCTTTCGAGCACCATTCCGCTGGACAACTTCGGCTGGCACGATCCGGTCTACCCCGAAGGCCGCTTGTACACCGAAGGCCAGATGCCCCCGCTGCGCCGCTACCGGTTCATTTCGCCGGGCGTTCTGAACGCCACCGGGACGCGGCTGGTAGCCGGCCGCGACTTCACCTGGACGGATGTGTACGGCAAGCGCCCGCTGGTGCTGGTCTCCGAAAACCTGGCGCGCGAGCTGTGGGGCACGCCCGCGGCGGCGCTCGGCAAGCGCCTGCGCGAATCGCCCAAGACTCCGTGGCAGGAAGTGATCGGGGTGGTCCAGGACGAATACGAAGACGGCCTCGACCAGACGCCCTCGACGACGGTCTTCTGGCCCGTGCTGATCGACCAGTTCGGCGGCCAGAAGGTCTTCGTGTGGCGCTCGATCTTCTATGTGATCCGCGGCGGCCGCACCGGCACGCAGGGGTTTCTGAACGAGATTCAGCAGGCCGTGTGGTCGGTGAATCCGAGCCTGCCGCTGGCGAATGTGCGGACCTTGCGGCAGATTTATGAGAAGTCGCTGGCGCGCACTTCGTTCACGCTGGTGATGCTGGCCATCGCCGGCGCCATGGCGCTGCTGCTGGGGATGGTGGGAATCTACGGCGTGATTGCGTACTCGGTGGAGCAGCGCACGCGCGAGATCGGCATCCGCATGGCGCTGGGCGCGCCGCGGAGCGAATTGACGCGCCTGTTTCTGCGGCAGGGACTGCGCCTGGCGCTGATCGGCGTAGCTTGCGGCCTGCTCGGGGCCGTGGGCCTGACGCGGCTGATGGCCAGGCTGCTGTTCGCGGTGAAGCCGGTCGATCCGGTAACTTATGCCGCGGTAGCGGCCTGCCTGATCGCGGCGGCGCTGGCCGCCAGTTATCTGCCGGCGCTGCGCATCAGTGCCATCGATCCGGTGGACGCGCTGCGGGCGGATTAGGCCGGGGAGCGCCGGGCGCGGCGGGGCGAACTGCGCCGGGGTTTGCGCGTGGCGCTGCGCAACAGGACCGGGCGGGGCCGAGATTTCGCAAACTTTCGCGGCGCACTGCCGTATAAGCAGGTATGCGATACCGGCACATTCTGCGGCGCTTGCTGCGCGCGCCGGGGTTCACCGCCATCGCGGTCGTCACCCTGGCTCTGGGAATCGGCGCCAATTCGGCGATCTTCAGCGTGATCGAGGGGGTTCTGCTCAAACCGCTGCCCTATCCGCATGCGGAGCAATTGATCGGGGTGTGGTACACCGCACCGGGCGTGAACCTTCCGCTGGTGAACATCGCGCCCTCCCTGTATTTCACGGATCGCGAGGGGAATCGCAGCTTCACGGATATCGGCGTGTGGAACGACGGCACGGCCAGCGTCACCGGCCTGGCGGAGCCCGAAGAAGCCGAGTGCGTATGGGTGACCGATGGCACGCTGCCGCTGCTCGGCATCCGGCCGGCGCTGGGCCGCTGGTTCTCGCGTCAGGACGATTCGCCGGGCAGTCCGGAGACCGCCATGCTGATGTACGGGTATTGGCAGACGCGTTTCGGCGGCGCCGCTTCGGTGATCGGCCGCACCATTCTGGTGGATGGGAAGCTCAAACAGATCATTGGGGTGATGCCCAGGGACTTTCAGTTTCTGGATAGAAAGCCGGCCCTGCTGCTGCCGTTCCAGTTCGACCGCGCCAAAGCTTTTTTGGGAAATTTCAGCGACCAGGGCATCGCGCGCCTCAAGCCGGGCGTGAGCATGGCGCAGGCCAGTACCGACATGGCGCGTCTGCTGCCGGTGTATCTGGCGAGTTTCCCGGCGCCGCCCGGATACAACAAGAAGATGTTCGCGGAGGCCCGCCTCGCTCCGAATCTGCGGCCGCTGACGGAGGACGTGGTGGGCAACATCGGCGGCACCTTGTGGGTGTTGATGGGCACCATCGGGATGGTGCTGCTGATCGCCTGCGCCAACGTGGCCAATCTGCTGCTGGTGCGGGCCGAGGGGCGGCAGCACGAACTGGCTATCCGTGCCGCTCTGGGCGCCGGCTGGGGCGAGATCGCGCGCGAGTTGCTGTGGGAGAGCCTCACCCTGGGGATGGCGGGCGGCGTGGCGGGACTCGGGGTGGCCTATGGCGCGCTGCAGTTGCTGCGGTGGCTGGCTCCCGCGAATCTGCCGCGGCTCGACCAGATCTCGATTGACGGCACGGTGCTGGGGTTTACGCTGGCGGTGTCGCTGGCGGCGGGCCTGCTGTTCGGCGCCATTCCAGTGATCAAATACGCCGGGCCGCATCTTTCGGCGGCACTGCGTGGCGGCGGGCGCAACTCCAGCCAGAGCCGCGAGCGGCATCGCACCCGCAGCGTGCTGGTGGTGGTGCAGGTGGCGCTGGCGCTGGTGCTGCTGATCAGCTCCGGGCTGATGATCCGCTCCTTCCAGGCGCTGCGCAACGTGCAACCCGGGTTCAACGATCCGGGGCACATCCAGACCTTGCGCATCTCGATTCCGACCGCGCAGGTGCATGACGACCCGGCGGTGTTCCGCATGCAGCAGGACATTCTGGACCGGCTGACGGCGATTCCCGGGGTGAGCGCCGCGGGCCTCGCGACCATCATTCCGATGGACGGCAACGGGTGGACGGATCCGGTTTACGCGGAGGACCACACGTACTCCG
This sequence comes from Bryobacteraceae bacterium, assembly GCA_035505095.1. Lineage (GTDB taxonomy): Bacteria > Acidobacteriota > Terriglobia > Bryobacterales > Bryobacteraceae > JOPF133. The sequence goes on along the minus strand of DATJRE010000003.1, from coordinate 14,602 downwards.
AAGGGCGGCTTCCTGCGCTGCGGCATTACCGGTTCATCTCTCCCGGCCTGCTGACCGCCATGGGAAACCGCCTGGTGACCGGCCGCGATTTCACCTGGACCGACCTTGCCGAGAAACGGCCTTTCGTGCTGGTCTCCGAGAACATGGCCCGCGAACTTTGGGGCGCCCCGCAAGCTGCCATCGGCAAACGAGTCCGCTCCAGCGGCCGCGAGATCTGGCGCGAAGTGATCGGGGTGGTGGGCGATGAGTACGACCAGGGCGTGGACCAGAAGCCCTGGTCGACTATCTACTGGCCCATCCTGATGGGCAATTTCGACGGCAACGAGAATTTCGTGTGCCGCAGCGTAGCGATTGCGATTCGCAGTAACCGCACCGGCACGGAGGGTTTTCTGAATGATGTACAGAGGGCCATCTGGTCGGTGAATCCGAATCTGCCGCTGGCCAATGTGCGGACGATGCGGCAGCTTTACGATAAGTCGCTGGCGCGCACTTCGTTCACGCTGGTGATGCTGGCCATCGCCGGCGCCATGGCGCTGCTGCTGGGCATGGTGGGGATTTACGGCGTGATCTCGTATTCGGTCGCGCAGCGGACGCGCGAGATCGGCATCCGCATGGCGCTGGGCGCCCAGCGCGGGGAACTGACGGGACTGTTTCTGCGGCACGGACTGCGGCTGGCGCTGATCGGGGTGGCCTGCGGCCTGGCGGCCGCGGCCGGATTGATGCAATTCCTGGCCAAGCTGCTGTTCGGGGTGAAGCCGGTGGACCCGCTGACTTATGCCGCGGTATCCGGTTGCCTGATCGCCGCGGCGCTGGCCGCCAGTTACCTGCCGGCCCTGCGGTCCACCGCGATTGACCCGGTGAACGCGCTGCGGGCGGAGTGATTCGGATTGCGGCCGGTATCCTGGGGCAGAGCGGGAGGTTCGGCGAACCGACAGGCGGTCCTGAGCCTTGGCTGTGGTGGCTAGCTCCCGTAGAGGCGTGACCGCAGTCCTGGCGCCGCGCCGGGAGGGGCGCTACTGGGGACGGGGATGGGGTCACAGGATGTTACCGGGCGGGCTCCGGGACGGATGGGCGATGGACGCGGGCGTTGATGAAGTAGGCGGCTCCGAGGGCGAAGAGGAGCAGCGAAATCCATTGCGAGGTATCGAGCGGGCCGCCCCAGAGGTTGCCCTGTTCGTGGTAGCGGAAGAATTCGACCACGAAGCGCGCGGCGGAATAGAGCATGAGGTAGAGGCTGATGATGGCGCCGGCGCGGTGGGGCTTGCCGATGAACCGGTAGAGGATGGCGAAGATGAGGAACTCGGCGGCGGATTCGTAAAGCTGGGTGGGATGGAGCGGGCGGTTGAGGGGCACGCCGACCAGAGCCTGGGCCTCGGGGTTGGTGAAGGTGACGGCCCAGGGGAGGTGGCACTCGATGCCCCAGCAGCAGCCGGCGGAGAAACAGCCGAGGCGTCCGATGCCGTGGCCAAGGGCAATGGCGGGGGCGAAGACATCGGCGGTGCGGAGGGCGGGGAGTTTGGTGCGGCGGAGGTACCACCAGGCCACTCCGAGGGCAGCGATGAGGCCGCCGTAGAAGACGCCGCCGGCTTCGAGGGTGGCGAGCGAGAAGACTTCGCCGAGGTGGCTGAGGTAGTAAGGGAGGTCGACCAGGATCATCATGACCTTGGCGCCGGCGAGGGCGGCGAGGGCACAATAGATGCCAAGGTTGGTGACGGTTTCGGGGTTGAGATGGTCGCGGCGGGCGAGGCGGCCGGCCATCCAGAGGGCTGCGAGGAAGCCCAGGGCGACCAGGACGCCGTAGGTGTGGAGGGTGAAAAACGGAGTGCGGATGATTTCAGGAAACATGGGGGGCCTCGGGGGTGGGGTGGGGCTGGGGATTCACCGCGGAGACGCGGAGGGCGCGGAGGAAGCGCGGAGAAGAATGAGAGGGTATGAGGGCGCGGAGAGGCTGGGGATTTGACGCGGAGACGCGGAGACGCGGAGAAGGGCGCAGAGAAGAACGAGAGGGAGTGAGGGCGCGGAGGGGCTGGGGATTCACTGCCGGGACGCGGAGGATGGGGGAACGGTTAGGAAGCATTGACGGCCTGCCGTTTGGCGCGTAAGAGATCGAATACCAGGAGGGCGCTGCCGATGACGATGGCGGAATCGGCGGCGTTGAAGTCGGGCCACTGGTAGTTACCGACGTAGAAGAGCAGGAAATCGGTGACGTGGCCCCAGACGAGGCGGTCGAAGAGGTTGCCGGCGGCGCCGCCGAGGATCAGGGAGAGGCCGGCCAGGGAGAGGCGTTCGAGGCGCTCGGGACGCCAGATAAGGCTGCTTATCAGGATTACCGCGACGAACGTGCCTACCACCAGGGCGACGGTGCGCCAGACGGAGGTGGAATCGTTGAAGATGCCGAAGGCGACGCCGCTGTTTTCGGAGCGGACGATATCGAAAAAGCCTGGGATCACGCGGTAGGTATCGGAATTCGACACGTAGCGGTCGATGAAGCGCTTGGTCACCTGGTCTAGCGCGAAGACGGCAGTGGCGGCGCCGTAGGCTTTGAGGCGCAGATCAACCATGGAGACTCCCGGTATGGAGAGTCTCATCCACCGCATCGGCGCAGGCGCCGCAGATGGTGGGGAAACGTTGGTCGGCGCCGACATCGGTAGTGTACTTCCAGCAACGCTCGCACTTCTGCCCCTGGGCCCGCTCAATTTCGACGGCCAAGGCGCCTTGGCCGGGCGCCAGTTCGACCTGCGAAACGATGAAGAGGGCGGGCAACTGGGCGGCGTATTCCTCAAGCAGGGGATAGAGATCGCCATTGGCGGACAGACGGACAAGGGCCTCCAGCGGCGCACCGATCAGCTTCTGGTTGCGCGCGGTTTCGAGACTCTTCAGAACGTTGCCCCTCACTTCCATAAGACGGTCCCAATGGGCGGACCGTTTCCGGGCGTCTTCCCCCAAGCCGGCGGAAAGCTCGGAAGGTTCGGGGAAGTACGCGAGGTGGACGCTGTCGTGGTGGCCCATGTGGGTCCAGACCTCTTCGGCGGTGAAGCTCACGAGGGGGGCGAGCAGGCGCACGAGGGCGTCGAGCAGGCGGTAGAGGGCGGTCTGGGCGCTGCGGCGGGCGGGGGAACGGGTGGCGGAGGTGTAGAGACGGTCCTTGAGGACGTCGAAGTAGACGGCGCTGAGATCGACGGTAGCGAAGGCGTAGGTGTTGTGGTAGACCTTGTGGAACTCGAAATTATCGTACCAGGCGCGGCAGCGGGCGACGAGGTCTTCGGCGCGGAGGAGAATCCACTGGTCGATGCCGGCGAGTTCGGCGGCGGGCACGGCGTCGCGGGCGGGATCGAAATCGGAGAGGTTGCCGAGCAGGTAGCGGAAGGTGTTGCGCAGCTTGCGATAGGCCTCGACCAGGCGCTTGAGGATGGTTTCGGAGATGCGCACGTCTTCGTGGAAATCGACGGAGGCGGTCCAGAGGCGGATGATTTCGGCTCCGTAGTGGGGGATGATTTCCTCGGGCTCGATGGAGTTGCCGAGGGACTTGTGCATGGCTTTGCCTTCGCCATCGAGGACCCAGCCGCTGAGGGCGCAGGCGCGGTAGGGCGAGCCGCCCTTGAGTCCGGTGCCGACCAGGAGGGAACTGTGGAACCAGCCGCGGTACTGGTCGCCGCCTTCGATGTACATGTCGGCGGGCCAGGGAAGGCCGAAGCGGCTGTTGAGGACGGCGAGGTGGCTGGAGCCGGAATCGAACCAGACGTCGAGGATGTCAGTTTCCTTACGGAATTCGGCGGCGGCGCAGTGGGGGCAGACGAAGCCGGGCGGGAGCAGTTCGGCGGCGGTGCGCTCATACCAGACGTCGGCGGTGTGCTCGCGGAAGAGGGCCACGATGGGGTCGAGGATTTCGCGGCTGGTGACCGGCTGGCTGCATTTGTCGCAGTAGAAGACGATGATGGGGACGCCCCAGACGCGCTGGCGGGAGATGCACCAATCGGGGCGGACGGCGATCATGTTGGAGATGCGCTCCTCGCCCCATTCGGGCATCCAGCGGACCTGCTTGATGGCGTCGAGGGCGCGCTGCCGGAAATCGTGGCGGTCCATGCCGATGAACCACTGTTCGGTGGCGCGGAAGATAACCGGGCGGTGGCAGCGCCAGCAGTGCGGATAGGAGTGCTCCAGCGGCTCGGTGTGGAGCAGGGCGCCGGCCTCTTTGAGGATTTCGATGACGATGGGGTTGGCTTCCCAGATGGTCTTGCCGATGATGGACTCAGGCAGGTGGCCTTCGGCGCCGGTGGCGTGGAAGAAGCGGCCGGCGGCATCCACGGGGCAGTAGGTTTCGATGCCGTACTGGCGGCCGACGGCGTAGTCTTCCTGGCCGTGGCCGGGGGCGGTGTGGACGGCGCCGGTGCCCTGCTCCAGGGTGACGTGATCGGCGAGGATGCCGAGCGAATCGCGCTCCAGGAAGGGGTGGCGGAAGATGACGCGCTCCAACTGGGAGCCGGGGAAACGGGCGACCACCTGGTAATCGGGCCAGCCGCATTTCTGGGCGGTGACGGCGGCGAGTTCGGCGGCGACCAGATAGACGGCGCCATCGGGGGCATCGGCGGGCACGCTGACGGCGACGTATTCGAGCTTGGGGTTGAAGGCGATGGCCATGTTGGCCGGGATGGTCCACGGGGTGGTGGTCCAGATGAGGCCGTAGACGGTGCGGCCGGCGAGCGAGGGGTGGATATGGGCAGGGTTGGAGGTGAGGCGGAAGCGCACCCAGATGGAGGGGCTGGTGTGGTTCTGGTATTCGACCTCGGCTTCGGCGAGGGCGGTGCGGTCTTTGGTACACCAATGGACGGGCTTGAGGCCTTTGTAGATGTAGCCGCGGTCCAGGAAATCGACGAAAGCGCCGGCGATGACGGACTGGTAGTGGGCGCTCATGGTGAGGTAGGGATCTTCCCACTGGCCGAGGATGCCGAGGCGTTTGAAATCCTGGCGCTGGAGGTCGATGTACTTTTCGGCGTACAGGCGGCAGGCGCGGCGGATTTCGAGGGCCGGCATGTGGGCTTTTTTGGCGCCGAGTTCGCTATCGACCTTGATTTCGATGGGGAGGCCGTGGCAATCCCAGCCGGGGACGTAGGGGGAATCGAAGCCGGCCATGGTTTTGGATTTGACGATGAAATCCTTGAGGATTTTGTTGAAGGCAGTGCCCATGTGGATGCGCCCGTTGGCGTAGGGCGGGCCATCGTGGAGGACATAGACCGGGCGGCCCTGGCGCGAGGCGCGAATGGCATGATAGAGGCGCTCGCTTTCCCACCGGGCGAGCGTTTTCGGCTCGGTCTGCGGCAGGTTGGCCTTCATGGAGAAGGCTGTCTTGGGCAGGTTAACGGTCTGCTTCAAGTCTACGTTTGGCAATTCCATGGGAGGGATAACTCTATGGTAGCAGCCGGGTCAACGGCGGGCGCGAGTGTGGCGCAGGATCGGCGAAGAGGCGGGGAAGCATGGGGTTTGGGGCTGGTTTGGGGGCCGGTCCGTTTGGCGGGCCGGAGCGGGTTCGTTCGGAGGGGTTGGAACCGATTGAGCCGGCTCGGGTTCGGGCTCAATGACGGGTTCGTTCGGGAATTCGTCGCGGAGGGACTTGGCGGTCGAATTCCTGGATGGCCTGGCGGTAGGCGCGGCCGGCATGGGCCTGCTAGCGGAGGAAGAGCTTCCAGATTTCGGGGGATTCGCGGAACAGGCGGACGAAGCCATCGGCGAGGGCGTGGTTGAGGCCCTGGGCGACGGTGATATCGAGCGAGGGCTGGTTGCGGAAGGCGCCATCGGTATCGACCGCCTCATTGATGCCGGCTGATTCTTCCAGTCTGTTTTACCTAACCCGGCATAGCCGGAACCAAACAGGTTGTCGGATATGATGCCCGAGTGGGCGTCGAACTTCTGACCGAACGATACGAGCGCGAGATTACTGGCGTTCTTTCCTGCTACGACCGGATTATTACGCCGCGATCGCCCGAGTGGGTCTTCAACTCTTTCATTTTGCGGCTCGGCATTGCCTCAATCAACTGCGACCGTCGCGGAAGTGCGCCCGCATGTCGCTGGCCCACATAAGCTTGCCGCAACTGGCGCAGGGTATCGTGGAGCCAACCGGCGCCGCCGCTCGAAGCACACACATGCCCTCGCGCTCGTCCGGGGTTGGAGGCCGCGGCGCGAAGGCGCCGTAGGTCGCGGCTCGCCGTTCCGGCGCGGCTCGCCGCCGGGCGAACTTGGCGCCAGTAACGAGTTGCACACCTTGGTCACCTCCCGGCGCACACTCCCACGGGGCGCCCGGTGAGCTGTGCGTTCGTGAAATCTCTATGCCAGCCGCGCCAGCCGCGCCGTGGTGCCGATCGCTTCCTCGATGCGCAGCGCCTCGTTCCATTTGGCCATGCGCTCGGATCGCGAGAACGATCCCACTTTGAGTTGCGCAGCCTCCCAGCCCACCGCCAGATGTACGATCGTCACGTCCTCGGTCTCTCCCGATCGCGCCGAAACGATGGCGTCGAGGCCGCACGCGCGCGCCGCATCCAGCGCGGCACGCGTTTCGGTGATGGTTCCGGCCTGGTTGGGCTTGATCAATACGGCGGTGCATTCGCGCCCAGCGGCGGCCTCGCGCACACGCTGCGCATTCGTCGCCAGCAGGTCGTCGCCGACAATTTGCGTCTTGTTCCCGAATGCCGCGGTGAAACGCCGGAAGCCTTCGCGATCGTCCTCGGCGAGTGGGTCTTCGATGGAGACTATCGGGTAGCGCTCGATCCATCGGCCGAGCAAATCGATGAATGCGTCGGTATCGAGGCATCGTCCGTCGCGCGCGAGACGGTAGTTGCCGGCCGACCCGAACTGCGAAGCCGCAATGTCCAACGATAGGGCGGCGTCGCTGCCTGGGACCAACCCGGCGGATTCGATGGCGCGCACCAGGGCCTCAATCGCTTCTTCATTGGAGGCGAATGCCGGCCAATAGCCGCCCTCGTCGGCCACGCCTTCGAGCCGCCCGCGCGAGGCGAGATCGCGGCCGGCGGCCCGGTAAACTGCGGCGGTCCGGTCGAGGGCCTCCGCGAAGGACGCCGCGGAAAGGCAGACCACCATCAGGTCCTGAATATCGATGCGGCGAGCGGCATGGGCGCCGCCTCCGAAAATCTGGATTTCCGGCAGCGGCAACTGGGTGGCTTTCGGCGCAAGGTATTGCCACAGCGGCACGCCCTGCGCGGCAGCCGCCGCATGCAACGCCGCCATCGAGACCGCGATGGTCGCGTTGCCGCCCAGGCGGCGCTTATCCACCGTGCCATCCGCCTCGATCATGCGCTGGTCGACCGCAGCCTGGTCCGCGGCATCGGCTCCCGCCAACACATGAGCGATCGCGCCGTTCACATTCGCCACCGCCCGCCGCACGTCGAATCCATCTTCATCGCGCAGATCGATGGCCTCACACGATCCGGTAGAGGCTCCCGCAGGGGCGATGGATCGGCCCTTGGCGCCGCACTCCAACTCCACGTCCGCTTCTACGGTCGGCCGGCCGCGCGAATCCCATACGCGGCGGCCCCGGACGCGGCGAATGGCAGTGCCCGGCAAGGTCAGATTCCCAACCGCGCTGCCCAAGCACGCTGGATGGCGGCAAGCGACCGCGGCGGCACGGCGATCAGCGGAACCGAGAACCGCCGCACCAGATCGCGCTCCGCATCTCCCAGATACTCCACCGGGCTCTTTCCATCCACCCGCGCCAGCAGCAGCGCAGCCAGCAGATGAGCGGTCCGCTGCCCCATCGCGTCGTCAGTGCCGTATGCCAACAGCAGACTCTCGAAGGCCTCCATCAGGCGCGGCGCGGCCGGTCGATTCCACAGGCACTTCAGCAACAGATGGTTGAGGCAGAAAGCCAGATCGAAAGCCGGATCGCCATACCACGCGCATTCCGCGTCCAGAAACACCGGACCGCGCGGACCGGCAAGGATGTTTTTCGGGCTGACATCGCCGTGCACCAGCGCGATCTTCGCCGCCAGCGTCTCCGCGGAAAGCGCCATCAGGTTGCCCGCAATTTCCGGATGCCGGCGGGCGGTCGCTTCCAGATATGGCTCCAGCCGAATGGCGTGAAAAATGGGTCCCGTCGCAAAACGCCCGGCAATCGCCGCATCCCCCGCGGTGCGGCGATGGATCGCCGCCAGGCGCCGTCCCACCTCCGCGGCAAACGCGATATCCACGTGACCGTCGCGCAGTTGCTCCTTCCAAACCGGAAATCGCTCGGGCGCCAGATACTCCATCGCGAACAGACCGGCATCGTCGTTGCGCGCGAGAACCTTGGGTACCGCGCCGGGCAGGATGCGGCCGATGGTCTCTAGCCAATCGGCTTCGTGCCGGTTGCGCGAAATGGGCGCGAGCCATTCCTCGGCCACGCGCAGCCTGGCGAGCGCGCGCTTGACCACGAAAACCCGGCCGCCGCTTTCCACCTTCACGATATCGGAGGAGATGCCTCCCGCCAGAGGGCAAAGCCGCGCCGGAGCGCCGGCCGGGAGAACCCCGAGGGCTGCAAGATCGCGCAGCGCGATCTCCGGCGCGACCGCCATCACAACGAGAACCCTCCGTCGGCGATGTGAATGGAGCCGGTGGTGAAGGCGCTCTCGTCGGACGCCAGGTAAACCGCCAGTGCGGCGATCTCCTCAGGCCTGCCGATTCGTCCCATGGCCTGTCTCGCGGCGAACTCGGCACGCACCTCCGCCGCCGAACGGCCCTGCTGCCTGGCCAGCGCGGCGATGCGCCCTTCGAGCGAAGGCGATTCGACGGTGCCGGGGCAGATGGCGTTGCAGCGGATACCGGCGCGAATAAAATCCGCCGCCACCGCTTTGGTCAGCCCGATGACCGCGGCTTTGCTGGCGCCGTAGACGTAGCGGTTGGGAATTCCGCGCACCGAGGAACTGCCTGACGATACATTGATGATAGAGCCGTTTCCCCGCTTCAGCATGCCCGGCAGGAACGCCTGAATGGTGCGGTGCATCGACTTCACGTTGAGGTCGAAGGAAAAGTCCCAATCTTCCTCCGAACATTCCAGCACCGTGCCGTGATGCACGAAACCGGCGCAATTGAAGAGAATGTCGATTGGCCCGATTCGCGCGGCCAACTCTCGCACCGCTTGGGTCGAGCGGACGTCGAGCGGCAGCAGTTCGCCGGTCAAACCTTCCAGTTTGGATGCGTCGATGTCGGTGGCGATGACGCGGCAGCCCTCGCGCGCGAAGGCCTCGGCGGTGGCGCGGCCGATGCCCGCGCCGGCCGCAGTGATCAAACCAGATTTATTCTGTAAGCGTCCCACGATAGAACCGCACCATACCACACGAATTGGAAACGCAGCAACCCATATGCATCACTTCATTACTGCCGCGCCGGCCCCGTCCGGTTGGGCTACCGCGGTGTATTTGGCAGGGAGCGTAGTCCTACCAAACGCGCTCGCCGCTGGTGAACTACTCGCATCGGGAATGCGTCGCACGCCCTGGTCGCCCTACCCGCGCGCCACGTGGCGCCCGGCGCCGATCGAGCGGGGGGAGGGGGCGACCGTGGCGGGCCGACGGGCGAAAACGAGAGCGCAGGTATACACAAAAGGCGATCGATGCCGAAGGCAACAAGACTTTGCGCCGGGTTCTGAGGCAGTTGGAGCGCTTTCACACTGCAAAGAAAGGGTTACCCGCGCGCGTTCTTGCACGGCCTCGAAGCCAGATGAAGGTTGGCGAACGCGATCGGCGCCACCTGCTACAAAATTCTGGCTATCGCTTCCCAAGTACTGAAGACCGAGGCGCCATATTCTGGGTATCCTTCGGTCTATTGGCGGTAGCTTGGAGCGGGACGGATTTTGCTTTTCTCGTAACGGAAACCTGCTCCCGCTCATCTTCCTATGAAGTGTCGATCGACTATAAGCCCACAAGGAGAAGCCTGCTCTCTGGCCTGTCTCTGTTCCCAGCCGCGCGCCTACTCTCCGGCCAACAGATCCCTACCGGCGAACAGACGCCGAAGTATTCGGCTAACGTCAAGCTGGTCAACCTGTTTGCCACCGTTCGGGACAAAGACAGAAAGATCGTAAAAGGCCTGACCAAAGACAACTTTTCACTGGACGAAGAGGGCCGGCCGCAAACCATCAAATTCTTCGAAGCGGAAACCAGCCTGCCGCTAAATCTGGGTATGCTGGTTGACACCAGCGGCAGCCAGGCCCGGGTGCTGGGCGAAGAGCGGAGCGCCGGCATCAAGTTTTTCGATCAAATTCTGCGGGAAGATAAGGACCAGGCGTTTGTCATCCACTTCGACTACGAAAGCGAACTGCTGCAGGATTTCACCTCGTCGCGGCAGAAGCTGGAACAGTCCCTGGACCGGCTGGCAGTGGCCCGACCGCAGCAACAGCAGACCCCACAACAGGGCGGCGGCTATCCGCAGGGCGGCGGTCGGCGCTATCCACAAGGCGGCGGAGGCGGCGGCACCAAGCTGTATGACGCCATTCTGCTGGCTTCCAATGACCTGATGAGCAAGCAGACTGGGCGGAAGGCGCTAATCCTACTCACCGATGGCGTGGATACCGGCAGCAGGGTAACGCTGTTCGAAGGGATTGACGCGGCACAAAAGGCCGATACGCTGGTGTACTCCGTGCTCTTTTCCGACCCCGACGCGTATGGCGGCCCGGTCTACTACCCCAGCCCTGGGATGGGCCGCCGGGGCAGGATGCCTATGCCCATGCCCGTACCCGGCGGTGGGCAAGACTTGCCGGATGGCAAGAAAGTACTCCGACAGATCGCCGAGGAGACCGGTGGCCGCTTCTATCAGGTGGGACGCTTTCATTTTCCTCTGGATAAGGTTTTCGCGGATATCGAAGAGGAACTCCGCAACCAGTACAATATCGGCTATACGCCCGATAAACCTGGCGAGTCAGGCGAATATCGAAAAATTCACCTTACTGCCAAGACCAACAAAAAGAAAGATTTGGTGGTTCAGACCAGGGCAGGATACTACACCCAACCGTAGGGTGGCAGGAATTTGTTTGCGCGAAGCGGCGGCGAATGCCGCGGCGGGAAGGCGTCATACGTCGTGGGTCGCCGTCCCGGCGCGCACTCGGCGTGGATCCCGGCGATGATCGGGCGGCGGGAGGGGCAATGCCGCAGGGCGCGTCGCGCTCGCCGCCGGCAAGCGCCGCGGAGGGAACCTGCACGCCGTGCCGGCGAGGGGTTCGACGCCTCGGGAACATTCAGCGACACCAAGCGGCAAGTTGGACTTCTGCGTATGCTACAGGCGGGCGTCATCATCTCGGATTACACGACTTTGATGGTTGAAATCCTAAAGGACAATGCGCGACCGGAGGCCGGCGAGGTCCACGAGGCCAAGGACATGGGCTGGGCTAAGCTTATCGGTCAGATCGCCAAGGCCTACGGGAAGTAAACCACCTGCGGAAGAGGTAGGTAGCTGGCCCCGCACGGCCCGCCGTCCCGGTCGCACACCCGCGTCGCGCTCGCCGCACGCCGCAGGGCGCCCGGAGGAGCCTCATCGTGTGTCGGTAACGGTGAGCCGTCGGAAATCGAGTGTGCGACGCATGGTGCCGTACTTCAGAATGAGGAGTTCGGAATCCACGGGAGCTTCCAGGAACGGCCCCCCAAAAAGCGGCCAGTGAGCATAATCTATGGGAGCGCCGTTGCGGCGTGGAACCTGGCCGTAAGCGAAGTCCAGGGTTTGGCCTCGCAAGGAACGGAACGTTACGGAGGGAGTGGGGTCCAGCGAGAATTCAAGCGGCAGCGCGAGGATCGCGCGGCGGAAGGCTTCCATATCAGTGAACTCGCTCCGTGCGGCCACCTGTACTACGATTCCGTTCTTTAAGTAGGGGCTGAAAAGGCGCCGGCCACCGCCCTCGATGGGCTTCCACGTGTATGTCTGCAACGGCCGGCAGGCAATCAGGGCATCACCGCCGCGGGCGAAGATCCAGCCGGAGGGGTCCTCGCGCACTTCGCTGAGGTCCTTTGAGAAGAAGCCGTTGATGTGCGGAAAGCGGCTGTCGGGCGGGATATCGTACAGCGCGACGATGGTGTCTCGGTCCTGGAAAATCTTTTCATAGGGAGAGCCGCCGACGAACTTGTCGGGCGAATCGTAGCTCTTCTTGGAACTGACCACGCCGGAGATGCCGATGTCGGGGGGAAAGGTGAAGTAGGTCTGCAACTCGTGCAAGGACGAATGAGGGTTCAGAGTGAACAGCGTGTTCTGGACGCCGCGCGGATCGGGCACGGACCAGGTGACATCCCAGGAGTGCTCCTGGATGGGCTGCAGGGTGCCACCCTGGTCCGAACCGACGGCATACTCGCGGCGCACGTAGGTAGTCTTATATACCGGGCCGTGCAACTCATCGAAGAACCGCCAGCGGTTACGGGTGCGCTTCCGCTCGTAGTGAGTATACGGTTGCGAGCGGTCCGTGGCGATGTGCTGAATGATTTCTGGCGGCTGGTAGGCGCTGGCCAGCACGTAAAACAGGATCGCGCTGGAGGGCGGCGAGAGGGGATGGCCGAGGCCGAATAGCACCCATCCGAAATCGCTGGAAAGGACGTTCCACTTTTCCAGAACTTCGCGATCGTAAACCCGCGAATGCGCGCCGGTGTAGATTCCGTCCAGGTTCTTGACCGCGTAATCAGCGATCAGGTAGTCCAGCATCATGGCGGCGCGCTTCCGCATGGAGGGGTCGTGAGACCAGGCGGCTAGATAGGACATCGAAAGCAAGTAATAGCCCATGTAGTTCGGGCTGTCGTACTCGCCCTGCCCGCGGGTGGTGGTGAGGCGCACCCATGAGTCCAGCCACCCGGCGGCTTCGCGCAGGTTCTCAGAGGAGGACTTGCCGGTGTACCAATGGTCGCCATCCTGATCGGGCCAGAGTTGCGCCATCAAATAGAGCGAAGTGTAATACATGACCCAGTGATTCTCGGTGTCGCCGCGGTAGGGCATGTAGGTACGAAACGAGTCGCGGAGCGCGCGGCGGGCGGAATCGGTAAGCTGGCCGCGGTCCAGATAAGCGATGGCGGTGACCGGGTACATCCAGAACATGTCGCCGGTGGGACCGGCAGCCAGCAGTTCTTCGAGGCGGCGCGAGCACAAAGCCGGGTCTTCGTGCAGCCACAACAGGGCGGCAATGTTGGCATAGCCAAGCGAGCGGGGACCCGCGATGTTGGAGTAGGCCTCTACCACCGAGCGGACGCGCTGGTCAAAAGAGCGAGGCTGGGCATCGAGCAGGAGCGGCAACAGCAGGCACGGCAGCAACCGGGACAGCCGGGGGAGGTGGGTCATGGACGGGGAGTCTCCGGCACAAATTTCATGCGGAAGATGGAGCTGCCGGCGAGCCCGTCTTTCGACCAGGTCCGGCCGTTATCGGAAGACACATAGATGCCGTCTTCGTGAACGCTGGTGTATATGCGGGCGGGCTGGGAGGGGTCGAAGGCTACACTCCAGACGTTGGTCGTGGAAAGTCCGGAGTTGCGGGGCTGCCAGGTTTTGCCGCGATCTTCGGTGATCGCTACGCCGGCTCCCCAGCCCGCCACAGCAATGCGATTCGGTGACGCCGGATCGAAGGCGATGTCGTAGAGGTTGTGGCCTACCCCCAGGTTGCCGTTGCTCTCGAAGGACACGCCGCAATCCTTGGAATCAAACAGGCCACCGCCTTGGGTGGAGGCCAGCCAGTAGCACGGGTCGTGGGGCGATTGTTCGATGTGCAAAACCTGGATGCCGGCAGCGCCGGCGAGCCGCCAGGATTTTCCACCGTCTTCGCTGCGGAAGATGCCCTGCTCGCCACCCGCGAGCAGCACGCCGGCCCGGCGCGAATCGACGCGGAGTGCCGCGGTGTACTTGCGGCGCAGGCCGGAACTAGCATCCTGCCAAGTGGCGCCACGGTCGTGGCTCACCTGAATGCCGGCCGTGTGGCTGAAATAGATCGTGTCGGGATCCTTACGGTCCACGGCCACGTCGAGCAATTCGGTGACGTCGCTACCCGTCAGAATCTTCCATTGCTCGCCGCCCCTGGAAACGCGCAGCAGGCCGTTGCCGGCGGCGGCGTAGATCACGGAAGGGTCGCGCGGATCGAAATCGAATGCGGCAATGAAGGGATGATTGAAGCCGGCGTGCCGCCACTGGCCGCCGACGGGTTTGAGGAAAATGCCGCTGGGCGGGAGCTTGGCGCCTACGACATAGTCCTTCGTAGTCGACCCGCAGGTGTAGAGCGTGTACTGGGCGAAAATGGGAAGCGCCAACAATGCCTGCACGAGCCAGTAGCGTTTCATAGGGGTTTACTGTAGCATGCATGCATTGGGCAGGCTGGCGCCACCGCAGAGACACGAAGCGCGGAGAAGATAACCTGCCCTTGCCATCCTTCACGTGCTCTGCGTCTGCTGAGTAAGCCCCCCAAGCCAACTGAAAGCAAAGAAGTTGTACCGCTTCGCCAACGCGCCGCCGCGGTCGGCCGGCCGGGCAGCCGGCGACGATTTTCCGCCGTGCCGAACCGGGCGGCGCCGCCTCAAGGACGCGCGACGGCCCGTCGCGCTCGCCGTCAACGAAACCCGCGGCGAGGAAGCGTGGCACGCCGGGCTCGCCGCCCCGGCGCGCACCGACGTGGCGG
>DATJRE010000002.1:0-9370 GCA_035505095.1 Bryobacteraceae bacterium | reverse complement strand
GGGCTTCCCACCTTGCGGCAGGAGCCTCATTCTTCAATTCTCCAAACGCGTCCCGACCAAGTTCACAAACGAGCGGAAGCATCAGAATGGAGCCGGCCTATATCGCTCCACCGGCAATTCCCACTATGCTCCTGTTCGCGTCCATTTTCATCCTCTCCTGTGCCGAAGCGAAGCGCGCGCCAAGCGAAGCGCGTGCCAAGCGAAGCGCCGCCGTCTCCTGTTCACAAAGTTCAGCAAATGGATTTCCTTTTCCTGCTATCACTTGCCGCCCTATCCTCCTGACCGCCGCAGCCTCGCATGTTACACATGAGGCTTCGGAAAGGAATTTGCCGATGTCTAATCAACCCGCAACCTCCCTCGAACCTTCCGAGGAACTCGCCCGTCTGCGCGACGACCTCATGGCTTTCTACCGCCCCGCCGGCTCTCAGGAGCGGATGGTGGTCGAACGCATCGCTCTCGCCCAGCAGTCCATGCTTCGCGCCGCCCGCCTCGAAGCCAGCCTCTTCGCCTCTGCGCCGGAGGGCGAGTTGTACACCATCCTCGAAACCGAAGCCTTCAAAATCTTCCTCCGATACCAGGCCCAGGCCGAGCGCTCCTACCGCTTAGCCGTCAAGGAATTGAAGGCCCTCAGAGAGGACCGCCTCTTCTTATCCGCCGCTCAGCTTGCGGCGCCCGTTCTCCAGCCGCAGCGCGCCGCCGCTCCGTCCTCCCCGCCGCGCGCCCAGGCAGCCGGCTCGTCCGCATCCGCGAACCCGGCGCCGGCTGCTTCCCGCGCTCTCCCCGAAAACCTGGCCCTGCGGCTCTAATCGACTGGTATCCGGAGCTGCATCCAGACCCCATCGTTCCCACGGAATCGCCCCAGACCGTATCCGCCAAGGCCCGCCGATCCCGTTAAGCGCAGCCTTGTCCTGGCAGCAGGCTTGCCTGCCCGCCCCAGACGCGGAGAAAGGCAAGGCTGGAGCAAAAGCTGAGGATTGGTCCGATGTATAGGCGCAAGTTTGGAGAGTGCGGAGAAAACAGAAATGCAAGAGTACGATTCCGTGCATGACGAGCCGGTGGCGCTTGGATTGCTGGACTGGAATGGTCGGACTGTGCGGAGAAATTGGATCCAATGGGCGGCGATCGGTGTGGCGGCGGTTGCCTTGCTGCTTGCCGTGGGGTGGGCCTCGAACGGAGCGCTTTCGCGATTCGCGCGGGATCGGGCGATGAGCGGGCTGCGCAAGAGTTTCGCCAGCGACTTGCAAGTGAAGAGCCTGGAGGTGAGCGTATTTCCGCGGCTGCGCATCACCGGGGAAGGGATCGTACTGCACTACAAGGGACGGCACGATTTGCCGCCCCTGATTTCGATCCGCAAGTTGACCGGCGAGAGCGGGTTGGCGTCGGTGCTGATGGGGCACGTCCAGCAGGTGCGGCTGGAGGGACTGGAGATTGAGATTCCGCCGCGATCGGGCGCGCTTCGGGGGAAAAAATCGACGTCGAGCAGGATTGCAGGGTTCGTAATCGACGAAGTCATCGCCGATGGGGCGGTATTGCAGACGATTCCGGGGAAACCGGGAAAGGCGCCGCTCGAGTTTCAGATCCGCAAGTTAACGCTGCACGGGGCAGGGCCGCACTCATCGATGACTTTTCGCGCCACGCTGGAGAACCCCGAGCCTCCGGGAGAGATCGAGAGCACGGGAGACTTCGGGCCGTGGCAGGCGGAGGAGCCGGCGGAGACGCCGGTGGAGGGCAAGTACACGTTCCGCAACGCGAACCTGTCGGTATTTCCGGGGATCTGCGGGACACTCTCCTCGGAGGGGTCGTACCGCGGGGTGCTGGAGCAAATCCAGGTAGAGGGCACCACGGATACGCCGGATTTCGCGCTCAAGGTGGGCGGAAACAAGCTGGATCTGAAGACGCGGTTTCAGGCGGTGGTGGACGGGACGGACGGCGATACCCAGTTGAACGCGGTGCATGCGGAGCTGGGGCATACGCCGGTGGAGGCGAAGGGCAGCGTCGCGGGCGGCAAAGGGGTGCAGGGCAAGACGGTCTCGCTGGATGTTTCCGTGGAGAATGGACGGCTGGCCGATTTGCTGCGGCTGGCGGTGAAGGGGCCGGCGGCGATGTCCGGCGCGATCGGGTTTCGGGCCAGGCTGGTGGTTCCGCCCGGGCCACAGGATATCGCTGAGCGCGTCAGGCTGGATGGGGAATTCAGCGCGGATTCGGCGGTTTTTCGCAAGCTGAATGTGCAGGAGAAGGTCAACAAGTTGAGCCACGGCGGAAAGGGCGAGCCGGAGGAATCGCCGGCGGATACGGTGGGGTCGGATTTCAGCGGGCGGTTTCACGTGGCCAACGGAGTGGCCGCACTGGAAAATCTTTCCTTCCGGGTTCCGGGCGTGAGCATTACGTTGAATGGCACGTACGGGCTGATGGATGAGCGGCTGGATTTTCACGGCGCCGCCCGGATGGAGGCGAAGCTTTCTCAGGCCACCACCGGGATTAAATCGCTGCTGCTGAAAGTGGTGGACCCGATCTTCGACAAGAAGGGCAAGGGCGCAGTGGTGCCGCTGCGAATTACGGGGACGGCGCAGAAGCCTTCGTTCGGCCTGGACGTGGGAGCGAAGGCGAAGTGAGGGGCTGCGGTGCTTCCACTTGCCAGGCCCTCCCTGCTCACCCCCGTCTTTTTCCCGCCACACTGGCCAGCCGCCTGGATCTTCCGCGAGTTCCCCAGGCGCACCGTCCATCTGTGCCACCCTGTTTCGCGTTACTATGATTGCCAGCCATGCCGCTGTTACGAATCATCGCCGTTTGGCTCCTTGCCACGCTTCCGGCCGTCGCACAAAGACGCGTGCCTGACATAACGTTCGGGCACATCCAGATCAACTCCGCAGACCCGGATAAGACCATCGCGTTCTGGACGGACGTCATCGGATTATCGACGTGGAGCCGCGGCTCTCTCAACGGCGTCAGTACACTGGGCGTGCTGATCCTGATCGCGCGCAGCGCTCCGTCCGGGCCCAGCGCCGGTTCCGCCATCGATCATATCGGCTTCAAAGTTCCCGACGTTCAGCCGTTTATCGCTAAGTTAGCGAAGACAGGCTACAAGAGCTTTCAACCCGCGGGCGACCAACTCATGATCGACGGGCCCGACGGCGTGCGCATCGAATTCACTGAAGACAGTTCGATGTACGCGCCGATCGAGTTCGATCACATTCACTTCTACACGACGCAGCCGAGCGACTTGCGGGCCTGGTATGTGAAGCATTTCGGCGCCAGACCGGCAGGGGACGATCGGCCGAATACCATCCTCGTCTCTGGCGCCGCATTGGCCATCACGCATGCAGACTCCGTATCGCCAACCGCCGGAAGAGCCATCGATCACATTGCATTCGAGATCAAAAACCTCGAGAGCTTCTGCAAGAAGCTCGCCGCCGAGGGAATCAAATTCGACTCGCCTTACCAGGCGCTGCCGCAGCTTAAGCTTTCCACCGCTTTCCTCACCGACCCCTCTGGCGCCCGCATCGAACTAACCGAAGGTCTCTCGAATTAGCACGGAGGACTGGCAGGCGCACTGCCAGGCGCCCGGCCAGGGTGAGGCCACGCCGGCATTCGTGCCGCGAGCCACAGCTACTGCCCCGCCAGCGCCTATTCACATGGGCTGAAACGTACCAAACAGATCGTGACCCTCCCGCTGTCGTACACTGGAATTTTTTGGGGGATACTGATGTCCGATCGCAGGAAGGCGCTCTCGGTTCTGTTTTTGCCTGCGCCATTCATTTTATTAGCCATACTTTCCGCACAGGAGCCCGCCAACACCGGGGCGGGAAAGCGCGCGCCCAACGAGGGGCCCGTCTCCGCGGCCGCGATTGCGGGGTCGAAGCAGGATCCGGCGGCGTTTCAGCGCGGAGCGGCGCTCTACACCACCTACTGCGCCGGCTGCCATGGGCCGAACGCGCGCGGCGGGGCGGGCGCGCCGGACCTGGTGCGCTCGCTGGTGGTCCTCGACGACGAGAAGGGCTTGCTGATCGCACCCGTGTTGCGCAACGGACGTCCCGATGCGGGAATGCCGAAGCTGAATCTCACCGAGCCCCAGATCTCCGATCTGGTTGCCTGGCTGCACGTACAGACCTGGGCCGCCGATCACCGCAACACCTACGCGTTCAAGGATGTGCTCACGGGCGATCCCCAAAAGGGCGAGGCCTATTTCAACGCCACCTGTACCCAGTGCCATTCGGCCACCGGCGATTTGAAGGGGATCGGCGCGCGTTATGACGGCTTTTCGCTGCAAGCGCGCTGGCTGCAGCCGCGCGGCGGGCGCCGAGGCGGCGGGCGCGGCGGACGCGGCGGAGCCAACGCCGGTTCGCCCGGCGCGGCCATCACGGTCGCCGTAACGCTTCCTTCAGGCCAGAAGGTGTCAGGAACGCTCGACCGCATCGACGATTTCAGCGTCTCATTGCGCGATTCGGCGGGCGACTACCACTCCTTTACGCGCGAAGGCGATGTTCCCAAGGTCGAAATTCACGATCCGCTGAAGGCGCATACCGAGCTGCTCGGGAAGTATACGGATGCGGACATCCATAACGTAACGGCATATCTGGCGACACTCAAATGAAGACCTTTTCCGGATGCATTGCACTGATTGTTTCCGCCTTGGCCGGCTCAGGTCTCGCACAGGAGCTTACTCAGGCTGACCTGCTCAAACCGAACGGCGATTCGTGGCCCAGTTACAACGGAGATTACTCAGGCCGGCGCTTTAGCGGCTTGAAGGAGATCAACTCGTCCAATGTACACACCCTTGCGCTCGCCTGGGCGACGCGCTTCACCGCGGGCGGCGGAGGGGCGCCGGGCGGCCGCGGCGGCGTCCAGATCAAATCGACGCCGCTGCTGGTGGACGGCATCCTCTATTTCACTTCGCCCAACAATGTGTGGGCGGCCGACGCGCGCACGGGACGCGAGTTATGGCATTACCAATATCCGCCCAATACCGGCAGCACCATCGGCAACCGCGGCGTAGCCATGTACGGCAAATGGCTGTTCTTCGAAACCCCGGATAGCAATCTGGTCAGTCTTGATGCCCGCACGGGCAAGGAGCGGTGGAAAGTTTCCATCGCCGATCCGAAGCTCGATTACACCTCGACCGTCGCGCCGGTAATTATCGGAAATCACGTGATCGCGGGGATTGGCGGGGATCACCTGGATAACCCGGGCTTCATTCAGTCGCGCGATCCCGAAACCGGCGCGCTGCAATGGAAATGGTTCACCACCCCGCGCAAGGGCGATCCGAATATGGATACCTGGCCCGACGAGTACGCTTCCGCGCACGGTACCGGCAACGCCTGGATGCCGGGCACTTACGATCCCGAACTCAACTTATATATCGTGGGCACGGGAAATCCGAATCCCGTGATGGCGCAGCAGAGCCGCAAGGGCGACAACTTGTATACCTGCTCGATTGTGGCGATTAATCCCGACACCGGCAAGCTGGTTTGGTATTTTCAGGCGTCTCCACACGACGTTCACGATTGGGATGCGGTGGAAACGCCGGTGCTGATCGATGGCATGATCGACGGGAAGCCGCGCAAATTAGTTGCCCAGGCCAGCCGCAATGGATATTATTTCCTGCTCGACCGGGAAACCGGAAAGCGGATCGTGGGCACTCCGTATATCGACACGGTGAACTGGTCCGAGGGGTACGACGCGAAGGGCCAGCCGATTGGCGATCCCAAGAAGTATCCGACTACGGATGGCGTGTTGGTTTCGCCATCCTCCAATGGCGCGACGAACTGGCAAGCGCCAAGCTTCAGCCCTCAAACGGGATTGCTCTATGTCGGCACAAGCCGCTCCTGGAGCATGTATTACCTCACCGATACCGACGATCACCCGGAGGGTTGGGGCGGCCTCGACACCAGCGTCGGCAACGAGGGCAACGCCCTTGAAGCTTTGGATTATCGCACGGGCAAAGTGGTGTGGAAACACGAATGGCCGAGCGGCGGCGGAATCGTGAACAACCTATCCACGGCCGGCAACCTTTTGTTTACCAGCAACGGCCAAAACTTGATTGCATTCGATGCCGCCAAAGGAAAGATTCTCTGGCACTCGACGTTGATGGCAGCGCCCAGCGCCGGTCCGATCACATACATGCTCGATGGCAAACAATATGTATTGGTTGCAGCCGGAGACGGTCTTTACGCATTTACTGTAAATCGCCTCTCGGAGTAAGTAGCGCAGACTGGCTACTGATCCCATGCATACGACCGCGAGTATGACCAAGTAAGTTTCCAGGCGGCCTCCGTCAGCCAGCGGAACAGGAGACTGTGCCGGTGCTGGCACGCTTCCAAGAACCCACCCTGCTCTTAATCGAAACCGACGTCGAAGACTGGCAAGCGCCCGGCAGCCTCCCGCTGTGGGATTCTGGCGTGCGGCAAGCCCTGAAATGGGCGGCAACTTCCCCCGCCTGATTGATGTAACTCCCGGCCCTCAACTAAGTGCATGTTATACAGCTCTCCTCTACCGTAGCCTTCCCACGGGACCTCCGCCCGGCGGTTGAAGCGTACCGCGCAGCAGTAAACCCACGCACAGAGTTTACATCATGCAATCCACACGAATGTCTAAGTAGCCCGTCCATTAGGGCATGAGGTGGATAGGTTGTTTGAGCGGGGGTTTTCCAATTCTGTTTGCGGTGTTTGCGGTGGCTGTCGCTATGGGGCAGGGCCGCGAGGCTTACGATCTGAATGATCGCGGCCTTCTGGCGGCCAGTCATGGAGACCAGGCCGCCGCGGAGATCTTATACCGCCAATCCATGGACATCTGGCGTAAGATGGGGCCGGCGTATCAAGCCCACTTAGGCACCACGGAGTTCAACCTGGCCCAGGCGCTGTGTGCGCAGGGCCGCCGCGGTGAAGCGCTGCCGATGCTCGAAGAGTCGCTCCAGTTACTACGCAGCACGGTGGGAGTACACCACATTAATACGCTTTCGGCAATGAACTATCTGGCCGGCTTACAACTGTTGCAAGGCCACACCGATCGCGCGGAAGCATTGTTCCGCGAAGCGTTACCCATAGAGCGGGATCTCTATCCAAAAGACGCGCAACTGGCGCTTACGTTAGGCGGCTTAAGCTCGATTCTGGTGCGCCGAAACAAAAACGCCGAGGCCCTGCCGCTCGCCGAGGAGGCTCTGACGATAGCACTCGCCGCGGAGGGCGAGCAGAGCCTCAACGCCGCGCTGGCCTATGCGAATGTGGCCACGGTACATAAGTGGGCTGGCCGCTACGACCGTGCTCTGCCGCTGTACCGCAAGTCGCTGAGCATCTACCAACATCTGGTGGGCCCGGAGCACCCGCGGACCGCCGGTATTCTGATGGAAATCGGGCTGCTGGAGATGGAGGACGGCAATTACACGCTGGCGGAGCGGGACATGCTGCATGCACTGGATATCGTGGACCGGTCGCCGGGATGGGCCTTCGAGCAATGGATCGGCCAAACTAATTTGGGTATACTGCGTTTCAAACAGGGCAAACTCGAGGAGGCGGCCCGCCGGCTGACGCTGTCGGTGACCATGCAGGAGAAGGCCGGAATTCACTCGGGCCGCGACTTGGCCATCACGCTGGAGGAACTCGCTAAGGTGCGC
This sequence comes from Bryobacteraceae bacterium, assembly GCA_035505095.1. GTDB lineage: Bacteria > Acidobacteriota > Terriglobia > Bryobacterales > Bryobacteraceae > JOPF133. The sequence goes on along the minus strand of DATJRE010000002.1, from coordinate 1,764 downwards.
GAGAAGCAGCGCCGCTTCGACGATGCCAAGCAGTTGCACACTCAGGCGCTGGCGATCTCGGGATTCCGCTAAGTCCTGTTAGTGCGATCACGGTGACATCCGTAAGCCGCGCGCTCCGATGCACCCAGTTTGATCCTCTTCAGCCGGCCTTGGGCGAAGGGAACGGGGCGGCGGGCTGAGCCATCGAGCCCCATCTTACGCCTCGATCGAGACCGCCTCGCCGAACTTCGCGCCCAGGTCCCGCAGGTAGCCATCGATGCTGGCCGTGTAGCCGAAAAAGAAGCGCGCCATGAAGCGGAAGATCACGTTGTAGATCTCGCCGTCCTCGTCGATGCGCAGCTCCGAGCCGCCGCCCGCCACGGGCGCAATCCGGAAGGTCCAGGTCCCGCCGAAGGGCAGGCCCTCGCCGGCGATGCGTACGGCCAGGCGCTCGGGAGGTTTGGCCTCTACCAGCTCATAGGTGATCTTCTGACGATGGGTGTCTTCCTCCCACCATTGCCTGCGGCCGTTCTGCTCGGGCAGAACCCCGAAGCTCTTTACGCCCGTGCGCCAATCGGGCGGGCCGGCCAGCACCGCGTAGAGCGCATCGGGCGCTACCCGATAGCGCGCCTTGCGGGTGCCGTGATGCCGCTCAGGCAGTAGGGCGCCCACTCCGGCCATCAGGCCCACCAGCAGCACCAGGCCCCCGACAATCCACAGAATCCACTTCATACCGCCGCTCCTTTCAAAATTCGTTGGAATTCGCCCGAGCGAATCATCTCCACGGCCGCCTCGGCCAGCAATTCCAGACCGCGCAGCGCGGCTTGGCGCCGGTCGCGGTCCAGCCGGGCGAGCAGGGCCGCCACCAGCTCCGGTTCGAGCACTTTTTGCTGTTGCTTGATGCGCGCCCCCGCCGCGGTGAGCCTCAGATCCACGCGGCGCTTGTCGGTTTTGTTCCGGCCGCGCTTCACGTAGCCGCCGCGCTCCAGGCGGTCCACGGTCAGCGACATGGTGGACGCCGTCACGCCCATGTGCCGGGCGAGGTCCAACAGCGTGGTGCCTTCGACGGTGTCCAGGTGATCCAACACGCTGGCCTGGTGGGTGCTCAGCACCGCCTGCGTCTGCGGGTCGCGCACGTGCCGCCGGTGGCAGGCGAAGTAAATCCGGGGATAGCACTCCAGCACCGTTTCCACCTCCGCCGCGCGGGTCATGGGCCGAAGTATACCGCAATTGTTTTGATTTGGCGAATCAAATGGATCTGGCCGCCACGCGACACTGAGCCAGGCACGCTTAAGGCCGGCACACCGGAGCGGAACGGTGCCAGCACGGCCGGGCGCGGGCCGCACACCGCGCGGAGCGTGGAGAGTGCGGGGGCACGGGCTTCCGGCCGGGCGCGATCTCAGGTGCGCGGCCAGCGCGCGGCCGAACGCGGGCCGCCACATTACGCACGGAGCGTGGGGAGAGCTGGAGCACGGAGATCCCGGCCGGGTGCGCGATCCCAGGGAGCACGGGCAGCGCGGCCGGGCGGGGGCCGCAAACCGCGCGCGGAGCGTGGAGAGGGCGGAGCGCGAACTTCCCGGCCGGGCGCGGGATCGCAGGTGCACGGCCAGCGTGCGGCCGAACGCGGGCCGCACACCGCGCGGAGCGCAAAGAGAGCGGAGGGAGCACGGCCAGCGCGGCCGCGCGGTGCTCCCAGCCCGCCGCGCCGGTATTGCTAAGATAAATCCAAAGGGAACCGGATGCTGCAAATTACGCGTACCCCGCAGGTGTTCGACGTCGTCGTGG
>DATJRE010000001.1:0-9893 GCA_035505095.1 Bryobacteraceae bacterium | reverse complement strand
GTCTACACCGCCGATGGCACCAACATGGAGAGCTACGGCGTGCCCCCGGATGTCTATCAGGACAACACCCCCACCGATTTCGAGGCCGGCCACGACCGCCAGATCGAAAAGGCCATCGAGGTGTTGCGCTCCGAAATGAAGTAGTCCGCGGCAATCGCAACCGGGCCGGCCGCCGCAGCCGCACGCCGGCCCGCGCACGCTCCAAACCCGGCGTTATCCTATCAGGAGCCGCCATCTTCATGACGCACCGTCTTGAGCGCCTCCTGCCCTGCGCCGGCAAACCCTGGCTCGTCGCCGCAGTGTGGGCCGCCATCGCCTCTGCCCAGCCGCAGCCGCCTGTGCGCCCGCAGTTCACCGCAGTCTCGGTCAAGCCGTGCCCCAATCCACCCCCGGGCGCCGAAGGCCGAACCACCGTTTCTCCCGCCGCCGTCCGCCTGGAATGCTGGACTGTGGACCGGCTCATCCGCATGGCCTACCTTTCCTTCCCGGACGGCCTGCCGGTGCCCGTCAGCGCGACCACCGGGCTGCCTATGCCCACTGTCTCGCTCCGCCAACACGATGCCCCCATCGCCGGCAGTCCGCCGTGGATTCAGTCCGAGCGCTTCACCATCGAGGCCCAATCCGCCACCCCCGCCAGCCGGGAAATGCTGCTCGGGCCCATGCTCCAGGCGGTTCTCGAAGACCGTTTCCAACTCAAGATCCATCGCCAGACCCGCGACGTCCCCGTCTACGCCATCACCGTCGCCTCCGGCGGTCCCCATCTCACCGCCGCACAGAAAGGCAGTTGCATCGTCCTCGACCTCAGTATTCCCGCGCCTCCCCCGGCGCCGGGGCGTCCGCCGCCGGTTCTATGCGGCATGTTCCGCCCCTCGGCCAACGGTGGATTGGACGTCCGTGGCATAACCATGGCGGACCTCTGCAGCCAGCTCTCCGTGTGGCTGGATCGGGACGTAATCGACAAGACCGGCATCGCCGGCACATTCGACCTCCATCTGGATTTGCGCCTCTCCGATCTCGGCGGCGCCCGCGACGCCTCCCCAGGCAGCCCGCCGCCCGCCACTCGCCCCAACCCGCTTGTCCCCATAACCGCCGCCCTGAAGAAACTCGGCTTGCAGCTCGAACCCGCCCAGGCGCCCGCCGAATTCCTGGTGATCGACCGCGTGGTCAGGCCCTGAATCTGCTGGTCCGCGCCCTCCGCCTCCTTTGCGCGCTGCGTTTCTGGGTGTTCTCCGCGTCGAGTCCAGAATTGGCGCCCACCCGCAACCCTCGAAGCCCGCCCACCCGCGCCGCGCGCCCAACCTCCCCTCCGCCAACCCGGCCCCGCCCGCCACACGGTAAGATTGAAAGCGGTATTCAGTTCCTTCATCAAAAGATCGCCCGAGGCGCTCGACATGAATCTGCAGTGGACCCCCATGCGGTGGCCGGCAGCCTGGAAAAACCCGGAAACCCTCCGTCTGTTGCAAGACACCCCCATCAATTGCCTGCTCGTCGAAAGCGGGACAGATCTGGGGCCGCTCGCCGGCCAGGCCCAACGTAGCGGGCTGGCCATCGCTTCCAAACCGCCCATGGGCGTCTCCCTGAGCAAAGGCGAATGGCCCGGTATCCAGATGGCCGCCCGCGGCAGCGGCGTCAGCGCGGGACCCACCGGCGTGCCCTGGCTCAATTCCAACGGCTGGCGCGTGCGCCTCGAAAACGCCTTGCACCCGGATACCGAGGTCTGGATCGATGCCCCGCCCAAAGGCCCACGCCTGTTCCCCGATTCCTTCGCCATGGCCTTCCTGGATGCGGCGGCCTACGGCGGCCGATGGCTCATTTCCCTCGACGATGCCACCGCCTCGGCCATCGCCGCCCAGGAACCGCGCGCCCTGGAGGGTTGGAACAAACTCATCGCCGCGGCGCGTTTTTTCGATGCCCATAAGCCGTGGGCGGATTATTCCCCCGAGGCCGTGGTCGGCGTGGTTTCCGATTTCACCGGCGACCACGAGTTCCTGAGCGGCGAAACCTTGAACCTGCTGGCGCGCGATAACCAGCAGTATCGCGTTATCGTCAAGGGCAGCATTTCAGACGCCTCGTGGAAAGGCTTGCGGGCCATCCTCTACCTCGATCCCGAGCCGCCCTTGCCGCCGCTGCGCCGCGAAATCGAAGCGCTGGTCGCCGGAGGCAAACTGCTGATCGCCGGCCCTCAATGGGGCCGCGTCGCCGGCCCACTTGCCGCCGACCAGGAAAATCCGCGATACGATATCCGGGTAGTGGGCAAAGGCAAAGTGGCCCTCGCCAAGGCGGAGCCCGACGATCCTTACACGCTGGCCAACGATTCGGTGCTGCTGGTGAGCCACCGCTATGAACTGCTGCGCTTCTTCAACGGCGGCGCCGTGAGCGCTTACCTGGCCGCCGCGCCCAACCGCAAGAGCGCCCTGCTGCACATGCTGTTTTACTCCAATCGCGGCCCTCAGGATGCTTCGGTGCACATCGCCGCCCGCTACCGGTCGGCCAAACTCTGGACGGCGGACCGCGCCGAACCGCGCAGCCTCGAAGTGCTGCCCGGCCGCGACGGAGTCGAGTTGCACTTGCCTGCCATGTCGCAATATGCTGCCGCGGAACTGGAAATTTGAGGAGGGGAAATGTACTGTCAACACTCACGCAGAAACTGGTTGCGCATGGCCGGCTCAGCCGTCGCCGGAGCGTACCTGGCCCGTCCGGCACTCCACGCCGCCGCGCCCGCCTCGCGGGTTACGGTGGCCAAGTGCCCCACCTATGACCCGGCTGTGCTCGTGCCCACGCTGGACCGCATGTTCGACCAGTTGGGCGGCCTGCCCCGCATCGTCCGGGGCAAAACCGTAGCCATCAAGATCAACCTCACCGGCGCCACCACCTACCGCCTCGGCTACCTGCCGGCTGAGGAGACCCATTACACCCACCCGCACGTCATCGCCGCCACCGTCCACTTGCTGGGCAAAGCCGGCGCGCGCCGCATCCGCATCCTGGAAAGCCCCTGGTCCACTGCCGACCCTATTGAAGAGGTGTTGCTCCAATCCAACTGGGAGCCGCGCGACATCCTCAGCGCCGCGCCCAACGTGGAGTTCGAAAACACCAACTACCTCGGCAAAGGCAAGCAGTACGTACGCATGATGGTGCCGCAGGGCGGCCTGATGTTTCCCGGCTTCGAATTGAACCACTCCTACCACGATTGCGACGTCTTCGTGAGCCTCGCCAAAATGAAGGAGCACGCCACCGCGGGGGTCACCCTGTCGATGAAGAACTGCTTCGGCCTCACGCCCTGCACCATCTATGGATCGGGCGCAGGCGTGGAGGATCCCAGCGACGTTCCCAAGGGCGGCCGCGATCTCGTTCACAGCGGCCACCGGCAGCCTTCCAAAATCGCCCCGCCGGAGTTGCATCCGCAATCCCCGCGCGATGGCGGTTACCGTGTGCCGCGCACCGTGGTCGACCTGATTTCCACGCGCCCCATTCACCTGGCGGTAGTGGAAGGCATTCACACCATGGCCGGCGGCGAAGGCCCCTGGATCGGTGGCGGCATTCAACCCGTCCAGCCCGGAGTCCTCGTGGCCGGCACCAACCCGGTCAACGTAGACGCGGTCTCCATGGCCGTTATGGGCTTCGACCCCATGGCCGACCGCGGCACGCCGCCCTTTGAAACCTGCGACAGCACCTTGCGTCTCGCCGAAAGCGTGGGGGTGGGCACCTGCGATCTGAAACGCATCGAAGTCACCGGCACCCCCATCCGGGAAGCCCTGTTCAGTTTCGCCGATCTGCGCCGCGCGCGCCACGCCAGAGGTGCGGGGACAAGGGTGCGGGGATAAGGATGCGAGGATAGAGGTCCCGAGAGGAGCATCGTGAAGACAACCGCCCTGTTGTTGGCGTTGAGTGTTGCGGCCCTGGCGGCCGATTATCCGGAGGCGGAGATTTCCAATAAAATTCTGACCGTGAAGCTGCTGCTGCCCGACGCCCAAAAAGGCTATTACCGCGGCACCCGCTTCGATTGGTCGGGCGCCATTTCCAGCCTTCAATTCGAGGGGCACGAATACTTCGGCAAATGGTTCGACCGCTACGACCCCACGACTCACGACGCCATTCAGGGCCCCGTGGAAGAGTTCCTCACCAACGGCATGGGCTTGGGCTATGAAGAGGTCAAAACCGGCGACAGCTTTGTGAAGATCGGGGTCGGCGCGGTGCGCAAGCCCGAAGAGCGCGCCTTCCGCCAGTTCAATACCTACGAGATCACCGACCACGGCAAGTGGACCGTCCACGTGAATGCCGATTCCGTCGAATACACCCAGGTACTCGGCGATACCAACGGCTACGCCTACGTCTATCGCAAGACCATCCGGCTCTTGAAGGGCAAGCCCGAAATGGTGCTGGAGCACAGCCTCAAAAATACCGGCAAGAAGCCCATCTCGACCAGCGTCTACGAGCACAACTTCTACATGCTCGACCACGAGCCGGCCGGCCCCGATTACACTGTGCGGTTCCCCTTCGACGTTCACACCTTGGCCGACTTGCGAGGGCCGGCGGAAGCTCGCGGCAACCAGTTGGTCTATCTGAAGGAATTGCAGGGCCGCCAGCAGGTCTACACCACCATGAGCGGCTACGGCGACACGCCGAAGGATTACGATATTCACGTGGAGAACCGCAAAGCCGGCATCGGCGTGCACCAGACTTCCGACCGTCCCCTCGCCAAGCTGGTCTTCTGGTCCATCAGCACCACCGTCTGTCCGGAAGCTTACATCGATCTGAAAGTCGAGCCAGGAAAGGAAACCAGGTGGAAAATCAATTATGAGTTCTATAAGCTTCCGCAGTAAGTTCGCGTTAGGAGTCGCGCTGGCGTGCGCGCTTCCGCTGGGCTTTGCGCAGCAGGGCCCCAAGACCGCCGGCAAGGGCGATTACTTTATGTACGTGGGTACGTACACCCGCCACCAGAGTAAGGGCATCTATGCCTGGCGCTTCCATGCCGCGGACGGATCGGTGCAGCCGATCGGCCTGGTGGCCGAGACCAGCAACCCGTCGTTTCTGGCGCTCGCCCCCAACGGCCGGTTTCTGTATGCCGCCAACGAGGATTCGCGCTACCAGGGCCAGCCCACCGGCACCGTCAGCGCCTTTGCCATCGACACCGCCACCGGCAAGCTCACCGCGCTGAATAAAGTGGTTTCCAAAGGCGCCGGCCCCTGCCACGTTTCGGTCACTCCCGATGGCAAATTCGTCTTCGTGGCCAACTACAATTCCGGCAGCATCGCCTCTTTCCCGGTGCATCCGGATGGCTCCCTGGGCGATGCCGTAGCGTTCGTGCAGCACACCGGGTCTAGCGTCAACCCCGATCGCCAGGCTGGCCCCCACGCGCATTCGGTGGTGCCGTCTCCCGATGGCCGCTTCCTGCTCTCGGCCGACCTGGGCCTGGACGAGGTCACGGTCTACAAAATAGGCTCCGATGGCTCGCTCACGCCCAACAATCCGCCCTTCGCCAAGGTCGCGCCTGGCTCCGGCCCGCGCCATATCGCCTTTGGCCACGGCGCCAAATTCGTTTACGTGGTCTCGGAAATGATCCCCGGCATCACCGTGTTCCGCTACAATGCGTCGCGCGGCAGCCTCGAATCCATCCAGTCCATCTCCTCGCTCCCCCAGGGCCCCATCGGAAACAGCAGCGGGGCTGAAATCGCGGTCTCCGCCGACGGTAAGTTCGTCTATTCTTCCAACCGCGGCGCCAATAGCATCGCCGCGTTCAAAATCGACCGCGCCAAAGGCACCCTCACAGCCGCCGGCATCTTCCCCTCCGGCGGCAGGACGCCCCGCAACTTCGCCATCGATCCGAGCGGCCATTGGCTCTTCGCGGCCCACCAGGATTCCGACAGCATCGTCAAATTCCGCGTCGATCCGCAATCCGGCGCGATCAGCTCTGCCGGCCAGACCCTCGAAGCCGGAGCTCCGGTGTGTATCGTTTTCGCGGCGGCCCACTGATGCCTCAGCCCTGGCTGCAGAACTTCAATCCGCTGGGCAATACGCTGCTCTCTACCATCGCCGCCGCCATCCCTGTCTGCACCCTGTTCTTCTTCCTCGCGGTAATGCGCCTGCACGCCTGGAAAGCCGCGGTCTTCGCCTTCATTGCCGCCGTGGCCGTCGCCCTAGCCGTCTTCCACATGCCCGCCATCATGGTGGCCGGCGCGGTAGCCGATGGTCTGGTGTTCGGCTGGTTCCGCATCGCCTGGATCGTGGTGGCGGCGGTGTTCGTCTATGATGTTTCGGTCGAGTCCGGCGAATTCGAGGTCCTCAAACGCTCCATCGGCGATATCTCCCAGGACCGCCGTCTCCAGGTCCTGCTGATCGCCTTCGCTTTCGGCGCCCTGCTCGAAGGCGCCGGCGGCGGCGGCGCGCCCGTGGCCGTCACCGGCGCCATGATGATCGGCATGGGCTTCCCGCCGTTCCAAACCGCCGTCATGTGCCTCATCGCCAACTCCTCGCCGGTGGCCTACGGCGGCATGGGCAATCCCATTCGCACGCTGGTCGCCGTCACCGGCCTGCCGGAAGCCGATTTCTCCGCCATGCTGGGCCGCATTCTGCCCATCACCACCAGCGTCATCCTGCCCTTCTGGATCGTCCGCCAGCTCTCCAAAACCCGCGACACCCTGGCCATCTGGCCCGGCCTGCTGGCCTGCGGCGTCACCTTCGCCGGAGTGGAGTTCTTCTGGTCCAACTACATCAACGCCTCGCTCGTGGATATCATGGCCGGCATCTGCACGCTGCTGTTCCTGGCGTTCTTCTTTCACAAAGTCTGGAGCCCCGCCAAAATCTGGCGGTATCCCGGCGAAGCCCCGCGCCCCGCCTGTGCGCCCGGCGATGAGCTGACCTTTCCCCGCATTCTGCGCGCCTGGTCGCCGTTTCTGCTGGTGGCCGGCTTCGTGGTCCTCTGGGGCATTCCCCCGGTCACCAAAGCCCTCGACATCGTCTCCTGGAAACAACCCGTGCCCGGCCTCGACCACATGGTGGTGCGCACGCCCCCGGTGGTGGCCAAGCCGTACTCCGAACCGGCCCTCTTCGATGTCTCCTGGCTTTCCACCCCCGGCACCGGCGCCTTTTTCGCCGGACTGGTCGCCGCCCCCTTGCTGGGGCTTTCGCTGCGCAAAACCGTCCGCGTGTTCTGGCACACCATGTGGCGCCTGCGCCTCAGCCTGCTGGCCATCCTGGCCATGCTGGGCGTGGGATACATCACCCGCTACTGCGGCATGGACGCCACCATGGGCATGGCCATGGCCCACACCGGCGTGATGTTCCCGTTTTTCGGCGCCACCATCGGCTGGCTGGGCGTAGCGCTCAGCGGCACCGACGCCGGCTCCAACGCCCTCTTTGGCAGCCTGCAGGTGATCACCGCCAACAAGCTGGGCCTCAGCCCGATTCTGATGGGCGCCGCCAACAGCGCTGGTGGCGTAATGGGCAAAATGGTCGCCGCGCAATCCCTGGTGATCGCCTGCGCCGTCACCCAGCAGGAGGGCCAGGAAGGCCCCCTCTTCCGCGCCGTGCTGAAACACAGCCTCGGCCTCCTGTTTATTGTCGGAGTGATCATCATGCTCTACGCGTATGTATTCCCAGGTTTGATCCCCCACGGGCATCATTTCTGGTAGGGCGGGCCCGCTTCACCGCGGAGGACGCCCTCTGGGCCCGGAGGGCGCGGAGCAAACATTTCTCAATCTTCCCGTCTGCTCCGCGGTGAAACGAGCCGCTCAATAGAAAGGCAGAAAACCCAATGCCCCCCTTTCGCCGCAGAGCCGCGAAGATCCCGGATTCCATGCTGGCAGAAACTCCTCCTCCTCCGCGTCTCAGCGGTGAAGCGGGCCCCCCTTGAGGCATTCGCCCGCCATGGTCGGCGGCAACTATGCCCAGACGGCCTACGGCTTCGCGTACAAGAAGGCGCTGATGAAGCGCGCCATCGCCGAACGGGCATAGTAACTATTGCCCTGTGCTAGGATTGTGCAGGTGTTGAGAATCGTTCAGATCCGCCGGAGCTCGGCGGAGGAATTGACGGCATCTCCAAGATACGACGTCGTCGAAGGCGGACAACTTGGGGAAGAGTCGGGCGTCGCGGAGATATCCCGCTCCGTTTCCGCGGAGGATGTTGGCGATTGGCTGGTAAAGGAAGGGGTCCGGTATTCGACTATCGCAAGCGTGTTGCGCGAGTTAGCCGAAATTGGATCTGCCCAGGTGGCGCTTCCACCGCGCGTTGGACCTCACATTATCCGTGCGTGGTTCGACACCATATTGAATCCGTTGATCCCGGCCCTGGAGTTCGAACAGAGCCTTCTGAAAAAACGCAATTGGACTTTTTCGTTCGCGCCGCAGACATTCGACCTGATCAGGCCCATCAGACGATACTTGCGGGAAGAAGCCGAAGCCAACCTGGATCAGATCTTACAACTGAATGCGGCGGTGGAGGCCAACACGGACATCCATGATGCGGCTGTCGAGACCCTGCTCGTTCATGTACGCGACTTACACCGTGCGTTAGTTGCCAGTCCGGAGTTCGCCGATCTCTGCGAATCTCTCCTCGCGCCGGAGAAACTGCTCGAAATCGGCATTCAGGATCCGCGCGAGATATTCGGCGCTTATCCGGCATCCGATCGGATCCGGCTGATTGCCCAGAATGTCGTCAACATGACGGGCGAGTTGCCTCCGCACTATTCGACCGCGAAGTTCTGGAATTTCCATCGGGAGAAGCTGATCCTGTCTTTGGACCTGCCTTCCGTGCGCGACCGCTATAGCGATACGATTCGGTCGGCGCAACATCTCGCCGATGTGAGCGCAACACTGGCAAAGCTCCTAAAGGATCTCCGGATGGACCTGTCGCTACGGTATGACGTTCCACCGGTCGAAGGCGACCGTGCCAGGCTGACCGCCTGATCGATGTTTCCGAAAGCCGTGATTGACTCGGGCCCGTTATTTAGCGCGCTTGTCATTAACTATGACATGCGGGGGGTTCGTTTGGGCCGGTCTCCGAGATTCACGCATGTTCTCACGGAGCCGCTGCAAACGAGCGGCGCCCAAAAGTTGCTTTTGGATTTGCTCTACTCTATCGGACGAAGGCTGACAACCTCCCATGCCATCGCGGAATTGACCGGCATCGAGAGCCGCCTGCGACTCTATGGTGACGATCTTTTGGATTTCTGGCGGACGAGTATCGATCTGTTGCGTCAATGGGACATCGACGAAACGCTAATCCGCTTACTCGATCTCGCATCCGACAAGGCCTTTGAAGAATGCCTGCCGCGCATCGGCATAACCGATACTGGGTTGATTGAGCTGGCACTGAAAAACCGGTGCGTTTTGATCACCGAAGACGAGCGTACGCTCGCATCCCAAGCCGGCGCAATGGGAGTGGATTGCCGCTTGGTGAGGAACCTGGTCGCTCCCGCTTCTTGATACCGCCAAAGTTCGCCGGTCAACTGGTCAACCGGTCAACCGCGCGTTCGGCACGCTGCCCGGCCAAAATTGAAGCATACGTATCCTGGTTGCCGAAGGTGGACCGAACACCGCCGATTTGCTCCGCAGGGCGCTGGAGACCGAGGGGCATTCCGTCTCGCGTGCCCATGACGGACTTGATTAGGCATTGACGGTTCGGCCGCCGCCATCGGCCCTTGACCGGCTCCGGTTTCGGACACAGGGTTCATTCCCGTTTTTCGATCGCATCGCCGGCGACTCGGAGAATTCCGCAAACCGCGTCCGGGAACTCGTAACCACAGGGGAACCCGCATCTTTGCCGGGCGCCGTCCCCACCCCGCCTGCCGCCGGTGTACATTGGCTACGTGTCCCCTAACCTCAAGGCGGTGATCGTCGACGATGAGGAACTGGCGCGGGCCTTCCTGCGCGAACTGCTGGCGGCGCATCCGGAAATC